>JAUMXK010000141.1 GCA_030535295.1 Eubacteriales bacterium | reverse complement strand
GGAGCTGCCTTTTTCATAGATATCATTTTAATAGATATTTTGATTAAAAGAAATTGCCTTGAAATGTTTTAAAGTGTTGGTATCTTTCCAGGACCTTTTTCAATACAAATTGGCTGATAGCCAAGGCATTGAGGGCAGGGAAGAAAAATAAGAAAATAGTTAGTTGCAAATAGCCGCTGAAAGTAAGAACAACCAGGACTACCAAAATTACATTGGGAATGGTAGCCAGGAATACCCAAGGTAGGTGCTTATTGGCAATGATGAAACTAATCTTCAACAAATCCAAAAATCTCAAATCACGGTTTTGAGAGAGCAGCGGAAAAGCTACCGTGCCGGTCAAGGCCAATTCCATAAAAATAAAGAAATATACCGGCAAAAGCCAAATCGTGCCAAATTGCCCGGTGAGTGTCAAATAGAGATTCATCACTGTCAGCAGCATCATGGCAAAGTAAAAGAAACAAAATCCCAGTTGATAAAAAAATCTGGTCTTAAAAGACAGGAAAAAGGTCTTAAAAGGATATCCGTCTTTCAAAAGGATTCCTCGGTAAACACTTTGATATAAAGCCAGAGTAGCAGGCCCTGAGAGAATACCGAAACTGAATACCGAGATAAAAATCCAAATTAAATTGCTTATCAGTAAATCGAATAGAATCCCCCCATAGTACTGAAAGGGACCATCAATATCAAAAATTTTCAAGATTACTCCTTTCCGCCGAAAAGCTCTTAAAGTCGGGCCAATTGAGAAATGGCATTATCCGGAATAATTTGCTCACAATGCTCCGTGAAATAATCAAAAGAAACACTGTTGTTCTTATAGACACTACCATATTCTGCCATCAGACCGGCAATCATAATGCGCATTTCCTTATCGGTGCTGTAATTTTTAATCAATAAGATATACTTTTCGTTATCCTTATAAAGCGTACTTTCGGAAATACGATATTTTACCAATTCACGGCATACCGAAATCACGGCCTCTAAGCTGTCAAATGCATAGGCATAAGAAACATCCGAAAGCTCACTATGCTTTAAGGACTGCAAATCCTCAAAAACCGGTTTGCTGACCTGCGGATTGCTCTCGGCTTTACGGACATTGGAATGAATCTCTTTGCCGATTTCCTTGTGACCGGATTGCTGCTGAAATTCCATAAATTGGTCGTCAATATCACTCGGATCTTCCACCTTGGTAATAATCAGCATGATGCTGTCATAAGATACCGGAACAATTTCAATCATAATCGGTACATTATGCATATCAAAGCCCAATTCATCCGAGGCCTTTTCCATCATATCCTGAAATAGTCTTTGTGTTTTCGGATTGCCATAGGCAATTTCGGAAAAGTTCAGTTCTCGGGAAGATAAATCTGTTTTATTCAAATAACATTTAATTTGGTTATTGCTTACTCGTTCCATTCTCATAAAATCACCACCTTTCCATTCTATGAGATTTTTGGCATAGACAAAGATTTACAAGTCACGACCAATCGAAAAAAGTAAAGCTTATCTATGTATAACACATTATATCAAATTTCGGCAAAGAGTAAAGTCATATTTAATAAAAAGTTAATTCCCAAAGTAAGTTCTAGGTTTAAGGTCTGACTGGAACTTA
>JAUMXK010000062.1 GCA_030535295.1 Eubacteriales bacterium | reverse complement strand
CAACCTAAGTTCCAGTCAGACCTTAAACCTAGAACTTACTTTGGGAATTAACTTTGTTTATTTTGTTACCGTTTTTGTTTATTCAGGGTGTACAAACACAGCAGGAATATTATAAAATAAAGTATCAACAAAGATTGGAAAGAGCGAGTGAATCATCCTTACGGGATGGATTGTTTGCCTTGAAAACCTTTAGTCGTTTTTCCTATGATGAAGAGGAGATGAAGAGGATTGAAGTTGCAGAGGAGGCAACGAGAGATACGATGTTACGTAGCTTTGCCTTTGCCATGAATGCTCAGACGGAGGGGGAGGTGGAGCGCTGGCAGGAGAGAGTTGCCCTTATTGGTTTTGTCACGTATGATGCTTTGATTTTATATGATGTCAGCCGAAAGGAAAGGTTGGAGTTGCCGTTTTATCAAAGGATGGAAGAGGCAGATGGCGTACTATATACGAGAAGAGATTTGTTGGAAGAAAACAAAAAACAAAGCGGAAAAAGGGAGATTATGATTGCTCCCCTTTTGGAGAAAGTACTTAGCGGTTATGTTCCGAATGCCGAAACGCTTTTGCCGGAGCATAGCAGTAGCATTTTGGGTAAGGATTTAAGGGAAGTCGGTGTTTTTTTGTTGGTCAGGGGAGATGCCGTGCAGGAGAATCAGGGGAAATTGATTTTGAAACTGGGCAAGGCGGCATTATCGGAAAGAGAGAACTAAAGGAGTCCTTCCGCTAATCTCCTATTTGACTATACTTATGAGATTTAATAGAAATGAAATGGAAATTACAAAAGACAAAAAGAAAGGGAAAAGAGAATGAAAGAGGAAATGCGTTTTTTAGTTGGTAAGGGATGCTTGTTGCTGCTGTGTTTGTGTTTTCTGGGGCTGGGGAATTTATCGGTTTCTGCGGAGATACATTTTCAGGATGTGAAGGGCAAGGAATGGTATGCCAAAGATGTGCTGGCACTGGCAGAGAATAAAAATGAAATCATCAAGGGATTTCCGGATGGAACGTTTCGAGGAAGTAGTAAATTGGGAGTGGATCAGTTTATTACCATGCTGGTACGAGCGGCCGGAGAAAGGGCAGAGAACCACTCGCAGTATTGGGCGATTGGGTATTTAAATAAGGCGAAAGAGCTTGGTATCTTGCAAGATGGAGATTTTGCGGACTATAAGGCACAGATTACCAGAGAACAAATGGCGCTTTTGATTTTGCGCTATCTGGCAAGAAGTATGGATGTCAGCCAAATCCCAATGGAAACGGTGGAAAAAAGCATATCTGACTTTAAAATGGTGGGTGTGTATGAAGAAAAATATGAAAAGACCTTGGCATACCAAGAGGCAGTGAAGAAGGCTTATGCACTGGGAATCTTGACCGGCTATGAAGATACACGTTTTCTGCCGCAAGGGATTTTAAGCCGAGCGGAAGCGTCGGCAGTTGTTATGCGCTTACTGGACAGCAGCCGTAGAGTGAAATACGATGCCGAGGCCATTCGCAAAAAGCAGAAAAAAGAAATGGAAGCTCATTATTATGGTGGCAGCAAATGGGTAGATCCGACCAATGAAAACATTCCGAAATTGACGAGAGTATTGGAAGACAACTTACTAACAAACAGCGAATTAAGCTATGCGCCATACTTACATAGGGTGGTTGATGGGGATATTTATCCAAACGATAGTGCAGATGAAATTGCAGGCACGATTTATTACGACGAAAAAGGCCCGTTGCCGGGACAAGTGGAAGATTTTGAAAGATTATTATTAAGAAGATTGCCAAAATCGGAAGTGGAAAAAGTAATGCAATATTTGAGGAAGAAGACGATAAACAGTAGTCACTTGGATCATCCGGGTACGGATTTTTTCCTGGATAATAATCGCTATATCGTACGCTTGGAAGAAACCATAGGAGTAAGTGGAAATTCATATACGATCGGTTTTAATATTTGGTACTTAGATGCGAAATGGCAAAAGCTGTATAAAGAAGTGTATGACTATAACTACCATAAGATTCGATAGGGGGAGAAATGAAAGGGAAAAATATTATTATACTATTTTTATGGGTAATGATGTTTCATATAATCACTCTATCTGATTCCTTTGCGGAAATATATTCGAGAGAAGAAATGCAAAGGACATTGGAGCTTTATTCTGAAAATAATTACTTATATAGGGAGAAAAACATCCATGATTTTAGCAAAGAAATCTGGCAAGAACATGGACTGTTGGTCTTAAAAAATCAAGCCAAGGCGGATACGATTTACTATGAAAGTGTATCGGAGCGTGGAAAGAAAGGAACAAAAACGAATAAATATAATGACAAGGCCAAACAATATAAATATTTGGGAGTGACGGTGGAAGGATATTTGGTAGAAAATCCGGATTATCCGGCAGATGCATATAGCGGTAAACTTTTTAGTTTATTCAATTGGACAAAAAATAAAAATGAAAAAACAAGTTTGATTCTTCTTTTAAAGAAAATGTCTAATGAAGAAGAGGCGAAGGCCCTCTACCGCTACTATCTAAATATTGTTCGGGAAAGTTTTCAAAGGGAGTATGGGGATAAGTTTGATATTAAGCCGGGGAGCAAAGAAGAGGAGAATATGATGAAGGCGGCTATTCTGGTCTATCCGGTAGCCGAGGGCAGCCGTACCTTGATATCTTTTCGAAACTTAGGAGGAGATGGTGTCACCTATGAAGTGACTGCCAGCATGAGAAGGGGAGATGCAGGGACATCGTCTACGAAGATAGAGGAAGTGGTGGAAACAAAAGCCCTCATTCCACAGGCGTCCCAATCGCAAGGCGGGAGCATTCGGATTGACTCAGAGAAGCCTGGTCAACAAAGTTTTGATATCGGCAAAGGCATACCGGCAGGGGAAAATGTCTATGTTCAGGTGATAGGAGAGCGCTATCTGGTCTATCTGGAAAGCCAAATCAAAACGCATAAAACCATACAAAAGACTTCAGAAAAGGGAGGACCGAGTGGCATAATACCGAAAGATAAAGTTATTCGGGAAGTGTCTTACACCGAAATCACAAAAGCGTATGTCTATGCGATTGAGTCGGCGGAAGTGAGTAGCCCTGCCCTGCCGGGTGGAAAGATAACCCTGACACCACAAAACTATCAGGTGACTGCTTCCATGACACAGGGGAGTTATCAAAACGGAAGCGGTAGCAATGCGACCCTGACAGTGGATGGATATACTATTACCGCAGGGGACAAGCTCCCTGTTTCCGGGCAGATTGGAGGAGATGTCCTTTATCAGGAAGACATTGTCATTCCCAAGGAGGCGGCCAATGTCAAGGATTCGATTCCTACCGGAAAAATCCGTTATCGCTTAATTTTAAGCTATGGAGAAGATTATTCGCCAATAAAGGAAATCAGTGTATCCGGCAATCCGGTCAGTTTGCATACTCCGGCAGTTTGCTATCCAAGGCTGGTTGCCAGGGAAAAGAAGGACAATGAAAGCTATGTTTGGAAAAAGAATCAGCCATTTTATATCAAGGAAGAAAGTTTTGCCGTCGTTTATCCGACAGCGGGGCAGCATTTGAATATCAAAGGCTATGGCAATCGGGATTATGCCAAATATATTGCCAAGCGGCAGATTCAATTCAGCTTTGATGTTTATGCAGGAAAAGACTATAATGGCAACTATTTAAAGGCGGGAGAATGGCATGATTTTCCGGCTGACGGCGGAGAAGCCGACAAGGATTTGGCACACTTTTTTATTCCGTCATGGGCGGCAGAGGGAGAAGAGCACCAGATTGCCTTTCGCAGTCTGCCGATCAATTTAAAGGATGAGCAAAGTCCGGCCTTTGCCTATCAGGCCAATCTGGATATTACCAAGTATAAGGCGGTAGAAAGTTTTGATATCAGTATCTTCGGGAGATTTACCGATCACCGTATTTTAAATATCGGTGAAAAAGAGAAAAAAGCCAATCTGGAAATGCCGGTTTATCCAAGGGAAGGAAAGCTTGCCCGACGTTTGGACGGGATTTCTTTGGGGGTGCCGATTGATTTTGTCCTGACGACCAACCATGACCTGTTTTATCGGGATGATTATTTGGTGGTCAATCCGAAATATTATTTTGTGGATAAGCAAGGGAAAAAGCAGGAGGTGGACTTATATTATCATGGCAATCAGAGCCTGCGAAAAATCAATGTCGCCAATCAGGAAATCGAGCTCAAGACCAGAATGAAGGATTATACGGATTGGGTTGAGGATTCTTATTTTGAGGATACGGCAAGGATTTTGGATGGTCAAAAAAGAAATAACAGCATGGATTATGCCAAATATCTGGAAGCGTTTCAGTCCAATCACCGAGTACCACTGGGGCACCATGCTCAAATCACGGTGGGAGAAAGGCTGAAAGTATATGCCGGAAGACAATTGGCGGGCCGGATTCAAAAGCCGGCGGGGATAAAGCCGGAGGAGATTTACCGATCCAGACAGAACTGGTATTTCCGCTTTTTCTTGCCAAATGAAAGCTATGTTGTGCCAAAAGGGACGGACTTTAAGAAACTGGGTGGTGTGTCTTTGCACAAGGAGCCGTTTTTACACCAGGGCTATATTTTGGTGGAACTGGAGTTTCAAGTCTATAAAAACGGTGAATTGCTGCACAGCTACCAAGCCGTGCCAAAGAGTGTGGCAACCATTCCCTATCAGGCAGAATACGGAGATTCTTTCTTTTACGATACGGAAAGACGTTCTTCGCATAAGCTGAATTAGAGGGAGAGATTTTACACCATGGCGGTGCAAAATAGAGTAAGCAAGTGAAAACGGTAACAAAACGGGGTGAGTTGCATAGATCAAGTCGCCCCGTTTTTTGATAAGCGAGTCTTAAATGCAGAAAACTTGATTATATAACGTATTTGTTATATAATGAAAGGGGGCGGAAATCAAGTGTATGAAATCAACTTTTACCAAAATGAAAAAGGTTATTCGGAAACGGTGAGTTGGATTCGGGAATTGGATGCAAAGGCATTAAAAGATAAAGATTCACGCATAAGGCTGAAAAAATTATATGAATACATGGAGCTTTTAAAAAACTATGGAACTCACATCGGGCAACCAATGGTAAAACATTTAACGGGTACTGAGCTGTGGGAACTTAGACCGAGTAGAGATCGAATAATATTTGCTGCAATTCAGGATAATGTATTTTTGATTCTGAATCATTTTGAAAAGAAAACAGAAAAGACACCAAGGCGTGAAATCGAGAAGGCGAATCGTATGTTAAGTGATTATAAGGAAAGGAGTAAAAAGCATGAATAATTTGCTTAGTTGGGATGGCTTGAAAAGGGAAATGAGCGCACTTTCTCAAGAAGAAAAAGATGAAATTGCGTTAAAGGTTGAAATTATCGGGAAGTTCTTAGAAATCAGAAAACATGCGGGGCTTACACAGGTTGAGCTGGAAAATTTGACAGGCGTAAAGCAGTCTTTTATAGCGAGATTGGAGAATAATCACAATGATCCCCGCTTAACAACCATCTTAAAACTTTTGCGCCCATTGGGGATGACACTGAGTATTGTGCCGATTGAGAAAGTTCAAAATACCGGACAGGAGAATATATAGTGCAAACAAAGCGACAATCTTACGTTCAACAGCAGAAGAATCTTTAGATCAAAATAAAGCTGGATTTTTTTGGGAAATATCATATAATAGAAATGATATCGTTTTTATAAAAATAGAATAAAAGAAATATCATGTGGGAGGAAATTATGATTTATTTTGCACACAGAGGCTTATCGGATTATGCACCGGAAAATACTATGATTGCTTTTGAAAAGGCTGTCCAGGCAGGAGCCAAGGCCATTGAGCTGGACATTCAACTCACTGCAGACGGAAAAATTGTAGTAATGCATGATTTTTATTTGGGTAGAACCAACGACGGTCAAGGCTTGTTGATGGAGCAGGATTATGAAAAAATAGCCGGATTGGATGCCGGAAAGTGGTTTGCACCGGAGTTTGCCGCGGAACGAATTCCACTTTTGGAGGAGGTATTGCAACAAGTTCCGAAAGAGGTTTTTCTGAATATTGAAATGAAGAAATTAGCCTTTGATAAAAGAAAAGATTTTGCCAAAAAACTGGTAGATCTTTTGCACTGCTATCCAAGAGAGGTTTTGGTTTCTTCCTTTGACCACCATTTATTAAAGGCTGTGCAGGAGGAGGACGATTCGATTCCTTTAGGGCTCCTTTATTGTTCCAATTTGATAGATATTTTTCGCTATGCCGAACAAAGTGGATTGAAAATCAGTGCCATTCATCCATCGATTGAGTATGTCAATCCGGATTTGGTAGAGCAGGCACATGAGAAGAACATCAAGGTCAATGTCTATACGATTAAGCAGCAATTAGAACTGGATTTGATGAAAAGTTGGCAGGTGGATGGTGTTTTTGTCAACCGACTGGAAAATTGGCGATAATTTCTTTGCAAAAGCTATTATCAAATGTTCCATATTGTGGTATACTAAATCAGATGGTTTCATTTTAGAGTTACTTGAAAGGAGTAGAAATGTATCCGTTAAAATTTGAAAAGGTATTTAAAAAGAAAATTTGGGGTGGGCAAAAATTTTCAAGTGAATTGAATATTGACTTACCGGATAATGATAAATACGGAGAAAGCTGGGAATTATGCTCCAGAGCCAGCGGGGTTAGCCGTATTATCAACGGCCCTTTGAGTGGTAAAACCTTAGAAGATGTTTATCAGGAATATGGTGCGGAATTGGTAGGAGAAGAGGTCTTTTCCGAATTTCCGGATAAGTTTCCTTTGCTTGTAAAATATTTGGATATTGAAGGTCTGCTTTCCATTCGTGTCCATCCGGATGATAAATATGCGTTAAAGCATGAAAAAGATTATGGAAAATCTAAGTCATGGTATGTCTTGGAGGCCTCCAAAGATGCCAAAGTCATCATGGGTTTAGCCGATGGTGTGGGCAGAGAAGAATTTTTAGAACGAGCAGCGAAAAAGGATTTTGATGGCTTGTTCCGTATTTTACCGGTCAAAAAAGGAGACTTTATCGATATTGAACCGGGTACGGTATATTCCAGTTATCAAGGCTCTTTGCTAGTATGTGAAATTCAGCAAAACTCCGAAACCAAGTATCGCATTTATGATTATGAAAGAGACCGTAATGGAAATCCGAAAGAAATCCATCTGGAAAAAGCGGCAGAAATTATGAAATATGGCCGTCAACCCTTGGTGACTTCAGCGGCAACCAGAGAAACCATGGAGTTTGAAGGAGCTAAAATTCAAGAATTGGTACGCCACAAGTACTACAATGTAGACCATATGATTATTGAAAAAGAGTTGCTGGCAGAAGCATACAAGAATTTCAAGGTGCTGACCATTATCAATGGAAGCGGCAAAATGTATGCATCCAATCAGGAATATGAGTTGAAAAAAGGAGATACCTACTTTATTCCTTCCAAAGTCAGAGTCGGAATTGAAGGCAATGTGGAGCTTTTGAAATCGTATTTATAGAAATCGCAAGAAGAATACTTCCGAAGCGGATAGTCCAAAGCTGTCCGATTGGAGGTATTTTTTGCAATTTTTGCAATTGCTACAAAGAAGGGAAAAAGTAATGCATTGATAGAGTTTTTATGGTATACTTATATATTAATGACTCCGTTTCTGCTTGTGGGTAATTCCGTTATACGCAGACAGCATTTGCAAGCAAGTGGAATGAAAGCAGGCAGACGGAGTAAGGAAAGTCAACACAGAAAGGAAGCGAAACATGGCAGAAAACTATATGCAAAAATTATTTGCGAATCGAATCGGTGGAGAGAAGTTTGGTAAGAAACAAGTGAAAAACAAAATGGACGAGGCAGTGAAGGCATACGAAGAAAAACATCATAAAAACGGTTTGAATTTGAGTATGACTGAAGCGGATTCTATGGCGGACTACGATGTGACGGCAAGCCTTTCCTATGAAGCGGCACAGTGGGGAAATCGCAGCTGTGCTGAAAATGGGATTCCGGAATTCAAGGAAGCGGCTGCACATTATTTATACAGACAGTTCCAAGTAGAAGGACTCAATGCTCAAACAGAAATCAATCATACGATGGGGACGAAATCCGCTTTGGTACAAATCGCACAGGCATTTATGAACGAAGGGGATATTTTACTGACGACAACAGGAGAAGACAATTCACTCAGTACTATGACGGAATGGCTGGGCGGTGAGGTTTATGAGCTGCCTTTGCACAAAGAAAATAAATATTTGCCGAATTTAGAAGAAATTCCGGCAGAGGTGTTAAAAAAAGCCAAACTGCTTTATTTAAATTATCCCAATAGCCCGACAGGTGCAGTTGCCAATAAGGCCTTTTTCAAAAAAGTGGTGAAATTTGCCAAAACCAATCATATCGGAGTGATTCATGATGCGGGCTATGCTGCTCTTACTTATGATGGACTGGAGCCACTCAGCTTTTTGACCATTCCGGGTGCAAAGCAGGTAGGTATCGAAATTCACTCGCTTTCCGAAGCTTTCAACATGGCAGGATGGCGCTTGGGATTTGTGGCAGGAAACGCCAAAATGGTACAAGCCTTTGCAGCAGCCAAAGCGGTTAATGATTCCGGACAATTTAGAGCCATTCAAAGGGCGGCAATGACCGCACTTAATAAACTGGAGATTACCGAAGTGACAAAGGCAAAATACAGCAGAAGATTGGATAATTTGGTAAGAGTGTTTTCGGAAATGGGATTTGCAGCGGAGAAACCAAAAGCGACATATTATCTTTATATGCCGATTCCGAAAGGAACCAAAGACGGAATGAAATTCAAAAATGCACAAGAATTTGCCCTTTACTTTGCAGAAGAAACGGGCATTATTGTGCGAGCTTTTGATAAAAATGGAGCATATATTTGTGTTTCAGCCACTTTCCAAGCGTTGGAATCGGAAGAGTACGGATTATATGAAGATATTCGTCATCGTTGTCAAGCATTACAATTTGTTTTTAAATAGGAGAAGAACATGGAGCAAAATCAAAATCTGAATCAAGAAGTAAATCGTGATCCGGAAGGCTCACAGAATAGTTACTATTATCAAGTGGAAAGACCGGCACAGCCAATGAATGATGGTATGAACTACCAACAGAATGGTTACGGCAATGTACCACCATATAATTATCAAGGGGGAGCTGCCTATTCACAGGGCAACTATGCTCCGTATGGTTATCCTCAAGCACAAGTGCAGAGAGTTCCGGAGGAGATTTCCATGTGGAAATATCTGGGCCTTATGTGGGTGATGGTGATTCCGGTGGTTGGCTTTATTTTGATGGTTGTTTGGGCATTTTCGGATGAACAAATCAATCGTCGCAATTATGCAAGAGCTATTTTGCTGAATATGGTGATTTCGGTGGTGATTGGATTCTTTACCTGGCTGATTATGTTTTCTTTCTTTTTAAGTCTTGCGGAGCAAATGCAAAGATATTACTAGGAAGAAGGAAAAATAGAAATGGATACGGGAAAAAAGAAAAAAGTAATGCAGGCAATGCTTGTAGGCTTAAAAAGATTGCTGAAAATTGCGTTTTTCTGTGTTGCTCTGGTATTATTTGTGTTGGTTACCATTAATACCTATATGATTTTGGGCACACGGAAATATATTCTTACCCCCGAGCAGGCAGAAAAAAAGGCGGAGCAGGAAAAATTCGATTTTATCTTGGTATTGGGGGCAGGGGTTCGTCCGGGCGGAGAACCCTCTCCCATGCTGAAAGAAAGAATCGACAGAGGCGTAGAGTTGTATCACTTGCTGCAGGATACTGATTTGCTGATGAGCGGTGACAGTGCTACACGCTATCATCAGGAAACGGTGATTATGGCCGGTAAAGCGGTCGAGGCCGGAGTACCGGAGGAGAGAATTCTGCAAGACCGATACGGAATTTCGACGTATGAAAGTATGAGGCGATTAAAAGAGGTTTACCATGGAAAGAAGGTATTAATCGTCACTCAAAACTACCATTTAAGCCGTTCCGTGTATATTGCCAGAGCCTATGGGTTGGAGGCTTATGGTGTGGATGCTCAGTTGGTGCGCTATCGAGGACAATTTTATAGAGATGTCCGAGAAGTGGCAGCCAGGGTAAAAGATTTTTTTAAGGTGATATGGGTTAATATGAGGTCATAAGAAAAGGTTATTAGGGTATAAGGAGGCTAATATGGTACTTCATGAGGCGTCTGAGAACTATTTGGAAGCGATTTTGATACTAAGTGAAAAGCAAGAGAAAGTTCGCTCGATAGATGTTTGTCATTTCTTCGGTCATGCCAAGTCCACGGTGAGTGTGGCAATGAAAAAACTGAAGGAAAATGACTATATCCGTATGGATGAAGATGGATACATTGAGTTGACACAAAAAGGAAGACAGCTGGCCGAAAAAATTTATGAGCGCCATGTCATTGTAGCAAAACTGTTCATGCAATTGGGCGTGGAGGAAAAAACAGCCTTTGAGGATTCGTGCCGGATAGAGCATGACATCAGTGAAGAAACCTTTCTGGCATTGAAAAATCTTTATTTACAGGGGCTGGAAAAGGAAGAAAGATAAAGTTTGGAAGGAATTAACACGGTAAATGAGTATTTTAACAGTTAGCAATTTAAACCATAGTTATGGTGGCAGAGAGATTCTGCAAAATGTAAATTTTCGCCTGCTTAAGGGTGAGCATGTCGGTCTGGTAGGGCCGAATGGAGAGGGAAAGTCCTCTTTTATGAATATTGTCACCGGGAGATTACAGCCGGATGAAGGCAAAATCGAATGGGCCAAAAGAGTGCGTATCGGGTATCTGGATCAGCATGCCAGTTTGGAGCCGGAGATGACGGTGCGTGAAGTGCTGAGAGATGCCTTTGGCTATTTATATTCTTTGGAAGAAGAGCTGAATGAGTTGTATGCGAAAATGGGAGAAGTTTCGGAGGACGAATTGAATAAACTCCTTGAGGATACGGCGGAGATTCAGGAAATCTTGGAACACAATGATTTTTATATGATTGATGCCAAGGTAGAAGACATCGCCAATGGTATGGGACTACGCTCGATAGGTCTGGAAACGAAAATCAGTGAGTTGAGCGGCGGCCAGCGCTCCAAAATCCTTTTGGCCAAGCTTTTGCTGCAAAAACCGGATATTTTGATGCTGGACGAACCGACGAACTATTTGGATGAAGAAAATATTGAATGGCTTAGACGGTACTTGCAAAATTATGAAAATGCTTTTCTTTTAATTTCCCATGATATTCCGTTTTTAAATTCGGTTATCAACTTAATCTATCATATCGAAAACAAGGAAATGAATCGCTATGTAGGAGATTATAGTGAGTTTGAGAGAATGAGAGAGATTAAGAAAAATCAAATGGAAGCGGCGTACAAAAAGCAGCAACAGGAAATTGCCGATTTGGAGGATTTTGTTGCTCGCAATAAAGCCAGAGTAGCAACCCGCAATATGGCGATGAGCCGGCAAAAGAAGCTGGATAAAATGGAGAGAATCGAATTGGTACGAGAGAAGCCGAAACCGGAGTTTCGTTTTCGTTTGGCTCCATCTACCAGTAAGCTGATTTTTGAAACGGAGGATTTGGTGATTGGTTATGATCATCCGCTGACTCGCTCACTCAAGCTCCGCATGGAAAGAGGTGACCGCATTGCGGTAGTCGGACAAAACGGCTTGGGTAAATCGACCTTGATTCGTACTATTTTAGGACAAATAAAAGCACTAAGCGGTGATGTCAGACATGGTGAAAACTTGAAGATAGGTTATTTCCAACAAGAAGAGACGGCGGGCAATACCAAGAGTGCTTTTGACGAGATGTGGGACGAGTTTCCTTCCTGGCAACAGTACGAAATTCGTTCGGCACTTGCTAAATGCGGACTGACTACCGACCATATTGAATCCAAAATTATGGTGCTTAGCGGCGGCGAACAGGCCAAGGTTCGTTTGTGTAAGATTTTAAACAAGGAAACCAATATTTTGGTTCTGGACGAGCCGACGAACCACTTGGATGCAGATGCGAAAGAAGAACTGAAAAGGGCATTGAAAGAATATCGTGGCGGAATTTTTCTGGTTTCTCACGAAAAAGAGTTTTATCAAGAAATCGCCACCGAGATTTGGCAAATGGAGGATTTTGCCAAATAACAAAGAAACAGAACAAATAGTAAAGTTGAGTAAAATATAAGAAAGGAAAAAATGAAATGAAAAAAGAATTAAAGATTAAAGGAATGTCTTGTGGACATTGTGTAAAACATGCAACCAATGCATTGCAAGAGTTGGATGGAGTCAGTAATGTAGTGGTAGATTTGGAGAAGGCCAATGCTACCTTGGAAGTCACGGATACAGTCAGCAATCAAATGCTCAAGGATGCGATTTCCGAAGTTGGATATGAAGTAACGGAAATTATCGGATAGTTACAGGGCTAAAAGCAGTTGGAATCAGCGAAACTTTTGTAAGGAGAAATGTGGAGGGAAAAATGAAAGCAGTCATTAATGGTAAAATGTATCTCGATTCTCATTTTACAGAAAACAAAGTTATTTTATTTGAAGAAACTATCAAAGCCATTGTCAATCGTGAAGATTGGGATGGACAAGCGGATGAAATTATTGATGCGCAGGGCAATTATGTTGTGCCGGGTTTTGTGGATGTTCATATCCACGGTTTCAACGGTGTGGATGTGATGGATGGAAAGGTGGAATCTCTGGCAACCATGGCCAAGGGACTTACTGCCAATGGAGTGACCTCTTTTTTGGCAACCACTATGACCATGCCGGTACCGACGATTCGCAAGGCATTAGCCGCTGTCAAAGAGTATGTGGAGGATGAAACGGTGGCCAAGTCCGGAGCGGAAATTGTCGGTGTGCATCTGGAAGGACCGTTTATCAATATCAGCAAAAAAGGAGCACAAAAAGGAGAAGACATTATCCCTGCCGATATTCGTGTAATTGAAGACTACGAAGATTTGGTAAAGGTAATTACCATTGCTCCGGAAGTGGCTGATAATATGGCATTTATTGAAAAATATGCGGATAAATTTAATTTTTCGATTGGTCACACCGATGCCACCTACGAAGAGGCAGTGGAGGCAATTGATAAAGGAGCGAAATCGGTGACCCATCTATTCAATGCCATGACATTAATGATGCATCGTTTTCCGGGTGTGGTTTCTGCTGCATTCAATAAGGATATTTATTCGGAATTGATTGCCGATACCATTCATGTTCATAAGGAATTATTTGAGTTAATTTATAAATTAAAGGGTGCCAATCGCCTGATTTTGATTACGGATGCCATGCGTGGTGCCGGTATGGAAGAGGGCACGTATGATTTGGGCGGTCAGGAAGTAATTATCAAAGACGGTCGCTGCCTTTTGGTGGATGGTACTTTGGCAGGCAGTGTCTTGAAACTGAACGATGCCGTCCGTCATTTTGCCGAGAACACGACAGTGGGTCTGGAAAATGTTATTCCACTGGCTTCTTTGACACCTGCTACCTATATTGGTGTAGAGGATAGAAAGGGTAGCCTGGAAGTTGGAAAAGATGCAGACATTGTATTAATGGACGAAAGCCTGAAAGTATTGAAAACCATTGCAAGAGGAGATGTGAAATATGAAATTTAATTACAGAGGAATGACAATTTGTATTGAAAAAGATTATGAAGCAATGAGTAAGGCAGCGGCAGAAATGCTTTTGGGAGCCGTCAAGGAGAATCCGGAGGTAGTCTTGGGATTGGCGACGGGTAGCACACCTATCGGCATGTATCAGGAAGTGGTAAAGGCTTATGAGAGAGGAGAAGCAGACTTCTCCAAGGTTGTCAGCTACAATTTGGATGAGTATTATCCGATTGCTCATGACAATGACCAAAGCTATCATTATTTTATGAAGGAAACTTTGTTTAAGCATATCAATATTGATATGGCAAATACGCATGTTCCGAGCGGAGAGACCGTTGATGTGGCAAAGACGGCCGAGGAGTATGACAGGGCGATTTATGAAATCGGCGGCGTGGATTTGCAGGTGCTGGGAATCGGCAACAACGGTCATATCGGTTTCAATGAACCGGCAGAGGTCTTTGCCAAGGGAACGGGTTTGGTTGACTTGACAGAGAGTACAATTTCTGCCAATTCCAGATTTTTTGCCAGTATTGATGATGTGCCGAAAAAAGCGGTTTCTATGGGGATTGCTACCATTATGCAAGCCAAGCAGATTATGTTGATGGCCAGCGGTAAGGGAAAAGCAGAAATTATTGAAAAGACAATTTTCGGTGAGATTACACCGGAAGTACCGGCATCGGCTTTGCAGCTACATCGAAATGTTACATTTTTCCTTGATGAAGAGGCGGCAGCGGAGATTGTTAAAAAAATAAAATAACTATAAAATTCACATAAAAAACTAAAGTTATCCACAACTTGGGGATAATGTGAAATACGGCTAGAAAATACTGAAAAATTATAAAAGGATGAAATCCCTTTGAAACAAAGGGTTTTGTCCTTTTTATTTTGCGTAAAATCAAATAAAATAAGACTGTGGACAAGGTGTGAGTTATCCACAGTCTACACATAGATTGAGAATTTAAATGAAAATTGAAGAGGAAGCAAATAATTTTATGAATATTTTACACAATTTGCAGTATAATCTTTTATCTTAAAATAAGGGGCGGATTCCTGTGCTAAGGAAGAATGACTACCCTTCCTTCTACATCACTTTTGATGGTGTGATGGGAGGACAGGTATTCTTCCAAAATGTCAAGGCAGGAGGTGGATATGACCCGGGGTTTATCAATTAGTTTGACTTCGTCATAGGAGATGCCGAGGAAGGATTCCAAATTGATAAAGTGGAAGCTTTGCAAACCTATGGTAAAGACATCATCGTCTTCGATTTCTTTTCCGTGGTAGGAAAGTTCTTTGATTTGCTGTTCCGTGCGAGAATATACAAGCTTTAGACCATGGGAGAGCTGGTAAAATTCGGTGTGGCCGGTGAAGGCTTCCTCTCTTAGCATAAATTGCATCATTTTGCGGAAGGTTTTGCCATAGAGTTTCATCATATAGACACCGTCATCATAGGGAAAAGCGACCATCAAGCTACCGTATTCAACAATCGGTCCCAGCTCGTCGGAACGGATACTACCGGAGCCTACCAGCATGATATCAACTCCCAGACTGGTCATAAATATATCGGCAAACAGGTTTCCCAGAGCGGTCTCTGAGTTTCTTTGGGGATGAGTTAGTGGACGGGTAAAGCGAGTCAAAATACGGGCATATTTTTGGTCGGTGATATCTTTGTATTTTTTTATTAATTGCTCCAGTTGAAAGTCCATTGGGCAGGTTTCATCGGTAATCGGAATGCATTGCCAACTAAAGCTTGCAATCGAATTGGTATCGGTATTGACAAGAATATCGAAACGTCCGATTTGGTCGGTACCGACGCCGGCTTGGGCAATTAAGACTTGATTGATAGATTCCGGCTGTTCCATCAGAGTGTGAGAATGACCGCCGATAATCAAGTCTACTCCCCATTCCGGTTGGAGTAGTGCGGCCAGCTCCTTGTCCGCCTCAAAGCCGATATGCGTCAGGAGTACGGTAAAGTCAATATCGGTACGATTGTAAGTATTACAGATTTTTCCGACTTCTACAGCGGCTTCTTCGATGCCGATAAAAGAGCCGATAAGCTGGTCTTGTTTGGCCTGAGCAATGACATCTTCCGTGATGATACCGATAAAAAGAATCTTCATGCCATCAATTTCAATGATATGATGGGGAGAAAAAAGTCGGGCTTTATTGGTCTTGATAAATAGATTGGCATTAATAATAGGAAATTGTGCGCATTTTTCGATGAAGAGCAGATGTGCAATACCATAGTCTATTTCATGGTTACCGATGGTTACCACATCCGGAGCCAGAGCATTCATTATTTCAATGGTGGAAATTCCTTTGTATTCGGCATCGATGATGGAGCCTCGAAACATATCTCCGGCTATGACATAGATGACGTTTTCTTCGTTTTCTCTTACAAGATTGATATAGCCGGAAAGACGGGATACTCCTCCGACCAGTTTTTCATCCAATTGCTCTGCCAAAAAATCACCGTGTAAATCATTGGAATGTAATAAAGTGAGCTTTTTTAAATGTTGTTGTGTTTTCATAATACTCTCCATTCTTTTTTTATAATTGGGTTTATTAAAATAGCTTAAGGCGGGGCATACCATTAAAATGTTTTTAAATTTGTTTCGGGTGAACCTAAAAAAAGTATATCACAAATAAAAGGTCAATTCTAGCGACAAAAATGAAAAAAAACTAAAAAAAACTGAAAAATAAAAAGAAATAGCTATCAGATTGGGAAAAACTATTTTACTTTTAGCTCGGACTTGTGTAAAATAAAGTTATAATAAAAGCTCATATATAAATTAGAATCTATAGAAGAGCTTTTGTTATAACTTTTGGAGAATCGCCGAAACTCGCTTCGCTCAAACAGTCGGCTCATCATCCAAAAGTTATAACAAAGCCCTGTAGCCGAAGTGCCTGAAAAGTTAGTTATGTGTAAATGGTTATTTTAAAACAGTGAAGTTTACTTTTTTGTAAACGTTTATCTTTTCGAGCTTACATTCATTCTTTTTTTAAACAGCCATTTATAGGGGAGTTCCTATGCAGTGGTGTCTGCACCCTCGAGTCCTGTACTTACTTTTTGGGGATGAGCTGACTGTTTGAAGCGACCGAAGGGAGCAAGTTTCAGCGATTCCCCAAAAAGTAAGTACGAATTGGGTGGTATGACACCTCTTGCGAGGCACTTCCCTATAAATTCTAAGTTATCTT
>JAUMXK010000061.1 GCA_030535295.1 Eubacteriales bacterium | reverse complement strand
AACCATATCAAAATCTTTTTCAAATAGTTCTTGACATATTACCAGAATGCTTTTTGCGTAAGTTTTTATTTGCGCTATTATAGCATTTCCCCCTGATCAAAACAAGAAAAAACACATTAAATTACTCCTTGATTTCCTAACTCCAAATCGCTACAAATAAAAAGAGCCCAACATTGATTTTTTCTATTTCCATCTGTATAATAATATTATACAGAAGTTTTTGTATCTCTTTCCCATTCTGCTGACTTAGTAAGAAATTTACTCACATCATGTCACACGATTACTAAGAAAGGAGCAAAGTATGAATACCGAAAAATATCTAAGCACTATCACCAAGCGCTGTTCTCGCAGAAAATATACCCCTCAGGAAATCGATGCCGAACAAGTCCTCGTTTTGAAATCCCTGATTCACTCTTATAATGAAATGGCCAATCTGAATATGAAACTAATCACCGAAAAGGGAGGAGAGCTTTTTGACGGACTGCGCAAAAGTTATGGAATGTTCAGCGGAGTTCAAAATTATATCGCCTTAATCGGAAAATCCGACGACCCCCATCGCAAAGAAAAAGTCGGACGCTTTGGAGAGTTGCTTGTCCTAGAAGCTACTCAAATGGGTCTAGCTACCTGTTGGGTGGCCGGAACTTATGATAAAAAAAGTGCAGAATATCTGGTTCGGGAAGGAGAAATACTGGAATGTGTCATTGTTATCGGCCATTCCGCCGAAAAGCATTCTTTAAGAGAACGTTTCATCGAGGAGAATCTTCACCGAAAAAACGATGCCAAGTATATGAAAATGGATACTGCCGGCAAAACCCCCGACTGGTTTTTCCGTGGTATGGATGCCGTTTATCATGCACCATCGGCTCTCAATCTCAAACCATACCTCTTTCATCATCAAGCCGGTAAGGTGACTGCAGAAATCACCAAAGAATCTGACTATGCCATGATTGATCTCGGCATTGCCAAGCTGCATTTTGAAATCGGAGCAGGCGGCGGAACCTGGGAATACGGAAGTCCTTCCAGCTTTCATCCAAATCCATCTTCCGAAGAAGGCACTGACTAAGCGGTGAACAGATTTTGCCATGGCTCTAAAAACTAGTCGCCAAGAGCCTCCTGCCATTTATTCATCCTGACTTTGATAAAATAAAGCAGGAAATGGGCTCTCCATTTTCCTGCTTTTTCTGCTATTTTTTCATATCTGATAAATGCCCTTTTATGCTTCCAGCATAATTTTTTCTAATGTTAAAGGCTCAATGTATTCCGAACCACGGTAAGCTCTCATATTACCACCGGAAATTTCATCAATCAAGGCAATGTGCTTATCTTCGCCCACACGGCCAAATTCAAACTTAATATCATAAAGTTCGAGCTCCTTTTTGGCAAGCTCGTCTTTCACGATGCGACCGATTTTTCTGGTCATATCCACCAATACCGCATATTCTTCCTTGGTCATAATACCAAGCATTGCCAAAGCCTCATCGGTAATGAGCGGGTCATTTCTGTCGTCGTCTTTTAGGGTCACTTCCACATAGGCATCCAGTGGTTGGCCGTCCTTGGCATACTTACCATAACGACGAATAAAGCTGCCTACTGCACGATACCTGCAAATCACTTCCACACCTTCCCCGAATACTGTTGCCGGCAGCACTGTCATCGTGCGATTGGCAATATCTGCATCCACATAGTGTGTGGCAATCCCTGCCTCATTTATTTTTTCAAAGAAAAACTTCGTCAATTTCAGGCCGGCTTCTCCGGCACCTTCCATGGTAAGGCCTACGGTATTGGCACCCGGATCAAACACACCGTCAACCCCTGTCACATCATCTTTGAACTTTAATAAATATGTGCCATTTTCTAAATCAAAAACATCCTTCGTTTTTCCTTGATATACGCTTTTCATGATTCCCTCCATCAATTTTTACGGATTTGCTACCTAATCATAATAAACGATATACGAATTTTTTTCAAGATATTTCCGAATATTTTTTTGATATTTCTCTAATTTTGTTCGGATTTACAGAGGATGAAATTCTTCCAAATAACGAACCGTCTTCCCATGTCTTTTTGCATACTCAATCTCTGATTTCGTACTTTCTCCGATATAACCGCCAACATTGATGACAAAGATTTCATCCGACATATCAATCTTACGCTTGTGTATGTCGTCCAGCATTTCCTTGGTCTTGGTTAAAGTACCTTCATCCATATTTTCCCACACTTCATTGTCACCGGAATGTCCAAACAGTCCAACACTAATCACAATATTTCCATCCAGAGTCAGTCTTTTTTGCATTTCCATAAACTCGTCTTTAAACCTTGTGCTACCGCATAAGGTAATCACTTTATATTTTCCTACCATAATCTGTCTCTCCATTCTGTCTTTGTGCTACTTTATGCTTATGCCTTATTTTGACCGAAATATACTTGTATATGAGATGGTAAAATCCCGATTTCGACCGGTAACGCATCTCCTTCATCTCCATCTACGTTGATTCTTAGGGAATCTTCTGGATTGATTAGGCTTATTTTGGCTTGACGAAATGTCATATATTCCAAATTGTTGGTGGACTCATCCACACCACTCAAAAGGTTCGGTACTGCTTTGATAGAATCTACAAGATTGGAGTCTTTTAGATAGATAAGGTGCAAAACACCGTCATTGACTTCCGCATTTGGCAAGATTTGCTCAAAGCCTCCGATGGAATTGGTCAGTCCGACTAAAATGGTACTACTTTCAATTTCACGACTTTCCCCATCAATCTCCAACGCAAATGGATAGGACTGCATGCTGACCACCTGGCGCACAGCCGAAGCAAAGTATGCCAAAGCACCCCAATTGGTCTTATCTTTTGACTCGACACGATTGATAGCCTCCGGAATCGCCCCGACTGCTACCACATTCATAAAGAATTTATCATTTATTTTCCCGATATCCAGAGCTTTGATTTGGGAAAAATCAAGCTCCGCAATTGCCTTCTCCGGCTCCAGTGAAATCCCCAATGCTCTGGCTAAATCATTAACCGTACCGAGTGGGAAAAACCCAAAATAAGGGCGATACTCTCTCTCAGCCAGTCCACTGATTCCCTCACTGACCGTACCGTCACCACCCATTACAAAAACACTGTGAAACTTTTTTTCACAAGCTTCCGCTGCAAAAGCCGTCGCATCTCCGGCCTTTTCTGTATATTTTACAACAATTTCATCAAAAAATTCTGCCAGTTTCTCCTTTGCCTGTCCTTCATAGCTTTTGGCTTTTTCGCCACCAGAACTAGGATTAATAATTAGTAGGGCTTTTTTCATCGTTTTCTCCTTTATTCTGTTGTAGATTAGTTGTTGTGGTGTAATCTTATTTTGCAATTAATTGGTGAAAATGTCAACTTGAATCTTCACTAAGTATTTAAAACATAATAATTTTTTCTCTCTATATATCTTGTGCCTATGAAAGGAATTGTAGCTTAACCAGTATTCTCATATAATCCCTTTCAAAATCAGAAACAGAAAAAAGAGCTAAAAATCAGCATCCCCTTTTCTTTAGCTCTTTCCCTCTATCAGTTTTTCTCTTCTTTTACCTCTAAAATTGTCAATCCATACAATAGCTTACTATCTTCCTCGTCAATAAAAAACGAAGTCCCGTTGATTTCCTCTTCTGGATTCTTATCAGATATACTTTGAAGCAATCCTTTAAATCCGCCGAGAAAAATATAGGCTTTTGATTTCGTTTCCATCTCCTCTATCTCTGTTACTTTCTTCTTTAGCTCCTCTCTTAATTCAAAAAGCTTTTGTAATTTTTCTTGATAATTTCTTTCCAGTTTTTGCTCTGCTGCTTCTTTGGCTTTTTTATTATATTTTTCCTCCAATTTATCAATTTCCTCAATATTATTTTTAAATTTTCTTATGGCAAGACCATTTAACTTCCGGCAAATTTTCCCCCAGTCAACTTCAATTTCTTTTACCATGATTTCGCCTGTCAGCGTAGTTTCTCTTTTAAGCATTTCCACTCCTACTTTCGGGAAAAATGCCTCCAGTTTAGGCTCTTTGCTTCCTGATTCTTGATACAGATATTGATATTTCTTTAAGCTTTTTACTTGTATTAGATTCGAAGGAACTGTTATATCAGAACAGATAAAATATTTTCCAACATTTTCCGGTTTCTCGTTACTTGCTAACTCTACGGTGTCCTTGAATTGCAATGCTCCTTTAAAAGATGAAGCCGGAATATAGTAAGAGCTTGCTTCTCTATATGTTTCCCCTGATTTATTATAGCGATTATCAAAACTGTAAAAAGGGTATATAATCTCATAATCTCTCAAATCATCTTTCTTATAGTCTATCTCATTATATAATGCTCCTTGCATTCTGGGAGATAGTATAACCGGCGAAATTGTTTTTAATGTAAACACATATTTTTTCATATCAGACCTCCAATGGTTCCAGATAGGAATTACCGAAAATAATAGCATTGGGATACAGTACATTGTATTTATTCTTTATACACTTTCCTATCTGCTTTGCCTGCTTACTACTTTCTGAAATCGCTATCACACTACCTGTATCAATAAAACTAATTACCTTATCCGTTGAATCTGAAATATCGTACGCTCTTCGATTCGATGTAAAAACACTAATATCCGACTCTTTCCAATTTATCATATCTTCTTTAGGAAGCAACATCCCCATATTCAAATATATACCTTGTCCCGGCTTCTCCAAATATTTTTCTTCACTCACTCCAAGCAACCGGTACCGATTGTAACCTTGGCTTGATTTAGGTCCTAAAAAGAAGTATTTTTCTTCACTCTTTATTAATTTAGCAAGTTTAGCCAAATATTTAGCCAAAATCGTATCTTCTTCTATCACCACATAAAAGCAAAAATCTCTATTTACTTTGACCTCTTTATTTACTTTGGTATTTTCATTCCTTAGTTCTACAATCGGTAAACTAAATAACTTATTAGGTAACCCCGGTATATTTTTTGCATCACTTTCTATGCTAATTTTTTGAAGATATGTTTGATGGCCAGTAAGATATTTATAGGATTTTAGTTCATCCGCTCCTAAGCCAGTAGATTTTTTTTGGGGCATAAGATAATTTTTTATTCTGGACAAAAGCTGACTTAATTCTTTTTTCTCTATAAAATCCATTTTCTTTAGCGTCTCGTAAATGGTTTTAGGTGATATATTATTTATAACTTTTTCATTTGCATCTATTTTCATTCGATTATTTAAAATATTTTGGAGCTTTTTTTTCTTTCTTTCTTCTCTTTCTCTCTCCATTTCCTTAAGAACTTCCTCACCATATATTCTTCCGTCGTCTTCCACCTCTTCTTCTTGCGACCATTTTTGTATTTCTCTTCTAAATTTTCTATTTTCTTCTTCTCTATGCGCAATAATTACAGTTTGGTTTGTAGGTATTATCTTTTCTTCTATTTTTTTCATAAGGTAAGCTTTTGGAGTGGGAACATATCCAGCAGGAACCACTCCGGAAATCATGCAGGTAATTTGCTTACTTTCTTCACAATCGCCATAAACTCTATTTACAAAATTAGTGACGTCTTCTTCTGTCCAATTATCTCCACTAGAATCAATATCATTAGATGTATCAATAATTGCTGCTTGATTTAATTCTTTCATTAAACAGCCAAAAATACGTTGCGAATCCGGTAACTGTGTTATGCTGCCTTCAGAAAATAACTTTATTTGAAATTTCTTTAATTTTCTTTCCTTATTTTCTACTTTTGATTTTTCTTCAAGCTTATTTCTCTCGTGTGAAATCTTTTTTTCACTCTTGTTTTTCTTCTTTTTAATATTTTTACTCATTTTCTCCTCCCAAAAGAATTGTCACTTCAATCTTTCCGTATCCTCTGGATTTGGAGTTTCCAATACGATATTCATCTCCATTAAACTTTTTCAGTAAGCTTTCTATTTCTTTTTTTGCACTGTCAATATCCGCTTCAAATTCCTCAAAACCTTTAAAGACAATATTGCCTTGGAAAACTACTTCCGGTTTTATCACTTGATAAGTACGAGGCTTGGAAACAATATTGTTACCCGTTTCTTCCAGAGTGTTCTTGGTATCAATTTGAAAGTACTCACTTGTATCTTTTATCCCTTCTTCGATTACTTTCACATCCGAAAACGATAATGCCGGCATTTGGCTTAGTCCACCAATGCCAAAAATATCTTCTGCTTGGGCTGCATTTTGTTTCGCCGCTATCAATTTCATCACATTTTTTACTGCCTCTTGCTCTTTGACATCTTCCTTTAAATTTTTATACTTTTCAGCGATTTTATCCAGTATTTTTTCTACTAACTTTTTACACTCCGGCAGTTCATCTTTTTCCTTTCTCGCTATACTGCGAAGAGTTCCTTTTATTGCTGAACCATGAATGATAGGTCGTCCTTTTTCATCTACTGTAGTTGATTGGTCTACTCCCCCAATTGAAAATGTAATATTCTGACTTCCGATTAAGCAATTTGATTTTGTTTCTATTTGATATCTTATAATATTATTATTTTGACCCATTTTTTCTCCTCCTATTTCAATGCCGATTCCGTACTATTTTGAATAAATTTTTCCACAACTTCTTTGCATTTATTTCTACGCATTCGTTGCTCATCATATTGATAGAATAAAATAAGATTATCCAGCCATGTAGTATTATTATTTTCTAAAGCATCTATTTTTTCCTCAAAATGACCTAGTTCAAGTTCTTTTCTATAATTGACCTTCACTTCATTTTCCTGCTGTTCATCCGCAAGCTGCTGTTCAACTGCTTTATTCATCATAATATAATTTCTAACTACCTTCTTTAGTAGTTCTTTTTTATCTTCTGACAACAACCTTTTCATTCTATGAAGAACAGAAGAATGAATCCTTTCTTTCGCATAGACGGTAATTTCTTTCTTTTTTCCTTCCACGAAAATAGTCTCTTTTCTTTGTTCCACAAAAAGGCTTTCTATGTTGTTTCCATTCTCTTCCATTTCCAGCAGCAAATAGTTTAGTGGTTTTGTAAAGAGTACCGAAAAAATTCGTTTGACCAAATCTTTATATTTTTCTTTATCGCAACGAATAATATATTCAAAATGGAAATTTTCATCATTTGTAGTGTCCACAAATCTTTTATCCACCAATAGCAAAATTAACTTCATTTTTGGGATTAATTTTGCTGCTATTTTCTTAACCTCAAATTTTCTTTCTTCTCTATCATTTTCAATCTCTAGATTTTTATCTTCCACTAATTGAGAAAGGAAATAATATTTAAAAAAGAGTTCATATATACTACTTTTAGTTGTACTAATATCCGGCATCAAAAAGTATAAAAGTAATCGCATTTGGGTTTTTTCATCTTTTCTTTCTATCGTTCGAAGCAGTTGATTTAATGCCGTATTACTAAAGATTTCTTTGTTCCTGAACCACTTTAATTCTTCAATTTCTTGAATAAATCTATTTAATCCATCCTCTTCTCCATATCCCAGTCCTTCTCTATACAAAGAAAAGTAATTTCCACATATACTTGTTCCTAAACATATTTGATTGGCCTTTAATTCTTTTGTATACTTTTTCGCATTTGAAAGCTCTTCTTCTACCATTTCACGATAATACCGAATCGGCATATGATTATCCGTAAATGTCACACCAACTGAAATGGTCAATGTCGGTATATCCTCTTGTTTTTCATCCGCTTTCCCTTCTTGCAACTCATCGTGAATAGCGGTATTTATCTTATTGACTAAATTGCCTAACATTTTTATAGAATGAAGTACCGAATCAACTCTTGTTACAAAAAAAATGTCATCTCCTACTGCATAAAAAGGCAAAATCTTCCCCTTTAAATCACTATATTTATATTCCTCAATTGTCTTACTCAAACACTCCAAAGAAATATGATCCCTTAAAGCCTTACTTACACTTTGATACTTTTTATAATCATCAATTGCTTGAAAAGTTTGTTGCATATTGTTAATGTCTGCTTTTACCACCGCAATTTTTCGGGATGTTGGCTCCTCAGCTCTCTCTACTTTATCCCCAATCCCCTCCAATGCATTTAAATTTTGAGCAAAAGCTCCCCAATCTTCTTGACATTTATGGTTACCATTTACTTGCTCATCCGGTTTTTCCTTATCTTCCAGTTCCGTGAATTTAAATAATAAATCAGAATGAGCTAAAAAAACTCGATTTTCTTGTTCACTTAACTTCAGGTGTTTATTCGCTTCCAAAATAATTTTCAGTTCATTCTCTATTTCACAATTAAAATGAGTATATACTAACCGAATAACCCCCTTGTACTTTTTATAAATTTCTTCAAAGAGACTCTTTAACTTTTCATCGATATCTTCATTTTCTACGTCTTTGACAGAAAAAATCGCTTTGCCGGAAATCCACAGATATTTACTTTCTATTTTTCCTTGAAATTTTACTTCAATGTCATTTAATATATCATTTGCCACATGATTGGAGGCTCTTACAATCGTCTGCAAACTTTTGGAATCATGTTGCCAATCTGCTCTTCTATCATCCATTCGCTGATAAATAAATTTTTGAATTTTATCAACTTTTATAGCTATTAATTCCTTCATAGTCTTCTTCTCCTTCTTTCGTTTCTTGGATACTAGGGTTCAAATACTCATTAAACATCTTAACATAAGCTAGATGCGGAAAGAAAATCGGGTTATTAATCAACATCAGCAGTTGGTTAAACTGGAAAATAAAAGACAGTAAGTTTGTTTTTCTATTCTCTTCTTTCTGCCCAATGGCAAACTTAACTAAATTATGTTTTTTTAGATTCTCAATACTTGCAATAGGTTTATTTTGGTAAGAATCCTTGTTCTGTTGATTAACCTCCAAAAACTCTTTTATTATTTTTTGGCTTTTTTCTGTATGATTCAATGCCATATACCAATCGAAAAGATTTTCAAACCTTTCATGAAAGGAAACATCCAATTTTTCCTTATTCTTATTTGCCTCTAGTATAATATCAAATCCTTCTTTTGATTGATGCCTTACATCCTTCGTAGAAGAAATATAGCATAAAACCTTAATTGGTCTTGTTGCTGTTTGTGTATTTAAATACGGTGTACTAACATCACCTATATCATCACTTCCCACCGCTATCCGACCAGCTATTCGAGCAATCGAACCTTGCGATGTTTTCAAGGCATCCATTTTTTCTAACCAACTTGTAAATTTTTCTGCTTCATGGTCATCGCTCTTACATTCAATTACTGCTACCACCGCTTCTATTGGTATAAACTTTAAAACCCCATGTTTAAAGATATATGGCGTATACTCTTCGTCAAAAATTGCTAAGTCTATTTCAGCAGAGCAATTACCTTGGGCATCAATAATAAATACATTATTTGCAATCTTAAATTTTTTCGGAACAATCCTTTCAAACAATTCTTTCCAAACATTTTCCCGATTACTCCCAATGGTTGCTCCATGAGGATCCCATTTAAAAGTAAGTTGCTTTACAATATCTGCTTCCAAATTTTCATAATTATGAATAATGTTGCCTAAATGATCTTTCCTTTTCTTATTTTCATTCATGCCTTTCTCCCTCCATTAAAGTCTAATACCTCCATTCCTTCCTCTATTTTAATCTATTATTCACAAAAAATCTACATTTTATTTATTCTTTTTATATATTTCATTATTTTTTCTTTTAAAAAATTCTATTTTATTCATTTATCCCCCAAATTTTCACCAAATCTCTTCCTCTTCTCCATTTTTTCCTTCCTTTTCCTTTCCTATCTTCCCTAGTCCAATCAAAAAATCATATTCGCATGCCACCACTTTTATCTCTTGATAAGAATTGACGGCTATCCTTTTTTCTACTTTTGCTCCTTTTAGCAGGTAGGACTCTACGCTTACAGTATATTTCATCAGCTTTTCCCGCCAGCGGATTTTTTCTTCTTTGGAAATGCTTTCTTTGCCTTCATTTTCGCTTATTTTTCCTGACTTTGAAGAATCTAACGGCAGTTTTAATTTTTCTTCGATTTCACTGATTTCCTCCCTGTTTTGCTGATACACCGGAAGAGGAATCACCGTTTCCGACAAGATATTGCGAAAATAAAACTGACTATCTTTCGCACTCATTTCACTCGGCAAATATAGGCTTGGATTTTTAATAAAACGCTTTACTTCCGCATAATAATTCGGTGCCATCTGTTTCATATTCTCGGTGGAATAGGTTTGCTCGACTAGATCCATTTTAGTTTTTTCCGATAAAATGCTACTACTTCCTGCAAAATACCTGCGTAAAGCATTTTTTGACATTTCAAATATTTCTTCCTGAATGGAGTAGCCGACACCGGAACATTTTTTATCCCCACCATCAAAAACATAGCAATTAAAGCCATCTGCTTGCCAGATACGACTTCGAAAACATCTCCCTAATCTTTGAAACAAGCTGTTCATATCCGAAAGTTCGGTAATTAAAATATCAAAATCAATATCCAGCGATGCCTCCGCAATTGAGCTGGTAATCCAAATGCCCTGACGGTCATTGGGTGTACCATCCTTTTTCCAGAGGCTGCCAAACTCAGTAATTGCCTCTTCCCGAATCGCCCTATCCCTCTTAATAAACTTGGCATGAAATAAATTCAGCTCCCTATCAATGACCTCATGGTGTAGCAATACTTCTTGAGAGAGGCTCATTTTTCTCTGTAATGCATGATATATTTTTTGACATTGTTTGACGGTATTACAAATCACCAGTACCCGATTATTCTTATATTTCTCCAAAATAAAGTCGGCATTGATTTCTTCCTGCCGCCACTCTATGGAATGACGACATTCTTCTTTCACAAAAGGCTGCTCCGGCATTTTAAACTGTAAGCCCTGCTCCAACATCAAGTCTTTGATAAATCCCGGAAAAGTGGCTGTCAAAACCGCAAATTGACCACCCATTTTTTGAATCATGGAAAGTCCCACCACCAAAAAACCGGTCAAATCCGGCCCGTACATTTGTACTTCATCAATTACCACCTTCGAATATGCCATGGTGGCAAGCTTTAGCTCATAACCACGATAGCGAAAAACAAAGGGAAATAATTGGTCGAGCGTACAAATCGTCAGCGGCAGAGATAATTGTCTGGTCTTTGTATAGTAATCCTCGAGCTCAAAATCACTTTGCTCCTGTAATTCCTTTTGCTTATCATATAATTGCAAATAGTTTTCCAGACTCTCGCCATGCAGTAGCCCAAGTCGGTCTTCCAGTTTATGATTCTTAATCATTTTTTCCCTTATCCTATGATAAATGGCATTGATTGCAGTTCTAAGCGGCAATGTAAAAAAGCCTTTCTGATTCCCAATCCACCATAAGCCGGCTTCCGTCTTGCCAAATCCGGTCTGAGCAAGCACAATCAGATTATCCTCCCGATGCGATTTCATATATTCCTGAAGTTCATTCCACTCAGCTTTCTCTCTTCCTCCGGATAATCGCTCCGCATTTAAGTCCTGCATAAATACTTCTAAGCCCTTCTCCAGAAAATTATTCGGATGTTCCACCGGAATATGGGCACTGGCGGCATAATCAATTCGGTTGAGCAGTCCTTTGAGCAAAATGTAAAAAGCAGCCTCTTCCCATTCCTCAGGCTTTAAAATATCCTTCGAAAATATCTCATAATAGTAATTTTCAAAATATAAATCCGAATTAAAATAAATATTCTTTTGATTTAAGAAAGGATAGCTTTGAGGATTTGCACAAATATACTCCCACATTCGTTTGATATCCTCACTCATGTCTTCTAACTGCCTTGTAATCTCCGTATTGCTATAAGTTAACAAGTCTTTTCTGTCATGATGAAATAATATCGCACTATATAAAGCCCTTATCTCCTGCTTTGAAAAATCCTCTGCCAAATCCTCCGCACTCAAACAACCAATGCTTAAGACAGCATGTTGCAATTCATCCACCTGTTTTTTTCCGGTTTGCATGCGATTTTGAAATTTAGAATTGGCTTTGCCCCAGTCATGATAAACGCAGGCCAAACGCAGCAATTTCCAAACTCCGGAATTCTTTTTTACAAATGTAGGATACATCTCCGAAAACCGATGATATTCCCGTAGTAGATTTTCTGTATGCTCCATAATCGTTTCCGGTGGATTGGATTTTGCCCAAAACCGGTTTTCCATTTCTTTTGACATCTGCTACCCCCTTTGCCTATCCGAATTAATTTTTACCCTCTGTTATTTGCAAAAAGGCAATGCTTCCTCACTTGCATTGCCTTTTACTTTTTGATACTGATTTTCTTAGGAATTCTCTTCCTTTCTCGGATATTCGAGTCTATCGTATTTTTGCCGGCTCTTCTTTCTTTTGCAAGAGCTACAAACATCCCTTTATGCCTCAAATACCATGTAATTATCTTCGTCCAACCATAGTTTGGTTGTAGACTCGCTGATAATTTGTGAAGTATAAAGCACTTTTACCTTTTCCCAGCGTCGCACCCACTTCGGTTCTTTCGCATTTCCATAATTTTCCAAATGATATCTCTTGTTGAGCAAATATTTCGTACCTCTGACATTGACTCCAAACTCACTTTCTCTTCCTTTTACCAACTCCTCATGCAGATAGGCAACAGGAATATAGGCATATACATCCTCTTCTTTTCGAGCATATCGATATCCTCTTTGGCTGATTTCTACAATTTTTACTTCTAGGATGGTCGCCAAATCTTCTCTCCTGCCTAATGACGGATATTCCCAAGGGGTGTGGAATGCTTCAAAAACTTCTTCCAGTTCCTCCTCCTTTTCCGGCCTAATATGTAAAACCAGCTGCACTTGCGATAATAGCTCTGCTGTACTGATACCCTGACCGACGCCATATCCGCCTGCCTCAATTTGGTGCCTTGTCGAATCATACTTCGCACCGCTTTTAAACTCATAACGAGTGTATAAATCATTGGTCTTTGAAATATATTTCCCCTGAATACTAACTTTCATAGGATGATATTCTTTGTAGCGGCAGAGATTATGCACCATACCGATAACCGTCGAATAGGGCGGCAGCGGATAGCTTTCCTTTAGTTGAAAGGACATAGGATGACGATAATTCACCAAATCCTGCTCCAAAATCACTCTAACAGCTTTCATAATACGATTGCACCTCTTCCTTTAACTTCTCAAAGAATTGTGGCATCGACACCGCTCCCAGTTCTGCTTTTAGTTGTTTATCATTGGCAAACTTACCTTCTACCAATCCGCATACGGTCTGCTCTTTCATCCTTACCGGTAAAATACTCTGTAACAAACCAATATTAACGCTGTTGTTTCTAACTTCCACCGCATTTTGGAAAACCGGGTTTTTCACATCATAGACACCACCTATCGCAAAAAGCGGCTTTAAATCCTCTCTTCTGCCCCGAATATCTCGGTAGAGCATAGACACAGTATCCAGCAGTTCCAGCATACGATTGGTCTTTTCTTCCTTGGATAAATGAATTTCCTCCACTTCATCTATGCCGATTTGATCCAAATCCACTGTCATGGTATAGCTATAATAGGACTGATGAATTTCCGACTGAGCAATATTCATATTTTCTTTCATGCGGTCAGCCAATCCCTTATTGGTCAGGAAATCCAAATCTCCTTTAAAAGTCTCCAAAGAAACCGCATGGGATAAGCGAACCTTTGCCGACCGTTTCTTCCCCCCTGATTTGGAATCCTCTTTGGAATCTTTTTTGGATACCGTTTTTAAATATCCGAAAAAATCCAGCTCCGGATACTTTTCTATCGTGGCATCTTTATGGAATTGAATGACTTTTTTATCCGAACTTCCCTCCGCACTAACTTCCGCTAATGGGTGATTTAATTGCTCTACAATGTTATAGCGAATCGCTTGTCTGGAGATATAAGTATATTGCTCGCCATTATTTCTGGCTACTTTCTTTAGGGCACTTACATTTCCTACTGCTTCGCCATAGTTGGCACTGCCTGCTTCAAAAATCATGGTAATCGTCAATCCCTTTGGTTTCATCTTTTATCTCCCTTCCTTTTGATTTTCTGCTTGGTTTTCTTTGGATTTCCATTCTTCTCCCAGCATTCCGGTAACAAATGCATACCCCAGTTCCTTAAACAACAAATCCTGATTCAAATAATCCGAAAACAAGGACGGAATTGGCTGTTGGGCATACATGTGAGCATTGATAAACGAATCCATAAATGCCATCTTATTATTTGTTTTTAAGGCATTTAACATACGGTAAGCAATACCGTCCAATTTCTTATTGTATTTGCCCTCGTCAAAGCCGCCATAGGCTTCCTGCAAATTGTGGCCGATAAATCGAGCCAACTCTAATTGACTATACTCTTTTTTCTCATCTTGCATGTACCCCGCCTCCTTTAAAAATCTATCATTGATTTTAATTATCGTACCGACTGTCCCCATTTTAAAGTAACAGTTTTCACTACTATTCATACGCATTTGAATCAATTTATGAATCAGCAAAAATAAGTTTTCTCCCTGCATCAGGTGCTTCATCGTTTCATTATAAATATAGTAAATATCATTTCCCTCTTTGAACGAAGATTTGCGGATAAAAGCCAAATCCGAACTGCACTTCTTAACGGTATTTAAAAACTTTCGAGATAAAATGCTGAAAGTATAGCGATTTCTTTCCAGTCGTACCACTTGCACATCCGATAATTCGTATTCGATATGTTCCCTCATTTGCTGCTCCATACTCGAAAAAAGTGCGGCATAAAGAGATTTTCCATCCCTGTTATCCTCCCAAACTTTACTAAACACATTATTATTAATTCGGAACATTTCTTCCAAATTGGCATTGGCATTGACAAACATCCCTCTATCGTACAAATAAGTAAAGCCGGCAGGAACACAAGCATATATCAACCTGCAAAGCGGACAAATATGCACATAATTATTAAAATCCCACACATGAGAAGTTTTCCTTGCCACATCAAAACCGATATCATTCATAAAACCCAAATCAATATTGGTATCCTTAATCGGCATTTCACAGCTAAAACAGTGGTACTTCCATTTGCTCTTTTCCTGTTTTAAATAATCCAATGTACTTTGCACAAAATATTTGTCAAATTCCACATACATATTTTGCTCTTTGACCTGTGGATTGAGAATGCTGATTCCCTCCCACGCATTTTTGATAATACTGTACATGGCATTTTTCGCACCAATATATTTTTGACTGTCCTCTTGCCGAAGAAATGCATAAATTTCTTTTAAATCCGAAACCAAGTTTTGAATCTCAGACATTCGATCCGTCAGGGACTCTTTTTTCTTCATCGTAATCTTTTTTAGCTCTTTCTCCTTCTGCAAGGGATCAAACGAACATTTTATAAGCGGATACGCTGCCATGTAACTTCTGCTTTTCAGTTTATTTTTTAGATAATCCACATGGTCATTCAGCTTGCTGAAATCTTCCCCCGTAAAATTTCGGTAATTATCTTCTTCCCATCGGCTAACTTCTTTTTCAAAGTCCAAAATTCGATAAAGGGAAAGGGTACTCTTATATCGTTTTATAAAATAGAGAAAATATTTTTCGGAAAAACCCTGAAGTAATTCCGCCGAAAAGCAAATCTGATCTTCTTCCACGCAAATTTCAGCCGTTTCATCGCTCTCTTTTAAAATCCGATAAAGTCCTACGATACCGGCATTTTTCAGCCAATCTTCCGCTCGAATTACAATCCTTTCCTCCAAATTTCTCCCTCCTATCTGACTTTCAACATGCCAAATCCGGTACTTTTTAGACTGCCTACCCCTGCTTTGTATAAGTAATCCAGAATATATGGTTTCGCCTTTATCTCCAATTCACAAATATTCGCCAAAACCTCTATTCCGTAGTGTTTCACTTTTACTTCTTTGTTCTTCAACACTCTAATTGCCATTTCCGAAACATCATCCTTAGCCTCCGGAAAGGTCTCCAAGATTTGAATACGAACATTTTCCAAAAATAACTCCCGTCCTTTTTCCTCCTCTAAGCTATAAAACCAGTCCCGATTTGTCTCTTCCGTATGCTCTCTCACCACGCAGGGCGACATCGTTTGAAATACAGCGATATCTGTGGAAATCGTTTTTTCTTTTTGGAGCTGAATATCCTTTATGGTTAGCGGAATGCCTTTATAAGAATAGGTGAGTCCTTTGCCTTTGAGCAGTGCATTGTAAAGATGAATTCCCAGTTTTAAGTCATAACAAGATACATTAAACAATATCCGTTTCTCCGGAATCTCAATATAATCCCTCTGAAACTTGCATTCCCCCAAAAACACAGAACAGGTAAAATCTTTTCGAATACTTTCCCTAGTTCCATATAATTGTTGATATGCCTCCGGATTATCCTTCTCCAACCAATACTTTACTAAGGATAGCAATATTCTATTCTTATCTTTCGGTATTTGACTATTTTCCAGCTGAATATGAACAACAAAACGCATGTGATACCTCCTTGGTAATTCTTATTTAAATTATATTCCGTTGGTCTGTATATGTCAACTTCACATCACCAAATTTTTAACTAAATATGACGAGATGAATTTGGACAATTTGCCACTATATCCTTTAAATCTATATTTTATGTTTACACTCTGTTTCTATTAAAAGACTTGATTAAATTATAGCCCGTTTTTACATTTCACTTTGTTTCTATTAATAAATCAGAATTTACTCTACTATCTTCTGATTCTACTAATACTTAGTATACTTCTTCTTGTGAAATTCTTCAAGAACTTTTTCGTGATTGCTGATTTATTTAGAAAAGGTAAAGAAGACTTTAGATACAAGGCCCGTCTTTGGTAGTTAGCACTAGAATTCTTTGGTAGTAAAATTCATATTCATTA
>JAUMXK010000140.1 GCA_030535295.1 Eubacteriales bacterium | reverse complement strand
AACCTAAGTTCCAGTCAGACCTTAAACCTAGAACTTACTTTGGGAATTAACTATATATAAAATTATTGCTAAGGGATAAAAATAATGTTTGACAATCTCGTGCATTTGTGCTATTGTATTTTAAGTGTGGTATACCGCTCGGATATGGTTAGCAAAAAGGATAGCCCTTTTTCACCGATACCGGCGAGTCTTATATGAGGAGGTGCCAAAATGTACGCAATTATTGAAACAGGTGGAAAGCAATACAAAGTAGCTGCAGGTGATGTAATCCAAGTGGAAAAATTAGGCTTGGAAGCAAACCAAAGTGTTACTTTCGATAAAGTGTTGCTTGTATCAAACGATGGAAATATTACAGTAGGAAAGCCATATATTGAATCTGCAACCGTAACCGGTAAAGTAGATTTAAACGGACGTGGTCAAAAGATCGTTGTTTTCAAGTATAAGCCAAAGAAGGGTTATCACAAGAAACAAGGTCATCGTCAATCCTTTACTCAAGTTACGATTGAAAAAATCAATGCGTAACAAAAAAAGCCTTGGTATTAAAGCAAGGGTTGAAAAATCAGGAGAGGAGATTCTCGGATTTGAAATCAGCGGTCATTCAGGCTTTGCCCAAAGAGGAGAAGACATTGTATGTGCTGCAGTATCCATGAACTCTATTCAAACAGTCAATGCCATAGAATTATTTACCACATCGCAGGCAGAGATTGACAATAGAGATGGGTATTTGAAATACCGATTGCAAAATAATTCCGCCGAGGCGCAATTATTATTAAAGTCCTTTGTAATGGGACTGGAAATGATTTTACAAGAATACGGAAAAGAATATATCCAAATCGAATATAAGGAGGTGTAAACCATGTTAAGACTGAACCTTCAATTATTTGCTCACAAAAAAGGAATGGGTTCTTCCAAGAACGGTCGTGATTCTCATTCGAAGAGATTGGGAGCAAAAAGAGCAGACGGTCAATTCGTAAAAGCCGGTAATATTTTATATCGTCAAAGAGGAACAAAGATTCATCCGGGTAATAACGTAGGTCGTGGAAACGATGATACATTATTTGCATTAATCGACGGTATCGTAAGATTCGAAAGAAAAGGCCGTGACAAAAAGCAAGCTTCTGTGTATGCGTTAGAAGCGTAAGCATTTTAAAAGCGAATGAAAAAGTAAAATAAGAAAAGTAGTTCTGAAAAGAACTACTTTTTTTCTCTTTTAGCTCCTAAATTAACGCTTGGGCTCTTTTGGCATCCATGGCATGGTAGAACTTTCCGTTGACCATGACATTGGGGCCAAGGTTACACTGTTTAAAGCAGTTTTGCGTGCGGAAGTGGATTTTACCATCCGGTGTAATTTCGTTGTGAGAGATGCCAAGCTCTTTGCTGATGGCTGTTAAAACAGCCAATGAGCCATTTTTGGAGCAGCGTCCTCCGGTGCAGCAGATGATGTCATACTCTACAATCGATTCTTTCAGAGATTTGTTTAATTTCATAAAAATTTTAATAGTATTGAGCGGTACCGCAAAGGCATCCGCAATTTGTGCCTGATGAGATTTGGCGATACACCCAAACCACTCCTGGCAGGTGCGGAGAGCTTCTTTTACTCCATCCTGGTTTTCCGTGCCAAAGCTATCGACCAAGATTTCCAATTCTTCCCGAAAGCGCAATTCTTCTTCCGGATTCGCATCCGTAAAACCGGTATTCATAGTATTCCCCCTTAAAAACCTTATGATCCTATTTCAAATAAATCGACAAATTATGTTTTGGCTTGCTTTATGAATGGAAAGTAAGCCATTGGTTTTATTATATCACTTGCAATGCTTTTTTCAAGCCTTTACTTTAGATGAAATCAAT
>JAUMXK010000060.1 GCA_030535295.1 Eubacteriales bacterium | reverse complement strand
TGCATAAACTTTATCAATTATAACATATAAATTGAATAAACTCAATCTAATGTTTCTCAAACTCAGTTTTGCAAACCTTGTTTCACTTGTTATTCCGTCTTTATTCTGCCATTAAATGCTAGTATCCCAAAAAGCAATGTTCTGAAAATGATTGCCTTTTTCTCTCTTTAATAGTACAATGAGTAGGCTATATAAAAAAATCGGAAACAAAGTAAAACATCAAGAAAAAGGTATCCTATGAATCGAAACAATTTTATTTTATTATTGCTGCTCTGTGCCGCTATTGTAGGCTGTACGCCTAGCCAAAGTGAGAACTTACCAAACGAAAGCTCTATCACTGCGCCAAAAGAATCGGAGAAAATCTCTTCCGGTGACAGCATGGCAAAGAATAAAGATAATATCAGCACCGAAAGTTATGAAGTGATTCAGTGTATTGATGGCGACACCATCAAAATCCTATATCAAGGAAAAAAACAAACCGTACGGCTACTACAAATCGACACGCCGGAAAGCAATCATGCCGATATCGATAAAAATGTTCCTTTAGGAAAAGTTGCTTCACAGTTTACCAAGGATTTTATTCAGGGTAAGAAAGTCCGACTGGAATTTGATGTCGAGAAGTTTGACCGTTATGACCGTATGCTTTGCTATGTCTATGTGGACGATAAATGTCTGAATGAAGAATTGATTCGAGCCGGACTGGCTATGGTGCTAAAGAGACATCCAAACATCGCCAAATATGAGGCTTACAAAGAAATTGAAACCGAAGTCCGTAAGCAAAAAATCGGAATTTGGCAAGATATCAAAGCCAACTATCCGGAAAAAAACATTCCCAAAGAATATTTAACAGATGAAGATTCCGAAATCCAAAAAGAGGAATCGAAAAATGACACGAAAAGCATCTCTGAACAATCCAAAAAACTTAAAATCAAAGGCAATAAAAAGTCCAAAATCTATCATTTGCCGGACGGTGCCGATTACAATAAAATCTCTCCCGAAAATGTAATTTATTTCGACAGTGAAAGTGAAGCCAAGAAAGCCGGCTACAAAAAAGCGAAGCACTAGTGCTTCGCTAATTCATTAATGTTTCAGCAAACGATATAAAATCGTAACCACTTCGGAACGTTTTACATTATTTTGCGGTTTGTAAGAGCCGTCTTCATAGCCCTTTAAGATTTGATTTTCATAAAGGTAAGAAACTGCATTGACATACTTTTCGGAAATGCTTTCCTTATCTGTCACCTTCAGCTCTTCTTTGGCCTGATGATTCTCATTTCTGCTTAACATATTATATGCCAAATAAGCTACTTCTTCTCTGGTCAAAGCCTTATTTAAGTCAAATTCTACACCTTTTAACAAACCTGCCTTACGTGCCGCCTCTTCATATACGGCAAACCAGTCGGATGGATTTGCTTTGGTTTCTACCAATGGTAAACCTGCCGCTCTTACAAGGAAGGTCACCATTTCTTTTCCGCTCACATTGTTGTTTCCACGGAAAGTCTTATCTTCGTAGCCCTTGACAAGATTCAGCAAACGAATCACACTTAATTCTTTTGCGTACCAGTTGTCCGCTTTCTCATCGGTAAACTGATGTTCTACATTTTGTCCATATTCTGTCAATGCCTTTTCACTAAGTCCCTTGACCAAATCTTTTGCAGTTATTTTCTTAGCCACGAATTTTTCTACCAATGCTTTATCTGCTGCTTGACTCATTGATTTGCTCAATTCTTCCGCCAATGCCTTTTCTGCCGAAGATAGTGCAATAGTTTCCTCTGTGATGATTTGTTCCGTCACAGTATTGGTATTGCCACTGGTTTCCGGTTGATATGGAGATAATACCGGTGGATTATCCGCCTGAATTCTAATTTCCGATTTGACATGGGCATCTTTTTTGGCCTCTCGCAAGAAATGACTTGGAATTACAATATCCAGTCTGCTTGCCGGTCTTACTTGATTTGTCACACCGGAAACGGCAACCATCAATTTGCTGTCGGTATAAGCCGTTACAGTATAGCGAACTCCTGCCAACTGCGGACTCATCCAATTGGTAATATCCATTCCTTCATAAATCAAGTCAAATTGTCCTTCATCCAATAAGACTTCAAAGCTTGCTTTTGCAGGCTCATTCAAATACAAGGTAATCATTTTTTCCAACGTATACGGAGCATATACTAAGTCCGCTTTTGCAATCGTAACTGCAACATTGCTGTTTACCGTGAGGTTTTCCGAGCTTGCTTTTAAATACTCTGCCGGAACAACAATATTTAAGCTTTCGCTGCTTTCTTCCTTTGGAGTACCGCTGACAACAATACGAACTCTTTGATTGTTTGCACCGATAAGATTCGCCTTATACTCCAAGCCTTCCATCACAGGAGATATCCATGGAGTCACATCCATATTATCGGAAATCTCAGTAAATTCATCTCCTCTTAAGATAATATCAAAATGATTCTCTTCCGACATGCCTTTTTCGGCTTTTCCGGAAAGCATTGCTTCCGTCGTTTCTGCAGATACTACACTTGAGCTTCCGAAAATCATAATTTCCGGAATGGAAAATGCACGAAATGCACTTAATTCTTTGATTTTATAGCGCCAGTATCTGGCACTAATCACTTCATCAAAGGTTTTGGTGACCTCATTTAAGTCACCGGCAGCAGAGTAGTCATGCGCAACAATCCAATTGGCATCATCTCCCAGATAGTCCTTACTTCCCAAATCCGCATTTTCCGGATCCTTAAGGTATTCCAGCGAACCTGCATTGATGTTGTAACCTGCATTTCCGCCATACGGATATGGTGCTTCAATCACGGAATCATTATACATTTTCCATGAGTTTGCCTGTGCATTTTCACCAATGTCAAAAACAAACCATGAATTGACCAAAGCAAATCCTCTGACTCTTTGTTGACTGTGTACAACGCCGTCAAAAATCCAATTCAAATGACTTTCGTCATCCAATTTGTTGATTCCCACTTGGAAATTATGATTTGTGATTGTCGCATTTAAAGCCACATTCACACTTCTTTTCGGTGCATTACCTACATTCACTACTATCTCATGAATCTTCTTTCCTTTGGTAAAAGTATTTCCCGGAGCCGGAAGCTTTTCAAAGAACTCAATCAGATAACTGCCGTCCTTGCTTAAGTCGATATTATACGGTGCTTGCAGGTTGTTTGCCGCATGATCCGATACTTCTACCATTGCATAATTTTCGTCATATGAAATCTTAAACTCGTCGTAAGTGTAGCTATCTTCGATGAAACGCTTTTCTTTGACAGTTTGCTCTTTGAGTTGATTAAAACCGGCCTCATCCCATACATAGGTGTTGCTCACTGTTCTTTGTCCAAATAGTGTTGCATATTGCGATAAGCTTTCTGTCGTTGTATCATCTGTTTTCTCCAGCTGCACTGCCTTATGATAATACCTAAAACTCTCCGGATAATATGCTTTCGGTTTTTGGTTTCCGAATTTCGCATTGTTTTCAAAGTCAAGAGCACCGGTATTTCTTTCTATATTCTCAAGCATTTGCAACAGAATCTTTGCCTGTGATGTTCCTTCGGAAAAATCAATGGCATTGCCGGAAACATCCAAACTTTCCAGCATATTCCAGTTTCCTGCTTCTTCCGGCAAAGTTTCCAATTTCATTCCTCTGAGATTGAAATTTCTTAAGTTGACCAAACCGGACAAGTGAATCTTCTTGACATTTACCATCTTATCCAGTCCTGTCAAATCGGTAATTTCCGGATTGTTTAGCACCAATTCCTGATTATATCGGGCAATATTTCCTCTATAGTCACCGATTTGTCTTGCCACTTCTTCTCGAAGAACCGAATCCGGAAAATCCGCTTCGGTAATCGGAGCATATTCTTCTATATTGCTCTTCATTTGTTGTTTGAGGGATTTTGTCCATTCATAAGTTGTGGTTCTAAGTGTATTGTCCCCATCCAAACGTCTTCTATAATCTCTAAATTCTCTTGTACCGTCTCTTTCAATCGCATAGGAGAAAATTCCGCCTTTCACACCGCCTTCCGGATTCCAAGCCGCATAACGAGCTGCACGGGAATTTTCCGGTGTTCCTTCGGTATCACCCCAAATATTGCCGGCAGCCTTACCGCCCTCTTCATAAAAACTAAATCCGATTAAGAATTGATTTGGCAAAATATAAGGCTGGAAGGTTCTCCATTTGAAGTCCTTACCAAAATCACCCATTTCACCGCCGGCACCGTATACTTGTGCCAATACGTAGTCATAGCATTTGTGTGTTTCGATAAACAGTTCATTATTTGGTCCAATGTCCTTTTGGTCACGGATTCTTCTACCTGCATGTAAGGTAGTATCCATAATCAGGAATCTGGTATTATCCTTGCCGTGTTCTCCGATTAATTTGGCAATTTCCTTCATAACGGCAATGGCTTTTTGCATTTCCGCTTTTTTGGCTTCGCCGGTCTTATTGTGTCCCGGCTCATTGTGAATCTCAACGTCCACATCCAAACCATCTAAATTGTGCTTATAAACGTATTCATCGACAATATCACTCGCCAGCTTCTTAAAGCCTTCCGGTGTATCCGGATATTTCTCTCTGTCTTGTGAAATTCCCACTTCTCCGGTCAAAAATCCGGCACCGATAGTACGAATCACTTTCGTTCCTTGCGCATTTAACTTTGGAACATATTCCTCTCTCAATTTTTCCCAAAAAATACTGTTTGGAGCTGTCCAGTCATGGAACACAAATAAAAAATCTACTTCTGCCGGTACATCTCCCATGGAATTTGCCTCATGGGGCAGACGATGAGGGACACCTTGGTCATCCGTTGAATACTTATCATGCCAAGTTCTGAAATAGCCTCCCATTAAAGCTTCTCGTCGTCTTTCCTTAAATTCACGTACGGTTTCAGACTTGCGATTTCTTTCGATTTGCACTTCTGTATTTGTTGCATTGTCATCGGCATTGACATAAACGCTTGCTTGTGTAAATAATAAGCATGCTGCTAATACCAGACACATCACTTTCTTAAGGCATTTTTCTGTTAAGAAAGATTGTAAAAAATTTCTGTTTTTCACTTTGTTACCTCCACTAAATAAGTTAAATGGCTTCTTATATTATATGCCCAGCGGCATTTAATACCTTACTCGTTCCTGACCTTTTAATTAATAATGTTGCTTTTTATAGGCCAGAGATTTCGGATTTTACACAAAATTTCATAGTGATTCTATTATAACACTAATTTTTTTAGGAAAACAAAGAAATTTACATAATATTTCTTATGTTTTTTTCTCTTTTTTTCTAATGGAATATTAATATATTAACCTTTTTTCTTATCTATGTAAATAAATAGTAAGAATCAATTTTATGGTTCTACAGAACTATTTATATGGTCTTTTCCTTTTGTTGTATTCCTATTTTTTCAGACTTTATACATTGTTTTCTCTTATATTATACTGATTATACCTATAATCCCGGTTTTTTTCTTTTTTAATATTTGTTAAGTTCAGATTTTCTCTTTCCTCTCGAAAGAGACATACGATACCTGTCTTTCGCTATTCTACATATAAAAGAAAAAGCAACGGGCGATTTACCCATTGCTTTCCCTTTTTCTTGTTTTTATGCTTCCGCTTTTCACTATTCTTCTACCACTCGAATATAGCTGCTGTTTGGCTGACAAATGAATATTTGATTGTTTGCGTAGTGCAAACCGACTTTTTCGGAATTCTCATAACTGACTTCATAAGATTTTCCTTCCAGTACAAGCTCTCCCTTCTTTTTTTCCGCTTGTCCGGATAAAGTGACGGTGTCCTCAATCTTGCCATCAAGAAGGATAATCTTTCTTAACATGTGATAATCCCAGACATACAAATCCCTACCGTTGGTCGCAAGTGCCATCGGGTGATAAAATTTCGGAATCGCTCCGTCTGTAAAGTCTTTTTCAAATTTAGCACCTGCAAAATACTCCAATTTATTCTCGGTAAGTTGGTATATCATATTGTTTTTGGCCTGACTGATGTATATTTTACCGTCATTTGTCTGAACAATAGAATTGAGTTCCTCTTCTCCTTCGATAATTACTTCAATTTCTTCCAAAGCAAAATCATAAAAACATACATCTGTTTTATCTTCCGCAAAATCCGTCATCAAAAGATAAAGCCCTTTATCCGTCGGAAGAAAATCACTGATTTCCAGAAAATCCGAAGGAAGGCTGAACACTTCTTCCAGCTCTTCCCATGCCGGAAGCAATCGAAAGATTCCAATGTAGAGATTGCCTTCATCCTGCCATGCTTTCATTGAAATATAGAGAGAATCTTCAAATCCCTTGATAATACGGGGGTCTAAAAAATCCAAATCAATGGTATCGACTTGATTGCTTTCAATCTCTCTCAGTTTTCCGTCCGCAATGTATTTTGTGCCTTTCCATTCCGTCATACTTACCGGTTCAAAGAAAGCGGCCTGTGAGATTTCTCCATCCACACTTTCTCTTTCCCCTGTACCCGCATATACTTTTGTGTTCGCTGTCTTACTATATTTTAGTGATACATCCACTCCCAAAACTCCGGCCTCTACCTGAATTGGAATCTTGATTTCCTTGCCGTAGTAGTTTCCGGAAATTGTCGTGGTTCCGGCATTTTTGGCTAAAATAACTCCATTTTCCAAAACCGCAATCTCCGGATTGTCGGATTGCCAATTCAGCCATTTGTCTGCCAAAATACGCTCTTTTCCGTCTTGATATCTTTGTAACACCGATATCGGCATTTCTTTTTGTTCGGATAAAATATATTCCACTTGAGGCAAAATAAGCTCTGAACTTCGCTCTCTTTGTTGCAAGTATCCATAGTATGCCAAGCTGCTGATACCAAACACCACCAAAGGAATGGCAAGTCTTCGCAACAAGCGATTTCGCTTTTGTCTGTGCAGGGCATCAATTTTTTGTTTTTGCAGGAGCAGCAATGCATCCCGTAGGGATTTGACATCGGAATATCTATGCTCCTTATCCTCCGACATACAACGATTTAAAATTTGTGTAAACTCTTTACCCAATGGAATTTTTCGGAAAATATAGGCAATCGTTGCACCCAAACTATAAATATCGGTACGCTCATCAATATCCTTTTGAAAGGCAATTTGTTCCGGTGAAGCAAAGCTTGGTGTATAGCCTCTGATTTCATAAGTTTTTGCCTTCTCGCCATCACGAAGCGAGGCAATTCCAAAATCAATTAAAATCGCTTTCAAATCCTCAGTGATGATGATATTTTGCGGTTTAATATCCATGTGAATAATATTTTGCTTATGAATGTATTGAAGAGCTTCTGCCAATTGAATCATAAAGGCAATCGCCATATCTTCATGGAAACTTTCTCCATTCTTTTCTGCAAACTTATGAAGCGGAAAGCCTTCCACAAAGCTTTCTACGATATAGCGGTCATCTCCGTCGGTAAAGACATCCGCAATCTTTGGCAAGGAAACATGGTTGAGCTTGACCAAAATATCCTTTTCATTCAGACCGCCTTGGAAATGTTTCATTGCCCACATATTTCCAAGTTCGATATTGGTACAAACATATACACTGCCCTGCGCTCCTTCTCCAAGCACTCTCTCTACACGGTACTTTTCATTGACCACCGCTCCAGCTTGAAGTGCCTGATAAGCCTTTTTCCCGGAAGCGGTTTGACTGCCTCCGAGAACGGCGCTCTTTGCCTTATCCGATTCTTCATAGGTCATGGCCACGGTTCCTTCTTCTATTGGAGAAACAACCGTTTCCGTTTGCATGGGCTCGTCCGGAAGTGGAGAATAGATGGTTTCTGTCTTATCCAAATCTACCTTTCTCTCCACCGGTTTTACTACAGTCTTATCCTGTTTTTTCTTTCTTCCCGAGAATAACCCCACCAGTGCCAAAATAATAGCAATGCCGATAAAGCTGATTCCTATTATAAAATACTCTTGGTACATCATACTCTCCCCTTCCGTATCTATTTCCACATTACAATCCGAAACATCTGTTTCCGATACTTATACTTTCCACCACCCAACACATTTTACAATTTCTGATACAGATGATACAGCATCTCTGCCGCTTGCTTTCTGGTCATATATTGCGAGCCGTCATAAAGTCCGGCGGAAGACTTCAATAAAAAGCCCTCTCGTTCTGCCATAGCAATATAGATTCTTGCCCAGTTCGGCACCTTACTTCCATTTGCCAAGCGTTTCAAATATCTTTGTTGGTCTTTTGGAAAACGATATCCTCTTTTGTAAACCAGCATCATGGTGTTCATCTTTGCCAATTCCGCCGCACCGACCACATTATTCGGCTTGAAGGTGTTGTCATTGTATCCGTTGACCACACCGATTTTTACACCGGAGGAAATGTAAGGATAATACCATTTATTTTTTTCTACATCCTTAAACGTACTCTTGGAAGTCTTATCATAAACATACGCCAAACGAACCATGATGGTCAATACTTCACTTCTCTTAATGCTGCTGTCCGGATTGAATTTGCCGGCATGACCTTCTAAAATTCCTTTGGAAGCCAGAAGTTTAATCATTTCCTTTTGTTTGGTAGGCAAGCCTTCAATATCCGTAAAGTTCTTTTCATTCTTACGAACATAGTACTCTCCGTCTTCCCCAATCTTGGCGGTCAATCTTTTGGTCTTGGCATTGAATTTACCGCCGACTACCTGCTCCTTACCGCCGGATTTGTGAATAATGGCATTGTACGGATTTTCGTCTGCTTGTAAGGACAAACCGACCTTTGCCTGTTCCTTGGACTTTTTCATTTTCACTTTGTATTTTTTGCTTTTTTTCGTATCGCCGCCGTACATGGACTCTCCGTCTGTACCTTGTTTTTTCTCCAATGCGGCAGTTCCTTTCGACCAATTGGCAAATCTCATTTCCAATGGCTCTGCGCTGCCGGTTTCTATGATTTCCTCAATTTCAATTTCCATATCCACATTGGACATGCCTTCCTGCAAATCATCCGAGCTGAACTCAATGCTGACTTCCGGTTGAAGCTGAACAATCAGTTTATCCACTTCTTTTAATTCCTTGACATCTCGTCGAATCCGAATATTGTTTTTGGAAGCAGGATTGTTCAATTTGACCTTGACAATTCTATCCAGTCTTTTATTCAATTCCTTTTTATCTTGCAAGGATTTGGCATACAATTCATCTCTCAGGACTTCCGCCTTCCTGGCTCCTTCTTGCGCCAGACGTTTATCCACCACAAAGACTCCGCTTTGTGCAGTCAGTGATTGCTCTGAACCTTTTTCAATAATAGCTTCCGCTGCATTGATAAGTTCATCCCCTGTCTGAGAGGTATTCCATGCTTTGACCGCACTGTCTTTGACAACAATAACTCTCTCTCTGAATTCCACCTGTGTCATTCGGCGGCGCAATGCTTCTAATTGGTCGGCTGACACTCGGCTGTTTTTGAGAATCACCAATCTTAGTTTGGATAAATGTGCCAATGCCAAAATATCTCCCACTGTAGCGAAGCTTAAATCAATTTCTCTTAAATTTCTAGCTCTTTCGATTCCGTTTAGGCTGTCCAATTCCATACCGCTTAAATCTAAGCTGGTCAGCTTATCCCAATCATCATCGGTCATCAATCCCGAAAGTTTGCCGACAGCCTGACGAACTAAGACTTCTACCGGAATCGTTACGGATTCGTTACTGACCGGTGGAATCGAAATATTGACTACCTCATCCGAATAAAAACCGACTCCGTCCAGAATACTGACCGGTGCATATCTGGTCATATTGGTGCCGTCACCGACTTGACCGCTGGTATTGAATCCCCAGGCATAGAGACTTCTGTTTTCTAAGCCTAAATAGGAATTCCCTTCGGAAAGAACCAATCTTCTGACATCATCCATGATTCTTTCCGGAGAATTGGTATTGCCGTCACTTCCGTTTCCGATACCGCCATACTCCCCTGAGCCCCATGCCCAAAGACTGCCGTCATTTAATACGGTGAAGACGGAATCGCCTCTGACCATCAATTTATCGACATTCTCCATCGCCTTATAAGGATTTGTAATATCTCTATCTGTATAACTTCCATCGCCGATTTGACCGGCATAGTTATCTCCCCAGGTCCATACTGTATCATCGTAGAGTCTGGCTACTGCGGTATTTTCTTGTAGTATTTTTACTTCCGCCACATTCTCCAAAATCTTGACTTCGTTAATCTGTGCCGCTACCGGTGTCGTCATTACCTTGTAAAGATTGTCATTGCTTTTAATGACATAAAGCGAATCATAGCTGGCCGCTACTTCTCTGACATTCTCCATGGCACTTCCTATTGTCATATTCATTCCGAAGGTTTGCCCGAAATGTCTTCCCCAGCCATAAAGGACATTATCATCGGTAACCGCATAGGTAGCAACCCTTGTCAGATATACAGAAGATACATTATCCAGGATACGATTTGGACTGGTGACATAGGCTGCGGCGCCAATCATTCCGGCTTGTGCTTCCGCACTGTATCCCCAGCCCCACAAAGTCTTGTCGCCGGTTATCGCATAAGCCGTGCCGCCCTGACCCTTGAAATAATAAAACTCTTCTACTCCATCCAGTATCTTTTGCGGTCTATTGACATTATTGGTAGAGCCGTTTCCCACTTCACCGGAGGAATTCAGACCCCAGCCAAAAAGCTCACCACTTTCACTCAAAGCATATACGGTATCTCCTTGCGGAAAGACTTTGCTGATGGAATCCATCACTCTGGTCGGTGAGGAGATACTGGCATTACTGCCAACTCCGACCTGTCCAAAATTATTTTCGCCCCAGCCCCATAAGGTTCCATTCTTATCAATCGCAAAGGCAGTATTTCCCCCTGCAAATACACTCTTGATATTTTCCATAATTTTTTGTGGCTGATTCTCATTGCCGCCTGTACTTCCATTTCCGACTTGGCCGGATTGATTGGAGCCCCATGCCCATAAACTGCCGTCATACCGAATGACATAGGCATTGTTTCTGCCTCCGGCAATGGTTTCTTCCAAGCTGTATTCTCCAGCCGCAACCGGTACCTGCCATAGTCCTAAAAGGATGGCAAGGCTCAAAATATAAGCGATTCCTTTTTTCAAACTGCTGATAAAATGTTTTTCTCTTCGTTTCATGTTTCTGTCTGATGTATCCAAAGATAACATCTACTCTCCTTCCTCTTATCAGTTGAAATAATAGTTTCTTATTGTCTAAATCTCTATCTGAAAAAGATATAATATTTCCCGTACTCCGCAATCAGGTTGATGATACATCCCGCTACAATTGCAATCGAAAATGGAAAATGCGCTGTATTGTCCTGACTTGCCGCTTCTTCATAAGGCACAATCTTGAAAGTATGAAAAAGCATTTTGAAGTATCTTGCCACATTGCCAAATCTTTCTTTGGCATTTCGGTGTTTTATCATTTTGGCAAGAGCCACGATAAGACCGACAGCAAAGATATAAAAAATGGCATTTCCCACAAAGCGGTAACCCATAATGGCTCCAATCGCCATCATTGCCTTGATATCACCGGCTCGAAACATATGCAGATAAAAGAACGGAAAGAACACAATGAACGGTAAGAGAATGCCAAATAAGCTTCCACTCCAACCAACCTCTCCCAGCAAGCAATTTGTCAAAAATCCCACAAGAACAAAGGGCATACTGTATTGATTGCGAATTTTCCGCTCTTTCCAATCCGTATACAGACAGAAAGCCAACAACATTATCAATTCCAATGTTTGTACTATCATTCTTCTTCCTCTTGCACAAATTCTTCCAGCGTGGATAACATTTCTTCCAGCATTTGAGAATTGACTTCCTTGACATTCTTTTCATAGTATGCATTTAAATCCGGTTCCTGCCCTTGTTCCGGTCTGGCTCTCAGAGAGAGCTCCACGGTAAAATTGGCCAACATTTCTACTGTCAGAGAGATTTGCATGATTTTCATATCCGGCGTGATAAATGCATCCACCAAAAGTTTCATATTGTCTTTGATAATCTTTTGTAATGCTTGCTTGCGCTCTGCCGCTAAATCCTGTTCGGTGATTTTTTCCAGCCAACCAATCAGTTTCTCCGGAATTTGACCGGCCTCACTTTGCAAATGCAGGCAGGAAATACTGCCACCATATTCTCTTTCCAAAGAAACATAACCTTTTTTTTGAAACTGCAAGTCTTTCACCCAGCGTATTACCGATTCTTTGGTCAGCTCTTCTTCAAATGTAGGTATCGCCCAGACATTGGAGCCGGAAATCGCCGGCAATTCAACCAACCAATTTTTGGGATCTCGTGCCAAGTGGAGCAAATCGGTCACTCCCATAGCTTCTCTGCTTAATTGCCAATGGCTGTCCATTTTTCCGCTGGCCGGTGCCAAAGAGACCAAGCCGTTGAAATCAATCACAATCGGATTGGTGAAGTTCTGACTGTTTAAGGTCACATCCCCTTCTACCATCCATTTCTGATTCTCCGGCAATCCGGCCATAGAAAGCAGCAGGTTTTGTTCGGCACCGAATCCCCATCCCAATCCATAGATTGCAAGTAGCGTCATAATGCTTAGAAAAAGAGAAATACCGATTTTTATCATTGTCTTTGTTTTTATTTTTTTCATCTGCTTATTCCAACTCCATCTTTTTGATATAGACATAACTCCAGTTATCCCTTGCACCATTTTTATAGATTTCCTGATGTATTTTGTCGAAATAATAATTTTCACTTTCAAAATCCATATTTGTCAGGAAATTGGCCAGCTTTTCCTCTTCAATAAACTGGTAAACTCCATCGGTACAAAGCAAAACATCGGAGTTCAGCCAAACCATCTGGCTGTCTGCCTCAGTCTTTTCCCGGCATCCAACACATTTGGTCAAAATATTTTGAGCAATGCCCTGTCTTTGAATTTCTTCATCACTATATCCTTGATCCCGAAATTTTTGCTGATAGCTGTCATCTGTGGTAAATTGGGATAAATACCCTTCTTTGATAAAGTATCCACGGGAATCGCCAATATTTTTGATCAAAATTTGATTATCAATCAAAAAAGCCAAAGTTAGGGTTGTTCCCATCGCATTCCCCTGTTGCAAGCTAAATTGATAAACTTGCTCATTCACCTTACAAATACAGCCGTCAATACTATCCGATAATGCTTTCCAAACCGGTTCCTGATTGAGGCAATCCGGCATTTCCTCATACCACCATGTTTCAAAGGCAGAAACCACCATCCGACTGGCTATCTCGCCATCAGAAAGTCCTCCCATGCCATCTGCCACCACTGCTAACCCAATCTGGCTATCATTGACTTGACCGGATAAAAATAAAATGGAATCCTGATTGCTCTGCCGTTCGGCTCCGATATCACTAGCACCAAAAAACCAAAATCGCATTGCCATAGTTCCCCCCTACACCAATTCCTTCTTCATTCAAGTTTTTCACTTTAGTACAATTCAAAAGTGATTTCCGTATTCCCCAGGCGAATCTCATCCCCATGATTTAAGACTTGATATTGATTGACCGCCAATTTTTTTCCATTCAATAAAGTGCCGTTTTTGGAACCGATATCGACCAAATAATAAGTTCCTGCCTGTTCTTCGATTTGACAGTGCAAACCGGAAACAGCCGAGTCTGCAATCTTCCAATCAGCATTACGCCCGATTCGAAATGGATTGCCGGTTATTTTGCGTTTATCCGCTCCGTTTTTCAGAACTACAAAAGCTCCTCTTTCCTGTTCAAATACTACGGTTCCATTATTTTGCGGTGTTGCTCCGGATGGCATAATCATAGTTCCTTGTGCTTCCGGCATGGCAGGGCCTTCCTCGTAGAAAGATTGGAATTGAGGTTGAGCCTGTTGCATCGGTTGTACCGGTTGTGCCGGTTCTGGTCTTCTGTCCGGTTGTGGCATCGGTGTCATCGGTGGCGGAACCGGATTTCCTGACTTCGCAGGTGTTCCCATTCCGGGTGCTCCCATCCCCGGTGTTCCTATGCCGGGAGCTCCCATTCCTGGCACTCCTGTTCCCGGTGCTGCTATGCCCGGCACTCCTTTTTTTGCGCCTTTCTCAGGTTTGGCTTTGCCTTTTGCCGGTGCTGCTTTTTGAGATTGAGAGGCAGAACTGCCTTTTTCCTTGGAATTAACTGCCAGCTTCAGCCAAATCAGAGCCAATCCACCTGCTGCTATCACCACCAGTAGCAACACATTAATCAAATCCAAGTTTCCTTCCTCCGTTTTCAAAAGACCGGCAAAAATCATACCACCCACAATCAAAAGTATGACCAAATGTCCAATAATTAAAACAGGTATATTAAATTTGGAAGGCTTGCCGGATGGCGCTTTCGTCTTAGCCTGATTTGGCATCTTAGCCGGTGCTCCCGGACGTGGTGCTTGATTTGGTGCCTGCATCATCTGAATATTCGGCCTTGGCGCTTGTCCCGGTACAGATGCTCCATGATTCGGCATCGGCTGAGATTGGGGCATCACTTGCGGCCGCGGAGCTACTTGAGGTGACACCGGCCCGGAATGAAATGCCTCCGCTTGTGCCTGCTCTGCCCCCTGACCGGCTCTCATTCCAGAAGAATTAAAATCGTTTCTTTCCTTCGCCAAGGAAGGCATTTGATTATCCATTTGAATCTGCTTTTGAATTTCCGGAATCGAAAAAGCCGTTTGATTTTCCAAAAAACGCAATTGTCTGGTAAGGAACAGCAAACCGGCATCACTTTCCGCCCGACCGAGCAAATCTTGAATCAGTTTTTTCCATGCCACAGCAATATTTTGGTAATCCTGCATAAACGGCAAATAGATTCCACGCAATTCCCCTCTGGCATCCACCCAAAGATAGTCCATTTCCAAGACCAGATTGGATACGGAAAGGAGTGGATATTTCTCAATTTCCTGCATTAATTTCAAAACATTTTGTAAAATCTCCCTATATTTATCCAGCTCCTGGCTATGACCATCGGATGAACCGATATATTGGCTAAGCGGCTGCATCCCTCCAATCGCATAGACCAATTCGGTCTGTCCATCCAACATTCTTTTTTCCATTTGTGCCAAACCCTGAATTTGCAGCTGCCGAACAGCGGTAAGCTGTTCACTGTCAAATTGTGTGATGTCTTCTAAGGGATAGCATAATTTTTTACTGTCTTCGACTTTTACATAAAATGCCATAATCTTCTCCTCCTATATCCATAAATAGATTAAATATGCGATTGCCAAAAATGGTATAAATGGAACCTCAGTCTTACGATTCGCTCTACGAATTACCAACAATACCAAGCCCAAAACACCTGCCACAATCAAAGCCATCAGAACAACCAAACCTGCTGTCTGATAGCCTCCCAACAGACAAAGGAGCGCTATTGCCGTCACATCCCCATATCCAATCGACTCGGCCGAGTACCGTGCCACCAGATAAAAAACAGCATACACCGCAATCGCAATCACCAAATTGAGCCAATCCATCTGTGCCAAGTGTAAAATCAGTGCCGGCAACAGAAAAACAGGATAAAAATCCAGCGGCACTTCTTTTTTTCGAATATCTTCTGCCGTACTAACTAAAAATAAGGTAAGTATCCATAGATTTCGAATCCAGAAAGCATTAAATCCAAAGCGAAGATACAGATATATGGCTGCCCCGAGATAAAGCAGAATCGGTATCACTCTCCAAAGCAGCTTTGGCTTTTCTTCCATGTAGAGCCATCGGTCTACACCGATGGCAATTATACTTGTCAGTAGCAGAATCCCTGCCATTATCCATCCATTCATATCATCATTCTCCAACCCATGCTCTAATTGTTTTTCTTGTTGTTCTCTCCAGCTCGATTTCCGGTGCGATAAAGAGCGGAATTCCGATTTTATACCGAACATTTACCGTCAGCAAGCGATTTAGCCCACTTGCCTTATCTGTGTATAATATCCCTTGGTCACCCATATCAACCTCAAATGAGCGGATGCGGAAATGGTGAGCATTCTCTCCCATTTCTCTGCGGAGTTCCGTTAAAATGTAATGACTTAGAACATATTCCAATCCAATCGAAAAGGTTTCGCTCATAATCGTCAGTCCCAATCCTTTGGCATCCCTACCTTTACCGAAAACATCTGCAATTGTCTTATTGCCGCTCGACATTTTCTTTATGCTCTTTTCGAATTGGCCGGTCAGCTCTCCTTTAAACGGGAGCAGTGCCTTGAAAATCGTAATTACACCGCCATTTATCCATGCATCAATCAATTTTTCACCGGCTCCGCCGATGGAAAATTCAAACGGACTGTCCGTTCCTTTATCACTATCTGTTTCACCACTTCCCTTTTCAATATTCGCCTTAATCGAGTCCCCTTTGGATTTGGTTCTTTCGGCAATCATATCACCGGCTTCAATTACTCCCAACTGATCCAAATAGAAAACTTTTGTAGCCACATCCTGTAGTATGGTTGCCGTTGCCGCATCAATCGTATTTTCAATGTAATATGCCTGAATCATATAAGATAGAGTTAATATTGAAAATATATAGATTGGCAGGGCAATTGCCGCTTCCAGAGTCATCGCTCCTTTCTTTCTCTTTTTCATCTCCCGCTCCTTTCTTTGCCCTAATATCCGGCTACCGAACGTAGTTTAAAATCAACCCGTTCATAATCCGATTGCTGTGCCTTAATTGCAGAAGACTGCTTCTTGGCAATTTCAATCAGTCTTGGTAAAAAGAGGTATGCCACATCAAACTTCATCTCCACTTCCACGCCGGTCATATACCCGTTGATATCCTTATTTTCCCGTAACTGTACCAAATCCAATATTCTAAGGAGTTTGACATCTTCTTCGACAAAGAGCAGATAAATTCGCAAATAATCTTCATAGCCAAGTTTAAAGCCGGAGGATGATTTTTCCGTCACTTTAATTTCCGGTGTATTGGAGAATACATTTTTCAGGCTTTCATTCACATGATTTTGTAATTTCTCCGTACCCAAGTCGATTTTAGAATTAAGGTAGCCCTGTAATTCATCCTTTACTTTTTGCTTTCCTTCCGTGAATTCTTTCTCCAGCTCATCAAAGACCAGTTCATCGAGCTTTTGCTCCAATTTCTTTCTTAACAGATTTTTGCCTTTTTCAATCCCGGCTTGGATTTGATAATCATTCTTAATCTTTTCCAGCATTTCCAACGAACCGACAATATCCGGATGTAGCTCCTCCTGTAATTTTTTGTTAATTAACGGAATAACTTCCGCAGCATTTTCTTTAGCAACCTCCTTAATCGAGTCAAACATCTGGCTGGCAAATTCTTCGGAAAGTTCATCAATGCTTACTGCATCCGTCTTTTTGCCCTGTGCTCTGTCTTTTTCCACTTTAACCATATATTTTCCGACAACTGCTTCGACATAGTTATCAATCGTTTTTTCATAGTCGCTGATTGCTTCTTCGACCATCTGATACTTATCGCTGACATACTCGGTAATTTGATTGTTTTGAATGGCATCCGCTCCTAAAGAAGTCGCCAAATCTCCCACTTTCTTTTTGATAAATTCTTTACCCGCCTTCGCCTTTTCGGTGACAAAATTATCAAGTTCATCTAATCCTTTACTGATTTGACCTTTGACCGCATCGGCACCGGCTTCAATTGCCACATTGGCAAATACTCTAGCGATTTCCATAAATCCCGACGGACTGAGCATAAAATCACCGGTCGTTTTTAGAAAAGCCACTTTCTGCCCCTGACGTAAGACAAAAACATCAACCAGCGATTCGGCAATCGCCCACATAACCACCACAATCAGATAAACTAGCGGATAAAGTGGTGGGAATATGGCTGTAATTGCCGTTGCTAAGGAAATTGCCAAGGAGTTGGTATCGGAATTGGTAAAAATATAAAGCATATTCGGAAGCACTCGAAGCAGAATAATTTTACTCGCTACATCACTGTTATTGCTTAAGTCTGTACGATTGCCACCAATGACATACTCAATTTCCGATTCTAACCGCAATTCTTCTTTTTTCGGATTTTTATTTTTATCCTGAAACTTTAAATTAATTTGCTCTTTATAATCGCCGACTCCGGTTGCACTTGAGCGAAATCCTGTCATAATATATTCATTGACATATAGCGTTCCCAAAGGATCCTGTGCCAGCTTCTTAAAACTGGTGATAATATTTTTAATT
>JAUMXK010000139.1 GCA_030535295.1 Eubacteriales bacterium | reverse complement strand
GAAAATGCTCTGCATTTTCGATTGCAGCGAATGCCATTCGCAGGATGCTAAATCCCATTAATCCCACCTCACGGAAAAGGGAAAGAAGTGGTAGATTTCCTACTATATGAATGCCAACGCGAATCGAAAATGCTCTGCATTTTCGATTGCAGCGAATGCCATTCGCAGGATGCTAAATCCGATTAATCTCACCTCACGGAAAAGGGAAAGAGAGAGGTAGAGGGTTCCTTTCCTACTCTCTCACTTGCTGTAAAGCCTCCAGTGCTTGGGAATCATTCTTTAGAATAGAGATATCCCCATTGTGAGATTCAAAGGAAAAATGAGGCCTTTCGGAAGCTTGAATCGAAAAATAAGAATCCGTTTGTCCGTTTACAGAATGGATATAGCAAGAATCATTTTCCGGAAAATAAGCGGAAATATCTCCACTTAAGCTTGTAGCTGAAAGAAAACGTGGCAAATTTTGATTATAGATAACGGTATTGCCGACATTGGTTTGAATATTCCCGCCAAACAAACTATCTTTCATAACAATTGTGCTGTTGCCGAAGTCATTTAAAAGATAAAGAGTATGCAAACTCTTATCACATTGCAAATAACAATTTCCCAGATTGGAAATAACATCCAAGGTATGAATATCTGCATTTCCATAGATTGAAATATTACCTAAGTCAGTATTGATAGACACCACCTGTTTCGGGGTATTAACTTCAAACTGAATATTGCCCATAGAAGAAGCAAAGACAAAATTATCGGCATTCTGATAAACAGATTCTCGGTCAATATTGGAAAAAGAAGTAGTAATCGACAAAGTTTGAAATTGATAAGCCTTTGGTACATACACAACAATCGAGCCTCGATAGATATCCGATAAATCATTGTTCAAAAGAGGAATGCGATGATTGCCCTGCTTGGCTTTGGTTCCGGCAATCAAATGAATTTCCTCTTCCGCATGAAAGCTTTGAAAGCGAATATCGTATTCAGAAGCATTGGGATGGCGATAGTCATAGACTACCAAAATATCCTCCCGTTCTTCCTCGACAAAAGAAACACTTTCAATATCTACAGTGATACTGAGTTTACTGACCAAGGGGAAATTGACTTCTTCATGGATGGTTTTGATGCCCTTGTTGAATTTCAATTTGGGCAAGGTGATGCTACCGTAAATATCGGAGTTTTTCCAGTATTCGGACCAAGTCAGATTGTTCTGATGCAGAAATGTAAAAAATAAGGCAAAAGACAGAATAACCAAAGTGCTAAAAAAGGCAATAAAAGAAAGTAAAATACGATTAGTCTTCATGAAGTTCCCCCTTTATAAAGCTTTGGCTCCAATAATAATAACGCTTATTGAGCTGTAAAAAATGCGGTGTCAAAACCGACATAAAAGTAAGAAACAGACCGCCCGTACCGATAAAGAACAGAGCATAGGCCCACAGTGCCAAACTGTATTGATAAAGAGCAGCCGGAAGGAAAGAAATTCGCAGTGGAGTCAAAGCGGTAACAATCAAAAACAAACCGCTTAAAATACCGGAAATTCCCAGAAATACAAGCACAAAAATGAAACCCCAAACCAAAATGAAAGGAATCATCAGAAAGGCGTTTAAAAACACGGAAAAAATTAAATTTCGCAAGCTAATTTGCGGTTGCATCTTTCACCTCACAGTCAAAAGAATCTTCAAATAAAATTCGATTTGTAAAATGCATAGAATATCACTTTAAGTATAAGAGGAAGGACTTAAAAAAAAAGGTGAAAAAACTTAGAGTTTCATTAATTTTTGGGCATTTTTGCCGGTTAAGAAATTAACTCAATTTTTATAGAAATAATAATTGTCCTATGGTATACTGTCAATACTATATACTCTATTTTGCTCTTATTTTTGCCGCTTTTCCCAAAGAGAAACAAAAAGCTTTTAGCAAGGTCGAAAAGAAGAGGAAAGATGAGTAAAAAGACCCTAGTTTAACAGCAAAAATTTAAAACTAAATCTATAGACAAAAGTAATATCAA
>JAUMXK010000059.1 GCA_030535295.1 Eubacteriales bacterium | reverse complement strand
CAAACTTAGTGCAACTTCTAGCCCTACTAGAACTTACTTTGAAAATTTACCTTTTTAACTTTTTTCAACTTTGAGCCTTCTTTCTTCGTTTTTCGCCACCAAAGCAGTCTTTCTATTTCTAACAATATTTTTTTTCGTTTTTTTAATACAGTTTTAATTTTTTCTAGCTTAATCTTTATTTTATTTTGTTATATTTGTTAACGATTTTTTCTTAACTTTTTCATGGCCTTTGATGGTTTTTTTCTTCCACAACTTCCACTTAAACAGTCATGAATAAATTCAGCTATTTCCATGAATGAAGCAAAACTTAGAAAACTATAGAAAATTTAATGATAAAGTATTTGCGATTTATACCGATATCACAAAGGATATCCTGTAGGAAAATCAATTCAATTCGCCTATAGCAAAGGCAAGAAATCTTAATGTTTTCATAAGATTTTGCGAATTGACCCATAAAAATATATTTCACAAAAAGGAGTGTACATTATGAAACAAACATTTAAAACCAAAATAGCAAGCTTACTCTTAGCAGTTGTAATGTTGCTTAGCCTTGTCCCCGAACTACATGCAGCCTCTGAAATCAGTTCCGGACTTTCCATTATTAATACTGCTCAACCAAATTCTCCAATCACTACATTAGATGAGAACATGCAATTGGGGATATCCGGTCTTCCCGACGGTGCTGAAGATTATACTTATCAATGGAAGCGCTCTCATAGCGATACAAAGCATCCGGATAGTTTTGTCACAATTGACGGTCAAACCGAAAAAGAATATTCCTTTACCCTTTCAACGGAAAACTCCTTAGTTTATATCGCTTGTGAAGTTACTCACAAATCTGGTAATCAACAACAACTTGTTATTTTAGATAAAAAATCCGTGAAAGTATATGCACCCACCCCTAGTGCTTTAACCGAGAATGATATCGCCAAAACCTCTACCTCGATTCGCATTACGAATACGGCAATCACTTCCAAAACCGGACATAAATATAGACTTCGGAAAAAAGAAGCGGGCAGTGACTCTTATCAGTTGATTAAAGAAGATACCGTTGCCCATTTTGATAACCTGACACCAAATACAACATACTATATCAGCTACCAAATATCGGATACACAATATGTCGGTTCTTCCCCTTACTCTATTGACTTTGGAGTAACCACCGATACTGCCTTTATCACAGAGCCATCTTTGCTAGTTTCCAGTCCGATTACTTCTGCACAAACTCAATTAAACCAAGTAGGACGTGCCATTCGCTACCAAGTAAAACCGGAAATTCCTATGAGAACAGTCTTTCTGATTGCAGAAAATATCAATCCGGATGTTGCATTGAGCAATGTAATTGCAAAGAGTGATACCGAAACCGGCTTTTTTACTTTTACCAGCGACAGAGTCCCAAACGGCACTTACAGAGTCGGAATTCTATTAAGTGAAAATCGCTTTACATATAGCAATAATCTGACAATTAATTGGAATGAAAAAATTCCATTTGATGGTAGCATAAAGCTTAGTGGATTGCCTGTCGTCGGTTCAAAATTGACAGCCGTTTCCAACAGCGTAAATGCCACATCCGATATCTTTCAATATCAGTGGTATCATGCTCCGAATACCATCATTGATAATGCTACTGCAAGCACTTATATTGTAAAAGAATCCGATTTAGGCAAACGCTTACTCTGTAAAGTAACTATTAAAGCTGCTCAACACACTATCTTTGCAGAAACAGAAAAAAGCAGCTCGCCTACTTCTGAAGTATCCAAAGCACCGGCTGCACCACTTGCGCCTTATATACCGGAAAAGGTTGAAGATGCTGACATCAACAAAACAAGTGATAACGAAGTAAACAACAACGAAAGCAAGGATACCAAATCGGTTTCTTCTATCTTCACAGACATTGTAAAAGACAGTTGGTATGAAAAATCTGTCCAATTCGTATATGAAAAGGGTTTGATGAGCGGTATCAGCAAAGATAATTTTGCACCGGAAGAAAATGCCTCCCGTGGACAAATCGTCACCATCTTATATCGCCTTGTCGGTTCACCGATGGTTGAAGGTAGCACTTCCTTCCAAGATGTTATGCATGATGACTACTTTGTCAACGCCGTCGTATGGGCAACCCAAAACAACATTACCGGCGGTTATGGTGACAGTCTGTTTGGAGCCGGTGATGATATCACTCGTGAACAATTAGCAGTCTTTTTATACCGTTTGACACAAAAAAATAAAATTACTGCAGAAAGTACTTCTTTAGAAAGCTTTACTGATGAGGATATGGTTAGCGACTATGCCAAAGAAGCTATGAACTGGGCTGTTGCCAAAGGTCTAATCAATGGCGTAGGAAATCAAACACTGAACCCCAAAGGCAATGCTACTCGCTCGCAAATCGCTACTATCTTAATGCGTTATACTGAATTGGTAAAATAAAATATTTTAAGCTTAATGCTCTAAAAAATAATATCACCTTTTCCCTTTTTTCCTTTCCAAAAAGGGCGTTACTAAAATGATAATGAAACCGTTTTAGTAACGCCCTTTTTCTTATTTCAGTTTACTTCAATTCTGCAAACATTTGTGCCCAATAATATTTATAGCCGCTTTTCGCTTCCATATAGCCCAATCCCATTGCCGTGTAACGCTTAGAAAGAATATTTTTACGATGACCTTCCGAGCGCATCCATGCTTCCACTACTTCCTTGGCATCCAGGTGTCCTGCTGCCAAATTTTCTCCGGCATAGCGATATTGTACTCCCGCTTCTTTCAATGCCGTAAACGGAGAACTGCCATTTGGCCTGGTATGAGAGAAAGATTGTACAATTTCCACTGCTCTTACTTGGGAAGCTTCTTCCAATCCCGCATCGTAGGTCAGTGCGTGCAAGCCCACCTTTTGTCTTTCTATATTGACGAGATGTAACACTTCCTGGCGAAACTTGTCTGTCTTACTCAGAGCAAGTGGAGCCTTTGTCTGAACCATCTTTGGCTCCGATTTCAGGGCTACCTGCTTATTTTCCGTCGGTTTAGGGGGTTCTTGCTGTTTCACACTTTCCTTTGGCTTTTCTACATTCTTATCCAATTGGCCCAGTCCTGCCGGAATTAAATCTACATTGAATTCCTGATTGCCTGCTCCCCAGCCTGCCATATTGTGCAAGAGCTTGGACATTTTATAGTAAATAAGAGTCGCTTGTGCTCTGGTGGTCTTTTTCTCTCCGGCAAAGGTACCTGCTTCATCCAGTCCGGTCAAAATACCATAATAAAATACAGTTTCTACCTGTTTTCGGTTTTTGCCGGCTTTTATTGTTTCATAGTCACCAATTTTAAGGTCTTTGGCTTTGATTTCCTCTTCCTTTGGAAGTTCCGTTCCAAATTGATGGAGGATATTATAGATTATGGTTGCCATATCATATCGGTTGATTTGCTGAGTCGCAATATCCGATACTACTACATCTTCCAGTAAATCATATTCTTTTGCCAAGGTTTCTGCAGGGTAGTACCATGCTTTTGTACTGTCTTGATAGCGCTCCATCATTTCCGGATAAAGTCCTCTGCCCAATATGGTCAAAAACTCCGCTACCGTCAACACTTTATTCGGTGAAAAATAGCTTTCTCCGCTTTGTTTGTCTTGATGGGTTCCTTTGACAAGTCCATCTTGATATGCTTTTTCTATGGATTGGTATGCCCAATGATTTTGCGGCACATCTTTAAATACATTGGTTTTTGCGGAAACGGAATATGTCCCCAAAAAAACACTGATTGCAATAAAATATGTTAATATTTTCTTCATTATGCCTTTCCTCCTGCTGTCTAAGTGATTTTAATGTCATTCTACAAATGTCTTATTCTACGTTTGTCTTATATTATCATAACTATGCCGATACATCAATAATTATTTTATAAAAATCTTGTATCCAATTCATAAATATAACTTCTTAGCAGCTCTCTTTTCCTCCGACTGATTCTTTTCCTACTCCTGTTCTACTTGTTTGGTTCCGCATTAAATATCGAACATTTTTTTCAAAGCTTTATTTATTCAAGAAAAAAAATCCTTTTTCTCTTCTAAATTCACTAGAAAAACTGCTAAGACTTAAGGTAAATGTACTAGAAAAAGTTTATATAAGTTTAAATCTCCAAAAAAGAAACAGCAAACTTTTTCGTTTGCTGTTTCTGAAAATTTCTTATGTTTCTTTTTCTACCGTTTCCTGAAAACAGATTTCACTTTTGTTTCCGGTTTTTTACTCGACATCGGGTAAGGTTTTTCCAACAAAATTCTGCAATACTTTGGCAAGCTCTGCTCTAGTCGTACTGTCTTTCGGAGCCAATTTGCCATTTGCTCTGCCGTTTAACAGAGATTGCTGGGTTGCCCACATGACGGATTCCTTGGCATAGTCAGATACTTCCGCTCTGTCGACAAAGCTCAATTCCAGTGCCAATACCGGTTCTTTTGTCTTCTTAAACTCGGCATACTTTGCCAGAATATGTGCCAATTGTTCTCTGGTAATCACATCTTCCGGACGGAACGTGCCGTCTCCGAAACCAAGAATAATTTTCTCGGAATTTGCCCATTTCACAGCTTTGGCATAATAGGCTTTATCATCAACATCGGTAAACTTCTCTACTTCTTTGTCGATTTGTGGTTCTTTTTCCAGACGATATAAAATCGTAACCACCATGCCACGGCTTACCGGATGATTCGGCTTAAACTCGTCCTTGGTCATTCCTTGCATCAGACCCTTTGTCTTTACAAAATTAACCGCTTCTGCATACCAGGCATCTTCCTTTACATCTTTAAAGGAGATATCTCCCAGCGGTACAGTTTCTTCTTTGATTTCCGCATCCGGAGATGGTTTTGGGCTGTCCGGTACACTTGGAGTGCTTGGCTCCGGAATATACGGCAACAGCACCGGTTGATATCCAACCTTTAAAACGATTCTTTCTAAGCGATTGTTTTTGTTTAAAGTAACTTCTTTTCTTTCTTCTACGGCAAAGTATTTGTCTGTATTCAAGTCCTCAATTCGAGCTTCATAAATTGCATAAGGCAGAGCTTCTTTCCAGTCTACTAAAGCATCATTATGATATAGATTTGCTGTCACATCCGTTACCGGATTGCCTGCTTCATCATGAACCTCCAGAATGATTCTGCCAAAGCCATATTCATTTGGTAGTAAATCCTCTTCTTGTTCTGATTCTTTTTGCACCACAAAGGAAACTTGAGATTCTCCGCTATGTCGAACGGTCAAGCCGTTCGGACTTAGTACATAACCTTCCGGCAAATCACTTGCCACTACCTGATATGTGTCATGACGGAGCGTGATACTGTGGGTGGTATAATCCGCTTTGTTGTATTTTATCACAAACGGTTTTTTGTATTTACCGATAAAGGTCAGTGTCACCTCATTGATCTCCTCCGGCAAATCGCCATCAAGGCTAAGCAGGGAGTGTGTTTCATTCACTTCTTGCCATTGTGCGTTTAAGGTCACATTTTCCTTATTGATGGCAACCAAAAGTTCCTCCATCTCCAGCTTACTTGCATCGTAAGTGGATTTGTCCGCCATAAAGATATAGTTTCCATAAGGAACTTGCGGATTGTCTTTTAAGGCAATCTTATTGTCTGACAGCTCTAAATAGGTTGCAATATCTACCAGCAAATACTCCGGCGTAATGTCATAATCTTCGTGATTGCTTACGATTTCAATATTTGCCTCTTTTTCCTCTGTTTTTTGATAGGTAAAGGTCAGCTCTACCTCGGTCGTATTTTGGTCCACCACCACTCTTTGGAATTGGTTATCGACTAAATATCCTGCCGGAATATTCTTTGGAAATACCAGATACACGCCATCACCTAGCGGAGCCGTTACTTCTTTTCTGGTTACCAAGTTAAAGAGGGTATATTCTACCTGTAAGTCTTGCGGTACGGTATGAATCGTAACTTCCCTTTGCTTATCATCTACTTCTTTCGCCGTAAGGTTGTGTCTACTTTGATTTACCTCTAAGGTATTATCTGTTAGGCCTTCAAGCGAAAGGGTTTTTCCTTCGGTCGGAATATCAAAGAAAAATTGATAGGTTCCGTAAGGAAGATTCGTGTAATAGATAGGAAGCTTGATTGTACCATAAGTGAATTGCATCAATGCGTAGTTTTGCTTTGTTGCAACATTCATTGCCCTTACTTTTACACTGTCTTTAAGATGTTGCGGTACTTCAATCGATACTCTTGAAATACCAATGGTTGCGAAGCGTAATGTTTGCGAAACATTCTTATTCTGCTCGCTTACCGTAAAGGTAATTGGATTTTCTCCAAGCAATTGATATCCGCTGGCAATATTTTCGACATAGAGCTTATATTCTCCATACGGAAGTTTATCTTTCTTCCATTCTTTGGATTCATCATCTGCCGATACAATGCGCTCTGTAAAGCTTGGAATATCTGCGGTTACCGGATTTACTTCCACCGTTGTTTCCAGGCTTCCGTATTCTTCAAGCAATTCTACGCCCAAATTCATTTGTACCTTATTGTAACCATAATCTTCCGCTTCCACGCTAACATCCAGGAGCGATACCCCTTCCGGCACACGATAGCCCTGCTCTTCTTTCTTCAAGTAATACTTTTTACCATTTTCTTCCAAGATGACCGCCTCGGATTTAATACCGGACACTTCGTCCGTGATATCAAAGGTCAACCATCTTGTCGCCTTGTCATATTGAACATTTTCAATTCTCGGTGCTTTTCTATCAATGTAAAGGTCTAGCACTTTTTTGTTTGGTGCAGCATTCGGCACTAAGGAAGGTGCGGTAAGTACCACTTTATATTCGCCATCCACCACTTCCGGCTTACCAAATTCACTATTCTTAAGTACGGTAGAGTATGATTTCAGCCTTCTCTCATCTCCACTATAATAGTTTTTCGGAATACCGCCGTCATTTTTGAAAGAAAACAATTCTCCCATGACATTGTTAAAACCGGTGTCACTTGCGGCAAACAGCTCTAATTTGATTTCGGAAATATTCCGCAGTAAAGTAAAGGCGATTCCCATTTCATCCAAGTTGCCATCTCCATTTGGAGAGATAACCAATTTGCCAAATTGCGGCTTTGCAGGATTGAAATTATCCACTTGTCCCAAAATTTCAATTCGGTTATTGGCAGCAGTAAAGAAGTGAGTAAAATCTCTTTTTGCAAAACTGCCGTCTTTTTCGTATTTGTAATATTTCGGCAATCTTCCTTCTTCTGCCAATTCATATACAAATGGCTCTACGGTTTCCAGCGCTCCGAAATTTCCTTTAAATCCTAAAAACGGAATGGAAAGGTTTGGTTGCGCATTTTCTTCACCAGTATTTTCAAAAATGACAAATCCTTCCAAGAAATAACCATTCGGCATTTTCTTGGTCAAGTCAGCGGTAAAGGCTGAGGTATCGACATCAATCGTTACTTCTTTTTCTTCCTTACCAGCTAACCTAATCTCTTCTCCCTCTACTACCATCAGTTCTCTCGGATCCAAGGTAATATAATCTCCTCTCACCTGATCGGTAATAACATAAGTCTTATACCTATAGCTGGTTGGTGCATCCTTTAAGTTCTTGATAGCAACCTTGATTTGGAATTTTTCCTCGACATCTCCCAGATTGATTTTGGTATTTTGTGTTTGCTTATCATACAAAATCACATCTCCATTAAGTGCTCCTTGGAGATTCATAATACCTGCTCCTTGGTTTCTCGGAGAAGAATACGTATTGGTATCCAAATTAATATGAGGTGTTGCGGTTGACATCAATAGGTTTTTAATCAATTCATATTTTTGGAAATCTGTCAACTCCGGAAATTCCTGATTGACTCTGGATTTTACCAGAACAATACCGCCGGCTACGTGTGGAGAGGCCATCGAGGTACCACTCATATTAGCATACAAGTCATTGGCAGCCGCCGAATAGATGTTGCCACCGGGTGCCATAATCTCAGGCTTTAAGTCTCCTTCTGCAGTCAGACCCCAGTTGGAGAAATCCGAAATATATCCGCTGGTCTTACTGTCAAATGCTTTGATTTTGTTATTTACTTTTACGGTATATTCCGTAATATTTTCTTTGATGCGCAATGCCACATCTCTTTGAATGCTGGCCGCAGGAATCCGTATTCCTTCTGCACTCATAGAAATAAAATCATTTCCGCCTACGGCATGGTTGAAGATAATAGCCCCTACCGCTCCTTTATCTGCGGCATTGTTGATTTTATCCTTAAAGGTAATCGCTCCACGCTCGATTAAGGCATATTTTCCACGAACTTCCTCCGGAAAGTCCTCCGGCATACCTAATCCGCTATAGACAATCTCCATAGGCTCTTCGTCAAATTTGAGCTGACTATCTCCGGGTTGTACAAAACCGATTTCTTCCGTCACCCCATTTCGTGTCAAGGTGATATAGTTTTGCATGATTTTAGTGTTGGCATACGATGCTACCGCCAATGATTTCGGGCTGATTGCCGGTGTTGCCATAATGCCGTAATCGGGCTCTGTCGCCTTCGGATTGGATACGGACTGTCCGAAATGACTGTCATTTCCTGCCGCAATGGCAATGACAATTCCCATGTCTGCCGCTTTATTGACGACATCCTCCAATGCTTGTGAAATACCGCGCAAGCTTCCTGCAGAAGAACCCAAACTAAGGTTCATACTGTCGGCTCCAAGCTTTACCGCATCTTCCATCGCCTTGACATAGATGGTATCTTGGGTACCACCGCCATCCGGGAATACACGCATTGCTAAGAATTGCGCTTCCGGAGCAATACCACTAAATACCCCTTCTTCCATATTTACCACGTTTCCGGCAGCCGTTCCTGCCACGTGTTGTCCATGCGATTCTACCTTTTGCTCTTTGATGGCATTGTTTCTTTTTTCGTAGTTATAAGCAAATGGTATTTTTTCGTTGATATATTGGCCCGGTGCAATTTGCTTATTATTTAATAAAGATTCTACATCTTCTCTTTTTATCTTAACGGAATCCTTAAATTCATCCGATATATAAAATGCAGGGTGGGTGGTGTCAAAACCTGAGTCGATAACAGCAATGACCGTACCCTCTCCTTTATACCGGCTGTAGACTTTATCCTGACCGACAATCTTACGACTGTGCAACATTCTGGCATCTTCATTGAAAATCGTCGTTTCCGGTTGTTGGTAGGTTACTGCCGGTTGTACCGATTTTATAAATGGCAAATCGGCAAGGGCTAATGCATCCGCATAGAGCAGTCTTGCGGAAAAGCCCAGCCATAACAATTCATAGCTGTAAATAACTTCCAAATCAATCCCTTTGGCCTTAATTTGAGCAAGCGCCTTTTCGTTTGCCAAATGAGAGAAATCAATTTGGTTTTGGTAATTCAGTCCGTCCATCAACTCTTTGCCGGAGTAGTTGCGACCATACTCATCAAAGTAGCTTTCTTGCAATGCTACCATAACGTCGATTTCATCATCGGATTGATAAGTCGTCCCTGTTTCAAACTCAAAGTCCAGTCTTGCCTTTGTTTTTTCATAAACATTATTCGCTTCATTTTCCGTGGTATTTGCAAATGCGCTGAAATGGTTCAGTAACAATGCAAAAACCAGTACTATGGTTAGTATCTTCTTTCCTTTTGTCATAAATATCTTTCTCCTTCGATTTTCAAACACTGTATTTTCCTTTTGGGTCAGTCTTAGTCTTTTTCACCCTCTTTCTATTTTTTATTCTTTTTCTAATGAATTTTAAATGTAATTTTGATAATAGCGAAAATTCGCCCAAAATGCAAGCGAAACTTTACCTTTTTTCATTTTTTTGTCAAAATCATATTTTTTTATATATTTTCTTATAATTTTTCGTCTGAATTGCTAACATACTCTATTCCCTTCAACTTCTAGTATCCCTTCCTCACTACACTTCCCTTTTCTTCTCCATAAAACTTCGACTTTTCCCAAGAGCAACGCTTCCTCTTCAATGAAAGTTTCTTCTAGCATATTTCAAATTTAAGTTTTTTATCGTTTCTTCCTCCCATTATTTCATATTTTCAGGAAACAACTTCTTTATATTTGGTTTATATAACGCCTGAGTACAAAAAGGCAGGATATTCACTGATATCCTACCTCTACACTTAATTTCTTCTTTCTCAACCATCATTAAAAATGTCTTGTTCTTTTTCTTTACACATTGTTCTTTTCGTTTATTTAAAAATACTATCCGGCAGCAAAGGAGTTCCGCCTCACAACTCTATTCCTCTAAAAAAGATGCAAATACAAGATTGCTAAAATCGATGCCGCTCTTTGTCAGTCTTAAATATCCATCTTTTATTTCCAGCCAGTTTTTATCCATCATTTCCTTAACTTGGCTTCCATATTTGTTTTCCAGTGGCTTCGGATAATTTTTTTCAAATGTTTCATTTAAGGCTTCTATAGAAATTCCTTTTCGTTTGCGCAATCCCAAAAATAGAAATTCCTCCAAGTGGCGCTGTTCATCTTTCTCCTGCACCATCATTCGAATCTCATCCGGTACACTGCTTTTGATATAGTCTTCCAGACTGTCTGTATTTTTCCATCTCTTACCGTTCCAATAGGATGCCGCTCCAATTCCAAGTCCGATATAATCCTCATCCGACCAGTAAATTAGATTGTGTCGGCACTCCTTACCGGGCAGAGCATAATTGGAAATCTCATACGCATGATAACGATTTTTTGCCAAATATTCATCGGCAGCCCAGTACATTTTCCTCTCTTCTTCTTCGGAAGGCAAATTCAAATGATTCTGCATTTCATAAAAATTGGTTCCTTCCTCTATGATTAAGCTATAAACGGAAATATGATCCGGTCTTAAATTAATTAGTTGCTGCAACCCAAGAAGCATCCCCTTGATAGTTTGATTGGGTATGGCAAGCATAAGGTCTACATTGATATTTTCAAAGCCTTCCTGTCTGGCCATCTGATAGTTTTTTTCAAATTCTTCATAGGTGTGAATCCTGCCCAGCTGCCGCAGTTCCTTATTAACCGTAGATTGCAAGCCAAAACTCAAGCGATTGATGCCTGCTCTACGATAGGTAGTCAATTTTTCTCTTTTGATTATACCCGGATTAATTTCAATGGAAATCTCCGCATCCTCTTTAATAGAGAAGGATGTTTGGATGACATCCATCAACTCTTCCATTTGATAATCCTCCAGTACGGAAGGGGTTCCACCACCAAAGAAAACGGTTTTGACAATGCCTTTACTCTTTTCTTTTGTAAGCTGAATTTCTTTTTTCAAGGCTTCTACGTATTTTTCCTGCATTTTTAGTGAAGCCGGTTTTGATAAAAAGTCACAGTAGTTGCATTTCTTCATACAAAACGGGATGTGAATATATAAACCAAATTCTTTCATAAATGCCTCCCTTTCTAGCCTTCCATAACCTTAAATGCTTTTGTTTTACTTCACCTGACAGCTGTACAAGGAATGAATCTCTCCAATCCCTGTTCAAACCTCCCATAGTGGTTTAATAAATAATCTTTGTAGCTTATTATAGAATCTATTTATACTCTTGTCAAGAAAGCGTCTCTTTCTGTAGGCTCACTTTTCGAGTTTTAGCTGCTTTTCAGATTTCTTGTGGCTTCACCCGTGGCAACTTCTATAGCGTTCCTCCTTTCTATACATAAAAATGGAGCGGGTTTCGGAGCCCCCAACTATTGGCAAAGAGCCAATAAAAAGGCTTTGCGTAACGATTTTCGTCATTACACAAAGCCTTTTGGTTTGCACGTTTTATCTTTTTTTATAATCGGTTTAATTAAGCATCAAATTTATCAGGATTTACTCTTACACCAGGGCCCATTGTCGATGCAACGGTTACGGTACGTAAGTATTTTCCTTTTGCTGCCGACGGTTTTGCTTTAATAATTGCTTGTACTAAAGCACGGAAGTTGTCTTCCAATTTTTCCGGTCCGAAGGAAACCTTGCCCATTGGAACGTGGATAATGTTGGTCTTATCCAAACGATATTCAATCTTACCAGCTTTGATTTCTTCAATTGCTCTAACAACATCATTGGTAACCGTACCAGCTTTTGGGTTTGGCATCATGCCCTTAGGTCCTAACACTCTACCTAAGCGTCCTACTACTGCCATCATATCAGGGGTAGCAACTACGATATCAAAGTCAAGCCATCCCTCTTTTTCGATTCTAGGAATTAATTCCTCTGCTCCAACATGATCTGCACCGGCTTCTTCTGCTTTCTTCGCATTTTCGCCCTTTGCAAACACAAGTACACGAACTGTTTTACCGGTTCCGTGAGGTAATACTACCGCACCACGAACTTGTTGATCGGCGTGACGTCCGTCAACACCTAACTTAATATGAGCTTCTACGGTTTCATCGAATTTTGCATTAGCCACTTCGGTTACTAACTTTACAGCTTCAAATGGATCATACAGATTAGCTCTATCAACTTTCTTTAACGCCTCTGCATATCTTTTACCTTGTTTCATTTATATTCCTCCTTGTGGTCAATGGGATTTTCTCCCGGTCGGATATTCTCCTCCCACATGTGTAAGCTTTTAGTCTTCTACTACAATTCCCATACTACGAGCTGTTCCTGCGATCATGCTCATAGCTGTTTCAACAGATGCTGCATTCAAATCAGGCATCTTGAGTTCTGCAATCTTTTGAACTTCCGCTTTTTTGATTTTAGCGACTTTGTCCTTTTGAGGAACCGCAGAACCGGATTCAATTTTACATGCTTTCTTTAATAATACTGCAGCCGGCGGAGTTTTGGTGATAAAGCTGAAGCTTCTATCTCCATAGACCGTGATTACAACTGGAATAATCATTCCTGCTTGGTCAGCTGTTTTCGCATTAAATTCTTTTGTGAATTGCATAATATTTACACCATGTTGACCAAGTGCTGGTCCAACCGGTGGTGCCGGTGTTGCTTTGCCGGCAGGGATTTGCAATTTAATCATACCTGCAACTTTTTTTGCCATTTTCTTGTACCTCCATTTAATACTGTTTGTCTACCTTTTCATTTTTAGTAAGACAATGTTCGCACCATTGCGAAACTAAAGTGTTAGATAATATTGATTTTTTCGAATTCCAATTCAACCGGTGTTTCTCTTCCGAAAATGGACAGGTTTACTACCACCAACTGCTTATGCTCGTTGATTTCTTTTACCACGCCCACATAGCCTTCGAAAGGCCCGCTGATTACCGAAATGGTATCGCCTTCTTTTACATTCAACTCAACACGCACCAAATCAATGCCCATAGCATGGATTTCTCTTTCGGTCAACGGTACGGGTTTGCTTCCCGGGCCAACAAAACCGGTAACGCCTCGAGTATTCCGAATAATATACCATGTCTCATCATTCATAAACATTTTGACAAGGACATAGCCCGGAAAAAGCTTTTTCTCTACATCTTTTTTGATTCCGTTCTTGGATTCCAAAACATGATGCATCGGAACAATCACTTCCTGAATTTGTTCATTCAATTTGCGATTTTCAATCATTTTCTCAATATTGGCTTTTACCTTGTTTTCATATCCTGAATACGTATGAATTACATACCATTTAGCTTCTTCAACCATCTATTTCACCTGGTTTCCTAAAAACAAATTAATGATAAGATATTGGAATCCTGCATCCAGTCCTGCCAAAATTGCACCCAAAACAGCCGTGACACCTAAAACTGTCAAAACATTCTTAGTTGTTGTTTCTCTGCTTGGCCAAACAATTTTGCCGAACTCACTCTTCGTCACCTTAAAAAAGTCAACAACCTTTTTAAAGAAGTTTTCTTTTGGTAAATCTGACATTCTATCGTCCTCCTAATGTGCACAGGTCAACTATTTTGTTTCTTTGTGCATTGTGTGTTTACGGCAGAATCTGCAATACTTCTTCGTTTCCATACGCTCAGGATGTTCTTTCTTATCCTTTTTCATGTTATAGTTACGATTTTTGCATACCGTACATTCCAGTGTTAATTTTGTTCGCACAACTTCCACCTCCGTTTAATTCTTTCCGTGTTGATTTTAAGAATTAACAGAGAGATTGCTCCCGCTGTTTTTCTAAAAACCTTGTTTTTGACCATAAAAAAAAGGCCCTAAAACGTGCAAAAGTATTCTAGCACGTTCCGGGCATTTTGTCAATGAAATTTTGTATTACTATTTTTTTCCAAATAAACAGGAATTTACCACAGGAATTTCTAGTTATTTCTTGATTTCTGTATCAAACACATATGCAAAACAATTACATTTATATATTTTGGCGAATCCACTCTATCAATGCAGTGGAACCAACACTTTTAGCAACATCAAGAAGTGCTTTCCCAATGTTTTTTATAATTCTCTTACTTTCATTCTCTTTCTTTTCCTTCAATGCTTCTTTTAGATTCTCTAGCTCTAACTGCAGCTCTTGGTAGTCTTCATATTTCCTCTCACTCAAATACTTATCAACTTTTTCAAGGCCTTCCAAGACAATATTAATATTGCACCTGTTGTCAATCTTTGTATCTATATTAATGTTCATATTCATATAGTTATTTATTATTTTATCTTTCTCTTTCTCATTTTTTAACTCTGGTAGTTCTTTTTCTTGTCTATCCTCATAGTCTTGTATTATTTTTTCTATTTTTCTCTTGATTAGTTTATTTTCTGATGGTTCTACCAAACCTCTAGGTAAGCCAACTGTTTCCTCATGTTGATAGCCATCTTTTAACGCTGTGAATGTACTATAATCAACCAATGGTGTATTCGATATCCGATAAACAACTAACTGGCATATTTCCATATACGGATAGAGCTTAATAGCAAAATGATTGTGATTTATAATTTGCAATGGCATCGCCCCAGAAAATCCAGGATTAATATAATCTCCCGTTGCAAAAATTGAAATACCTAGTCTAGCAATCCGAGTTTTCCCCTTTATCCTTGCACTAAATTTATTACTAATTTCAATTAATTCATATACTTGAGCATAAATTATTTCTTTCGGCTGAAGCCATATTCCTTCCTCTTTAGTAACAAAAATTTCTTGTACATTTTCTTCTTGAAATTTCAGGTTTTTAGTATCCAACTCTTTAATGTCATTTTTAAAACGTACAAAACGAGTTCCCAGTCTTAAATCAATTGAAGCTGGTTGAATTTGGCTATTACCAATAAATGGAAAATTTTCTTCTATTCCTAAAATAATTAAGTCACCTGTCCTAATTACTTCTCTTAAATCCTTATCACATAGCTGCATCTCTAATCTCACCTTTTTATTGCTTTACAATATTATATATATTTTGCTTGACTTTTTTTATTTTGTAATGACTTCCCGTTTCTGTATGTGTAATCTCTATACTATTTACATCGAACTCAATTGGTATTCTTTTTTTACTTTCCGATTCTTTGACAAATCTTTTCACTTTTTTATTTTCAATTATTTTATCTCCAAAGAACATTGCTTTTGGCCTAACCCAATATCGATACGGTGAATATAATTGCTTATAAAAAACGAAATATTCTTTCGTGGCAGTGTCATATGCTTCACCTAATACCTCATAACTTTTTCCTTTAAAATGACGATAAATCCCTTCAATCTTAGCCAAAGAATATCACCTCTTTTCTTTATATTTCCACTATAATTTTACCATTTTTTTATTATAGATGCAAGATTCATTTTATTATGTCTCTACTTCCCCCTAATGCCGTATAGATAGCTCCTCTTCCTCTTTTACCTTTATCTTGGAAAAAGGTAGATATTCTATAAACATTATCATAAAGAATACGATAATTAAAGTCACCTTGTAAGGCAATGTTCCGCTAAAATCTCCAAGCGGCAGGGCTGACGGAGCTTCTTCTAAATAATTATAATTGCCTCCCACCAAAGGATTGAGAATGGCCACCAAGACAAAGTAAAAACCAAGTGTAAACAACGCTTTCCTCAATTCCCCACGTCTTGGGCGATATTCTTCAATCATAATATAATACAAATTGGCAAGCAGAATCATACCATGACCGATAAAGAACGAAAAATATGTGGCATGCGGGAAGGTATGTCCACCGGTATCTACAACAATCAGCGGCACTACGCCGAAGAAAATTCCAAAATAATAGACAACAAATAAAAACTTCTTTTGTCCGGTAATTAATGTATAAAGCAAAGCAATAATAACAATCCTGCAAAGGTAAACCGGTAAAATTTCCTTCATATCAAATTGGAAGGTAAAATAATATAAATACAAACCGCCTCTTGCCAAAAGCAGCAAAACCGCCGCTCCAATTTCCGCTGCCCGTCTCTTTGCCTTGGGCATTGCCTGAATCTGCTTGCGAAATGCCACCAACAAGATTGCCAAAATAGCTATGATTGCCAAAGCAACAATATGCTCTGTAGAAAACAAACGAAAATCGTTTGCATTCGGTTTATGAAACATATAATGCGAAAATGCCATGATACGTCTCCTTTCCCTAATGTTTTCTTTCCTCTTTTTGTGTTTCTTTCTTTTGTGTTTCTTTCTTTTGCGTTATTCCTCTGCTATTTTCTCTGTGTTTTCATCCAGTTTAGGATAATAGCAGCCGCTTCCTCCAATTGTTTTTCTCTGCTCCGGAAAAACCCTTTGATTGCCCTGCAATAATAAAGTTTTGCCGCCTCTTTTTCGTCCATAACAGCTCGCTCCCTTTTACAGCCATTTCTGCAAAGTTGAACATAGCGGCAGGTTTTACATTCCTCCGGTAAGGGAACAGATTCCATAAGAAAGCGTTTGGCCTTGTCTGACCGTTCCATCTCTGCCAGTGTATTTTCTCCGATTTTTCCTAATATCCACTCATCCAGTACATAAAAATCGCAAGGATAGACCTCACCATTGGCTTCCACCACAAATTGAATACTGCATCTACCTTGCATGCTACAGGCTTCCGGTGCCCTGCCAAGCAAAATACCAATCCAGTTGTCCAAATGCCGAATACTGATATATTTCCCTTTTTTCAAATCTTCGAACCAAAGATCAAATATCTTGGTCAAAAAGAATTGATACTCTTCGATTCCCAGAGAATATTCCACACTACCCTTTTCTTCCGCAAAAGGCTCCAAGCAAGGAATAAATTGCAAATATTCAAAGCCTTGACTCCGGAAAAAGCGATATGTTTCTTCAATGTGTGCCGCATTTTTTCCTGTTACCACCGACAAAATATTGTAAGCCACTTTATGGCGATTCAATCTCTCAATCGTTTTTAGAATCCGGTCAAAGGTTCCTTTGCCCATTTTATCATAACGATAGCCATCATGCAATTCTTTTAATCCATCCAAGGACACTCCTACCAAAAATTGATGCTGATGGAAGAATTTTGCCCATTCTTCCGGAAGATTCATACCATTGGTTTGAATCGAATTATGCACCCTGACATTTTTGTAGTTGTATTTTTTTTGCAGCTCTACCAGCTTACGGTAGAAGTCCAGTCCGACCAAAGTCGGCTCTCCACCTTGAAAGGTAAATCCGCATACTCCGTCCGCATACTCAAGAGCATCTCTGACAAGGTCTTCCAGTAATGCCTCACTCATCATCCCCTTAAATGCACATAGACGATTGGCAGCCACATCATTATAAAAACAATAGCTGCAAGCCATGTTGCAGGCGGAAGAGGCCGGTTTAATCAACAAATGAATCGGCGGCATAGCCATCTACCTCTATTTTCTTTCCGTCCAAATAACAATCTATTAATTCATCATCTCGATAGTTCATTTTCATGGCAAAAAAATCCTGTCTGGTTTCCAGCAGACGGTGAAAAATTCTATCGCCCTGCCATAAATCCAAATCCAAAACCTTTGATTTGTCAATCCACTTTAAATCACCTTCATTACACTCGATTTGCTCGCCGCTGAAATCCTCAGAAGTAAATAAGAACATATACATAGACGGCTCATCATTGTAACAAAATGTCAGAATCCCACGGTATCGGAAACTGTTCAGCTGATAACCCGTCTCTTCCTTTACTTCTCTCACCACTGCATCTTCGGGCGACTCACCGTTTTCCACATGTCCCCCCACGCCAATCCATTTCCCTGCATTGATGTCCTTTTCTTTTTTGGTACGATGCAGCATCAGCATTTGATTTCCTTTTTCTAAATAACATACCACCGTAACATTTCTCGGATGATTCATAGATACCTCCCAGTATTCGACAAAACGTTTTTATAAAAGAAAAATTCATTCCCTATAAAAACACCTTGTCTTTTGCCTAAAACAAAGACAAGGCGTTGTTTTTCTTTCAAATAATTCCGCTTCTAAGCTAAAACTTATAAACGATGCGAGCCGCTTGGAAGACCTTTGTATAAAGCTAAGCCGATACCACAAGTCAATATTGCGGCAATCACCGCCTCCAGTCCACCATTGGTCGCCACAATTCCATAGATTACATACCGCAATGCTCTCGTGTCTGCCGCTCCTGTCAACTCCAGCAATTTCGGGGCATATAGAATATACATCACCAAAAGTACCAAAACAGTATTGGTCATACTGCCTGCAATTCCACCGATGATTAGAGCCGGTGCTTTCTTATGCAATATCTTTTTTATCAATTGATATGCATAGGAAGAAACTACTCCAATAAAAGCTCTCGGTAGAACCGAAAGTAGCGGATTGATAAACAGTATGTCCAGCGGAGTAGCCGGACTGATTAATGCCCTCAATAAACTTAGTACACCCATCGAAATCCCAAGGTACATTCCATAAAGCGGGCCAAGTACAATTCCACCGATAATAACCGGTACCATGGAAATCGTCGCCGATACGCCACTAATCGGAATCGCTCCCAGCGGAGTCAGGTACAAGATAAAACCAATTGCTAAAAAAGTAGCTAAAAAGGTCAAATCTCTTGTTTTACTGTCAACCATAAATTTCATAAAAAACCTCCGTTCTCGTTCCAAATTGGATACAAGACTATTTATTTGTAACGAAAACATTATAATCCTGTCTTTGACAGAATGCAAGTATTTTATGAAGATGTTCGAACTCTCTTAAAGATAGTTAATTCCCAAAGTAAGTTCTAGGTTTAAGGTCTGACTGGAACTTAGGTTG
>JAUMXK010000058.1 GCA_030535295.1 Eubacteriales bacterium | reverse complement strand
ATTTTTTTTGCACAATGCAAATCATCTTAATGATATGCCTGATATACACAAAAATTTTTTGCTTAATGCAAATCATCTTGTTGCAATACAGTTGAAAAACCGCTATAATAGTAAACTATAGTAGTATAATAGAAAATTTAGCCGCTCTGATATGAGAAAGAAACCGGAATAGGAAAGGAACAGAAAGAATCTATGAAACAGGATAACATCAGAAATTTTTCGATTATCGCACATATTGACCATGGAAAGTCAACCTTGGCGGATCGAATTATTCAAAAAACGGGACTTTTAACCGATAGGGAAATGAAAGCGCAGATTTTAGATACCATGGATTTGGAGCGGGAACGTGGCATTACGATCAAATCACAGGCTGTGCGCTTGGTCTATAAAGCCAAAGACGGGCAGGAGTATATTTTCAATTTGATTGATACTCCCGGTCATGTCGACTTCAACTATGAGGTTTCTCGTTCTTTGGCTGCGTGTGAAGGTGCGATTTTGGTCGTGGATGCAGCACAGGGAATTGAAGCACAAACCTTATCCAATGTTTATTTGGCATTGGAGCATAATTTGGAGATTGTGCCGGTCATCAATAAGATTGACTTGCCAAGTGCAGATCCGGACAGAGTAATACAGGAAGTGGAAGACATTATCGGAATTGAAGCTCATGATGCACCAAGAATCAGTGCCAAGGAAGGCCTGAATATTGAAGATGTATTGGAGCAAGTGGTGGCCAAAATACCGGCACCATCCGGCAAACCGGAGGAACCTCTGCAAGCTTTGATTTTTGACTCTTTGTATGACAGCTATCGTGGTGTGATTGTCTTTTGCCGTGTATTCAACGGTAGTATTAAAAGAGGAGATGTTGTCCGCTTTATGGCTACGGGCAAAGAGTTTGAAGTGGTGGAAGTCGGATTTTTTGCTCCGGGACAATTTATCAGTGCCAATGAGCTGACGGCAGGCAGTGTTGGCTATATTACGGCCAGCATTAAGAACTTAAAGGATACCAAGGTGGGAGATACCTTTACCAATGCCGCCAATCCTTGTAAGGAAGCCCTTCCGGGTTATAAAGAAGTTCTGCCGATGGTATACTGTGGTATTTATCCGGCAGATGGCGCAAAATATCCGGATTTGAGAGATGCCTTGGATAAATTGCAATTAAATGATGCCTCCCTTATTTTTGAACCGGAAACATCGGTGGCGCTTGGTTTTGGTTTCCGTTGCGGTTTCCTGGGCTTATTGCATTTGGAAATTATTCAGGAAAGACTGGAACGTGAGTTCAATCTGGATTTGGTCACCACTGCACCGTCGGTTATTTATCATATTTATAAGACCAATGGAGATATGATTCATCTGTCCAATCCGACAGAACTTCCTGACCCGTCTATGATTGCCAGAATGGAAGAGCCGATTGTCAAGGCGGAGATTCTGACTCCGAAGGAATATGTGGGCAGCATTATGGAGCTTTGCCAGGAACGCCGTGGTGTGTATTTGCACATGGAATATATTGAAGAAACCAGAGCACAATTGACCTATGAATTGCCGCTCAATGAAATTATTTATGATTTCTTTGATGCGCTAAAGTCCAGAACTCGTGGCTATGCCTCTTTGGATTATGAATTAATCGGCTATCAACCGTCCAATTTGGTCAAGCTGGATATCATGATTAATCGTGAGGTGGTCGACGCATTGAGCTTTATTGTCCATACCGATAAGGCCTATGATAGAGGTAGAAAAATTGCCGAAAAACTGAAGGATGAAATCCCAAGACATTTGTTTGAGATTCCGATTCAGGCAGCTATCGGCAATAAGGTAATTGCCCGTGAAACGGTCAAAGCTTTGCGTAAGGATGTATTGGCAAAATGTTATGGTGGTGATATTTCCCGTAAGAGAAAATTACTGGAAAAACAAAAAGAAGGTAAGAAAAGAATGCGTCAGGTCGGCAGCGTAGAAATTCCGCAACAAGCTTTTATGAGTGTGTTGAAACTGGATGAAAATTAAATTTTGACTTGAAATTTTAGAAAGACATGATATAATGAAAAAGATAATCATTCTCATTTATCGTGTCTTTTTTGTTAGATTAATTTGGGAAGGAATATCTTTTGACGAAAGTGCAGGATGAGAGAAAAGAATAAGAGTAATACAGAATCGGCAGAGTTGCCTGCATTTTAAAAATAGGCTCTTTGAAAGAAGGGCATATATTAGAGGTCAAAACAATTGGGATGAATCATTTAGCAAAATGATTAGAAAAAAATGATGAAAAAAATGATTAGAAAGAAGGAAAAGAAAATGGGAATCAACAAAGAATTATTGGAAAAGTTTGAAAAACAATACGATTTATGCTCAAGCAACAAAGTAGTGGAGTCTGCAATTGCAAAAGTGGGAGTAGAGGATGCCTCCTTGAATCAAGAGAGTATTCGCAGACATAATTTTCAATTTTCGGAAAAGACAAAGAAAGGAGAAATCACCAATCAAAAGAGCAGTGGACGTTGCTGGATATTTGCAGCACTAAATACCGCTCGGGTAGAAGCTATGGAAAAATTTGATATCAAGACTTTTGAGTTTTCCCAAACCTATACCTTTTTCTGGGATAAGCTGGAAAGAGCTAATTTCTTTTTGGAAAGTATTATCGAAACCGCAGCAGAACCTGTGAATTCCAGATTGGTGGCACATCTTCTGACAACACCAATTCAAGATGGTGGACAATGGGATATGGTGGCAGGTTTGTTCGAAAAGTATGGCACGGTACCGAAAGAGGCGATGCCGGATACCTTCCATTCGACCAACAGTGCACCATTAAACAAAGTTATCAATAATTATTTGCGTTTCTTTGCTACCGAGCTTAGAGAAATGGCAGAAAAAGGAAGTAATGCCCAAGCGTTGCAATCCAAGAAAGAGGATCAACTTTCCGTGATTTATAATATCTTAGTCAAGGCATTTGGTAAGCCGCCGGTGGAAGTAACATATGAGTTTGTAGACAGCAAGGAAAAATTTCACCGTTTGCCGTCGATGACTCCGCAAGAGTTCTTCAAGACTATGATTGCTTGGAATCTGGATGACAAAATCAGTTTAATCAATGCTCCGACCGCAGACAAACCTTATGGAAATGCCTATACAGTTAAGTATTTGGGCTCAATCAAAGGTGTGCGTCCGATTCGCTATGTCAATGCTCCGATTGATGCACTGAAAAAGGCTGCCATTGCCTCCATCCAATCCGGTGAACCGGTTTGGTTTGGATGTGATATGGGACAAAATGTCAATAGCATAAGTGGAGTGATGGATCATAAGATGTATTTGACAGAAGAGCTTATCGGTACCCAATTGGGATGGACAAAGGCAAAAAGACTGGAGTTCGGGGAAAGCTGTCTGACTCATGCCATGGTTTTTACCGGTGTCAATTTGGATGAAAACGGCAATCCAACTCACTGGCAAGTAGAAAACTCCTGGGGAAAAGATAGAGGCAAGGATGGAGAGTTTTCCATGAGTGACGAATGGTTTAGTGAATTTGTCTATCAAATTATGATTGATAAGAAATATGTAGAAAAAGAATGGCTGACCGCCTTAGAAAAACCGGTGATTGAGCTGGAGCCATGGGATCCGATTGGAACTCTGGCATAAAGAGAAAAAGAAAAAAGTCTGTGTGAGCCGACCCCAAAAGTTAGACCAAAAATCTAACGATTGGAGGTCGGCTTTTTTTGGAGAAAATGAGAATCAATATTGTTTGTAAACGGAGAACAACAAAAAGAAATAACTGATAATTAATTATCAATAAGATGAGAAAATATCATGCTAAATGAGAATGAAAATAACTACAATTATCATAAAAGCTTAATATAAAGGGTTTTCGAAATAAAAAATATGTCAAAGGATTGACAAGGAGAAGAAAGAGTGTTATATTCAATTTAGGTTAATTGTCAGAATTTTATAGGGTGGTTCCCTATCAATGTAGGAAATGGTTATTTGTATAGGAGGAAATCAATATGGCAAGTTTAAAAGGGACCAAAACAGCAGAGAATTTATTAAAAGCATTTGCAGGAGAATCGCAAGCGAGAAACCGTTATACCTATTATGCGGGAGTGGCAAAAGAGGAAGGCTTTGTTCAAATCGCAAGGATTTTCACAGAAACGGCAGACAATGAAAAAGAGCATGCGAAAGTATTTTACAAACATTTGACACAAGACTTTAAAGATGAAATGATTGAAATTACGGCAGCCTGCTATCCGATTGCTCTGGGGAACACATTGGAAAACTTGACATCCGCAGCCAACGGAGAACAGGAAGAATGGACGGAGTTGTATCCGGAATTTGCCAAAACAGCAGAAGAAGAGGGATTTAAAGCAGTGGCGGCATCCTTCCGTTTGATTGCCGAAGTAGAGAAACACCATGAAGAGAGATATCGTAAGCTGGCGGAAAATGTTGCAAAGGAACAAGTTTTCAGTAAGAGCGAAGAGAAAACTTGGATTTGCAGTAATTGCGGATATATCACCACCGGCAAGACGGCTCCAAAGATGTGTCCGGCTTGCAAACATGCACAAAAATACTTTGAGCTGTTTGTAGAAGAATTTTAAGCTTTTCGGAAAAAGAGTCTGAAAAGGCAAGGTGTAAGCACATTTTCTTGAAACCGGATTGCCGGAAAAAGTAGAAATGAAATAAAAAGGAGGCTGTTGCATTTTAAGATTTTTACACAAGATACAAGGAAATTTTCTTTGTTTCGCAACAATATCTTGTGTAAAATCTGCATTTTGCAACAGCCCCTTTTTTATAATGAGGGAATAAATCTTTGCAATAGCCGGTCTTTTAGTAGCGAATGCAGGCGAAGCAAGGAAGGAATCGAGTGAAAAATGTTAATAATTTTACAAAAAAGGTAATGAAAAAAATATTTTCTGTCGAAAAATTTAAAGGCAGGTAGTGCAAGCAATCATATGACTGCCAAATGCCAATTAAAATAAAGAATAAATTCTAGAAAGAATAACAAGAAGAGTTTATTTTAAATAGAAGGAGTATTGATAAATGTTCGGAATTAATACAGGAAACAAAGATATTAATACGTTGAATCAGATAGTTCGGGATTCGTTAAAAGGGATTCCGGCGTCTGAACCGCAATTTCACAACTATAAACAACAGGAAATTTATAATTTATTTCAAAAGAACGTAAAGCTTCAGGTAAAAAACAACAAGCTGCTGCTCGAATTGATGCAGGGAATTTCGGGCTTAAGTAATTTGGAAGTGAAGATTATTTATATTTCCAATCAATTAGCAGAAATAGCGGCAAAGCTTGCGGATTCCAACTTGGCAAATATGTCTGTAGTAGAGCAAACTTCTGCAGGAGTGACAGAGATTGGAGAAGTTGTGGAAAGAAGTGCAGACATTATGCAGGAAGTGATGGGAAAATCGGAGGACTTGCTGCGGATTAGTCAGGAAAATCAAAGAAATGTCAATGAAATCACAGAAGTGAAACAAATTGTGTCCCAGAATTCTTCCGAAATGGGACAAAAAATCAGTGCTCTCAAGCAGACGGCCGATGATGTGGATCAAATTGTAAGAGGTGTCCAAGCAATTGCCGAGCAAACCAATTTGCTGGCATTGAATGCCAGTATAGAGGCTGCCAGAGCCGGAGAACAAGGGAGAGGTTTTGCAGTGGTTGCAGAAGAGATTCGAAAACTGGCGGAAAGCACTCAGGAAAAGCTGAAAGAAATGCAATCCTTCACCACTACCATTCGTAATGCCAGTGATGAAGGGATTGTCAGCGTGGAGCAAACCATATCCTCTATCCGGAAAATGGAAGAAAACATAGAGAGTATTCAGCAAACTGTAGGAACCAATGTAGAACATGCTCGGTTTACCTTGGATAATATCAGGAGCTTATCGGATTTGATTGGGAATCTGAATCAAGCGACACAGGAGATTACTCATGCGGTCAACACGGTAGCTGGCGAAACGGAGGCAATCAGCGGACAATCGCTGTTGTTGGCGGAAAAAGCAGATGCGTATAAAGCATATGCCAAGGATATTGAGGACATGGATAATACGATTTCTCAGACGGTGCATCATTTGATAGAGGTACAAAACAAAGGGATTATGCCTCTTAGCAACGAAACCTTCATTCATATCATTGAACGTGCACTGGCCTCACATGCTTCCTGGATTAAATCTTTGGAAGAAATGGTTGCAATGGGAGAAATGCGTCCGATTCAGATGAATGGAAATAAATGTACCTTTGGTCATTTCTATCGCTCCTTAAAGGTGGAAGCAAAGGAAATCAAGGCGGATTGGGACGCAATTGATGATGTGCACATGAGAATGCATGCCAAGGCCTATGAGGTGGAAGAGGCATTAAAGGAAAAGAACAGTAAGAAAGCAGCAGATGAGCTGAATAAAGCAAGAGAAATATCCAAAACGATTCTTTCGCAGCTTGAGAAAATCTTGCAAAAGGTCAAAGAAATGGACAAAAACGGCTCCAAGGTATTTGTAGCCGAAGCGATGTTATAAAAAAAGAACTTTACATTCAGAGGCTTTCATATAGAGCTTGGGGAGCATATCCCTAAGCTCTGTATGAAAGCTTTATTTGTAAAGTCCTTTTTGAAGCTGATATTTGCAATGAATTTATTGATTGGAAGCCTTAAACTCGGTCCAAATCTTATTATAGAGATTTAAGCCGTCACCCAAATCAACAAAGACTTCAGAGGATCCTTTTTTCATATCCTCAAAAGGTATTGCTCCCAATAGTTCTTTTTTCTCCGGTGAAAGCAGCTCATAAGCGGCCCGATTTGGGGTATTATACAAAATCACGTCCATATTTTTCACTGCATTTTCTGCCCGTAGCATAAAGTCAATAAATTGATGGGCTTCCTCTTTCTTTTCGGAAGCGGCAGGAATAACCATAGCATCAAAAATGAGGCTGGTACCTTCTTTGGGTACAACATATTCAAAGCGGTCGGAATTTTCCATGACCACATAAGCTTCGCCCGACCAGATAAGAGCCAAATCTCCTTCGCCTTGCAGCATCATATCTTTGACATTGTCACCGGCATAGGCAACAACAAGTGGTTTTTGCTCAATCAGTAATTGTTTGGCATCTTCCAGCTCTTTGGCATCCTGGCTGTTTACCGAGTAGCCAAGCACTTTTAGAGCTGTCATGATAGTTGTTCTCGGAACATCCATCATAATCACTTTATCGGCATACTGTTTATCCCAAAGGGCACTCCAGCTGTCAATCGGAGTGGTGATTTTTTCTTTGTCGTAGATGATGCCGGTAGAGCTCCAGAAGTAAGGTACGGAATATTTCATTTCCGGATCATAAGACAGTTTGGTAAATTCCGGAAAAATATTTTTGGCATTCGGAATCTTGGAGAAATCCAGCGGTGCAATGAGATTTTCTTTAATCATACGCTCAATCATATAGTCGCTTGGAATGACTAAATCATAGGAATTCCCGCTGGTGGTAAATTTCGTCCACATATCTTCATTGCTGGCAAAGGTGTCATAGACTACATGAATGCCGGTTTCTTTTTCGAATTCTTCCAATAAATCCGGATTAATATAATCTCCCCAGTTAAAAATAGTGATTGTTTTTTGGTCTTCCTTTGAACAGGCTGTCAAACCGGCAAAAAGGCAAAGAACCAGTAGCAATGTAGTAATTTTTTTGAAAATCGACATAAAACCTCCTCTGTATGTCGCAGCTTTTCCTGTATCAGGAAAGAGCTGTTGGCTTACAATCAGATTGGGGAGAAGGGCTGTTACTGAGCAACCTTAAATTCCGTCCAAATCTTATTGTATTCGTGAATAAATTCTTGTGGGTCTTTAAAGATTTCGGAGCTTCCTTGTAGCTTTTCAAATGGAAACTTCCCTAAAATTTCTTTGCTGTGGTCATCTAAAAGCTCGTAGGTAGCGGTATTTGGTGTTCCGTAGAAAATATAGTCGGTATTTTTCTTGCCGACTTCGCCACGCAGCATATAATTGATGAATTGATATGCCTCTTCCTTGTGAGGAGCATCCTTGGAGATAACAATATTATCAAACCAGTAATTGGAGCCTTCGTTCGGTACGGCATAAGCAAATTCGTCCGTGTCTTTCATGATGGCATAAGCTTCGCCGGAGTATACCACTGCCATGGCCGCTTCTTTTTGCAGCATCATATCCTTTACATTGTCACCTACATAAGCAAGGACCAAAGGTTTTTGCTTGATTAAAAGCTCTTTTGCTTCATTTAATTCGTCGATGTTTTTGGTATTCATGGAATAGCCTAAAGTTTTCAATGCAACCATTAAGCTGTCTCTTTGAGAATCCAGCATCAAAATCTTTTGCGCATATTTTTCATTCCATAAAATAGTCCAGGTGTCAACCGGATCGTCTACCATACTTTTGTTGTAAACAATACCGACAGAACCCCAGAAATAAGGCACAGAATATTCATAGCCCGGGTCAAACTCCAAATTGGAAAAGCCGGAATCAATATTTTTTAAATTCGGGATTTTCGATAAATCCAATTTCTCGATTCTATCCTCACGAATCATTTTTTCAATGATGTAATCCGATGGGAAAAGAACATCATAATCGTTACCGCCTTGTGTGAATTTGGCCCACATATCTTCATTGGTAGCAAAGGTATCATAAACAACCTTAATTCCTGTTTCCTTTTCAAAGTCTTCCAGTATTTCGGGATTGATGTAATCACCCCAGTTAAAGACATTTACCACCTTTTGCTGAGTGGAACAACCGGAAAAAGTAAGAGTTACCAGAATAACGGTCATAAATAAAGCAAATATTTTTTTCAATTTTTACCTCCTGAACACAGATTTTAAAAGTTTGGTCATCCACTTTTCTATAAAATGTAAAAAGCGGAATATAAAAATATGTCAACTAGCTCATCAGTGCTTCCTTGTTGTCGGAATACTTATTCACCAGTAATAACAAAACTAAGACTGCCACAAACATCAGTGTGGATAAGGCATTGATACTTGGCTTGATACCTCTTCTTGCCATGGAATAAATCTCAATGGACAAGTTGGTGACACCCACACCGGTCGTAAAGTAGCTAATCACAAAATCATCAATCGACATGGTAAAGGCCATGATGGCACCGGTGATAATGCCCGGTTTGATTTCGGGAAGAACTACTTTGCGAAACGCATAAAAAGGAGTAGCACCCAAGTCCATAGCAGCATTGACGGTATCATCCGGCATTTGTGACAATTTCGGCAATACCGATAAAATCACATAAGGCACATTAAAGGCGATGTGAGCCAATACCATAGTGGTAAAGCCCAGACGGAAGCGAAGGATTGCCAGTGCGGAAAAAAGCGCCATCAAGGAAATACCGGTCACAATATCCGGGTTTAGCAGCGGAATGTTATTGACTGCCAAAAGTGCTTTTTTGGGCTTGCTTCGCATGTGATGAATACCATAGGCGGTGATGGTACCGAAGACGGTAGCCACAGCCGAGGAAATTACCGCACAAAGCAATGTATAGTAAAGTGCTTTCATAATATTTTTATCTCGAAACAATTCCGAATACCATTTCAAAGAAAAGCCGCTCCAATTGGCGGTTGACTTTGAACTGTTGAAGGAGAAAATAATCAATACGATAATCGGAGCATATAAAAAGAAGAAAATCAAAACAGTGTAGATTTTTGCCAATGATTTTTTCATTATTTCGTTCCTCCTTCGTATTTATCATCAATTCTGTGCAATAAGCGCATGAACATTAAAATCAGCAACATCAAAATCACGGAAATGGCAGAGCCGAAACTCCAGTTGTTTACTTTCATGAATTGTTCTTGTACCAAGTTACCGATAAGGACGCTTTGTCCGCCTCCCAAAAGGTCGGAGATAACAAAGGTACTGACCGCCGGCATGAAAACCATGGTGACACCGGAAATGACACCCGGCAAAGACAATGGAAAAATGACTTTGCGGAAGGTATGAAACGGAGTACATCCCAGGTCATAAGCGGCTTCAATCAGACTTTTATCCATTTTGACCAGTACAGTGTAAATCGGTAATACCATAAAAGGTAAGAAGTTGTAGACCATACCGAGCAAAACGGCGTTATTGTTGTATAGTAATTCCAGTTGCAATCCGACAAGGGAAAGCATTCGATTGATAAAGCCATTTCTGCCCAAAATCGCCATCCAGGAATAGGTGCGAAGTAAGAAGTTCATCCACATCGGCAAGATAAAAAGGAGCAGAATGGTTTGCGAGTTTTTCATTTTGGAAATAATCATTGCCATCGGATAGCCCAGAATCAAACAAATAATGGTGGCAATTCCAGCCAGGTAGACAGAGTTTAAAAACACCTTCAAATAAAGAGGGTTGAATAAATTGACATAGTTGGCAAAGGAAAATACCAATTGACCGGTTACCCCATCTTTGACCGTGAAACTGTAATAAGTAATTAGCAGTAGGGGCAATAAAATAAAAAGGGCAGTCCAAATGACATAAGGAATGGCACTGTATTTTTTCATTTCCCTATGCCTCCTTTTTCATAATATGAATTAAGTCCGGTGCAATATATAGACCGACTTCTTTTCCTTCGGCATGCGGAATGGTACTTTGAATCAGCCATTCTCTTTCGTTTTCCAGGACAATCATTTCGTAATGAACACCTTTAAAGACGGTGGAGTCTACAATTCCATGGAGCTGAGCTTTGGCATCGGAAGTGATTTCAATATCTTCCGGACGCACTACCACATCAATGGCTTCTCCCCTTTCAAAGCCGGTATCAATACATGGGAAAATGGTATTGGCAAATGCTACGACTTTATCTTCTTTGAAAATGCCGGCAACGATGTTGCTTTCGCCAATAAAATCAGCGACAAAAGCGTTTTCCGGCTCGTTGTAAATATCGGTCGGAGAACCTACCTGCTGGATTTTTCCCTTGTTCATGATGATGATTTTATCCGACATCGTCAGAGCTTCTTCTTGGTCATGCGTAACATAGATAAAGGTAATTCCCAAATCCTGTTGCATATATTTGAGCTCCAGCTGCATTTCTTTACGCAGTTTTAAGTCGAGTGCTCCAAGGGGCTCGTCCAGCAATAAGATTTGCGGTTCGTTGACCAAGGCACGGGCAATGGCGATTCTTTGCTGCTGTCCACCGCTCAATGAATTGACTCTTCTTTTTTCAAAGCCGTCCAAATTGACAAGACTTAGCATTTTACTGACTCTTTTATCAATTTCCGACTTTGGCATTTTTTTGATATGCAGCCCGAAAGCGATATTATCATAAATGGACATATGAGGAAAAAGAGCATATCTTTGGAAGACGGTATTAATCGGGCGCTCATAAGGCGGCAAATTGACGATGCTTGTACCGTTTAATAAAATATCACCGGAGGTGGGCGTTTCAAAACCGCCAATCATACGTAGGGTGGTTGTTTTGCCACATCCGCTGGGACCGAGGATGGTCAGGAACTCTTTGGATTTCACCCAAAAATCAATATTGTCAACCACACGGCTGCCGTCATATTCTTTTACTAAATTGATTCCTTCAATCAATCTCTTGCTCATATTCGTTCTCCTTTACAGAAATAGCATAAGACTTATGCTTAAAAACAAGGGGGAGTGGATATCAAAAGTAAGGTTGCCGGTTTATTGCCGGGATTATGCAGGGAATGATAAACATTGGCCGCATAATAAAAACTGTTTCCTTTTTTGACACGATAACTTTGTTTGCCATGGTTTAACTGAACGTTTCCGGATAACACATAGCCGAAGATTTCACCTTGTGTCGGTGAAAATTCAATAAACTGTCCGTTTGGCTCCAAGGTTAGTAAAATAGGTTCCATTTCGTTTTTTTGGGCATTGGGAATAATCCAATTCACTTGATAGCCGAGTTCTTTATCTACCTTTTCAAAGAAATCATCTTTGGAGAAGAGAATTTTTTCTTCTTCTTTTTCTGAGAAAAAATCTGCCAAATTAGTGCCCAAACTTTCCAAAATATCACTCAGACTGTCCAGAGAAGGAGAGGTCAAATCTCTTTCCAATTGGGAAATAAAACCTTTGGATAGCTCACAACGATCTGCCAGCTCTTCTTGGGTAAGATTATTTTCCAGACGGAGCTGCTTGATACTTTCTCCGATTTTCATTCGAAAATACCGCCTTTCTTTGTACGATTAGCAGGAACAAATAAAATTACATCATATATTAAACTTGAAATATACTTTTGCTAAACACGAAGAACATTATACCGATTCAGACAGGGAATGTCAATAGAAAAAATAACAAAAATTCAAAAATTTTTTGGAGAAATTTATATCCTGAAAGCAACTGTTATAAAGGGATAGAAGAATTGTGTAGGGGAATGGCATTAAGTTTTTTGTTTAGTGTTGACAAACTTTAGAATAGAACGTCTCATTTTGTGCATTTGTTCGGTTTTGCGATTGGTTAAGGATGAAACAGATATCGGTGGGCGGAGTCGGTAGAGCGGATATTTCCGGTAGATTACCGGAAAACAGAAGAAAGGGTGTTTTTTTCATTTTTGGTTGAAGGATAAGGTTTTTTTATGGTATACTGTGTCTAAATAAAGATATTTCCTGACAGATTCACGAAGTCTCTTTCGGGGATATTATCGATAGGAAGGCTATAAATTTGAAAGCAGGATAGTAGGATAAGACCTATATATAGGAAGAAATAAAGAAGGTATAGACAATAGGAGAATGGGAATGAAGAATATTTTAATTACCACAGATTTTACTCTGGCAGAGGGAGCAGAGATTTCAGCCATCACTGCCGGTCATCGTGTCACTTATAAAAATAGAATGGATATTACGCCGCAGGATATGAGTCATACCAATATCGTACTGGGAAATATTTCTCTTCGCCACTTTGCGTATGCTCCGAATCTGGAGTGGGTACAGCTACAAACGGCAGGAACGGATGGCTATTTAAAGCCGGGAATTTTGGCGGAGAATGTGGTACTTACGAATGTGACGGGAGCATTCGGGGAATCAATTGCGGAGTATGTGCTTGGCGGAGTGCTGGCACTCAAAAACCATTTTCATTATTATGTCCGTCACCAATCTCTGAAAAAATGGGATAGGATTCCGGTGACGAATTTGAAGGGCTCTACCGTGGTGATTTTGGGTTTAGGTGATATCGGCAGGGAAGTGGCCAAGCGTATGAAGGCAATGGGTACTTATGTGATTGCCGTCAAGAGAAGGCAGTCGGAGAAACCGGATTATGTAGATGAGCTTTATTATGAAGAAGATTTTGATAAGGTCATCGACAGAGCGGATGTGTTGGTCTTGACGATTCCAATGTATGAGGGAGTGCGCCATATCATGGATGCCCGTAGAATTGCAATGATGAAGAAGAGTGCGATTTTTGTCAATATTGCCAGGGGCGGTTTGGTGGAGGAAGAGGCACTGACGGCGGCTTTGCAAAAAGGGAAAATTGCAGGGGCACTTCTGGATGTTTTTGAGAAAGAGCCTTTGCCGGAGGACAGTCCGCTTTGGTATTTGGAAAATGTGATTTTGACTCCGCACAATGCCGGCGGTTTCAGCTCGCCAATGGCAAGGGAGAGAATCGGGGAGATAATGATTGCCAATTTGGAACGCTACCTCAAGGGAGAGCCGCTGACCAATGTGATTGATAAGAAAACGGGCTATTGCATTTAAGGGCGTTATCGTCTGAAAATAGAGGCCTTCAATAAAAGGGTTGACTATGTTTTGAAAAGTCCTTATAATATAAGTAAGTTTATCCAAACAGAGAAAGATGAACTTATTTAATAGTAGATTATAAAATAACGAAACGGAGGAATATAAAATGGCATTACAATTTACAGATGCAAATTTTGAACAAGAAGTATTGAAATCGGATGTACCGGTATTGGTGGACTTTTATGCGGACTGGTGCGGACCTTGTAAGATGATGAGTCCTGTGATTGATGAATTGGCAGCAGAATTGGAAGGCAAGGTAAAAATCGGCAAGTTAAATGTCGATAATAACAGTGATACTGCAAGAGCTTATCGAGTAATGAGCATTCCTACCATGATTGTTTTTGTAGACGGTCAACCGGTAGACAGCGTGATGGGTGCAGTTCCAAAACAAAAATTACTGGAAAAATTAAACGCAGTATTATAAGAAGAAAGTTATTTGTGAGGAATCAAACCGACATTTTTAGTAAAGTGCTAAAAAGGTCGGTTTTTCCGGCAATCGGAGTTTTTGCGGAAGAATCAGTCGCAAGCGGGAGGACGAAATGAAAACAATAGGTTATTATGTTTCCGATACGGGTTTTGGGCATATTACCAGATCATTAGCGGTGATAGAACAAATATTAGAACAGAGCGATTATCATATTTATTTGGTGAGCGGACAAACACAAATCGAGTATGCCAAAATATACTTAATTCCTTATGAAGAGAGAGTTACCTTCCAAATCACTCAAACGGAAGCAAAGACAGTATATTTCGAAAATACTTTGACTACGGATGTCAAGACGACGGAAAAAAATGTGGAAAAATTCATTCATAAGCTTCCGGACTTACTGGATAAGGAGTTGGAACAGCTGAAGGATATGCCGCTGGATTTTGTGATTTCCGATTTATCGGTATTGGGAATTGAAGTGGCACAGGCCTTGGGAATAAAGGTAGTCGGTATTTCCAATTACACCTGGTATCATCGCTACAAGAAAAAAGGAATCAAAGAGGAATACATTAGTTATTACTTGAATAAATACAATCAATTCGATATGTTTTACCGTTTGGCAATGGCAGATGATATGCCGGGACTGAACTGTCCGATGACAGAGGGCGGACACATGATGCGCAAAGTCAATTTCCTTGCTTCCGTAGATTTGAAGAAGATGTACTGGCCGACCATGTATCTATCCATTGGCCAAGTAGCGCACAAAAAGGATATGATCATCAACTTCCAATCCGGTCATGTCTTTGCGGCCGGAGATTTGACGGCCGGCGGAGATGCACATGTCATCAATCTGCCGAATAAAATCAGCCACAGTCAGGATTATTTGATGGCAAGTTCTCTTGCCTTGGTAAAGCCGGGTTGGGCTACGGTCAATGAATGTCTGATTTTGGGTAAGCCGTTTGGCATTATTACAACTGATGACAGCGAAGACCAAGAGTTGATTGATAAACTGAAAGCAATGAATTGCTGTTTCTGCTTGCACGAAGACGCATTGAATTATTTGGATGTGAAAAAACTCAACATTAAGGCAATCAATACCAAACGTGTCAAAGTGCCGGATAATACCGAAGAAACGGCGAAAAAGATTTTAAAATTTTTAAAGTCAAATAAAAAAGCGTAGGAAAAGAATATGGAATTAATTTTAGGCAGACCGCAAACGGAAAAAAGTATCTATTTACAAAAAATGGCACTACAAAAGGCCAAAGAAAATATTTTTCGCCCTGTGTGGTATATTGTGCCTGAGCAGTATACCCTGCAAATGCAAAGAGAATTAATTCAGCAGAATAAAAATCAAGGACTTCTAAATTTAGAAGTCCTTAGTTTTAATCGTCTGGTATATCGTTTGCAAAATTATTTGGCAACAGCCGGCAGGGTTAGTTTGAATGCCGCCGGAAAATCCGCTTTGATTTATCGAATTTTGGAAAATGAGCCGGGGCGCTTTCCTGTCATTGCCAAAAGAAGAAATAGTCCGGCCTATATCGAGAGTTTGAGCAAAATGCTGACCGAATGTTTTCAGTACCGGATGACAGCGGAGAAATTACGGGAAATCGCAGGCAGCCTTTCCGGCGAGTTGGTGCGAGATAAGACACTGGATTTGGCAGAGTTACTCGAAGCATATAAAGAATTGCTACACTCCGATTACTTTGTGGTGGAAGCGGCTCTGGAGCATGTTTGTCAGGTGCTGAAACAGGATTTTGACTTGTCGGAAATCGAAATCTTCGTGGATGGTTTTTATGGCTTTGTGCCGATTCAGATTGAAATTCTATCTGTGTTTATGCAAAAGGCAAAAGATGTGCATATTGCCTTCCCTTATGCCTGGAAAAAGAAAACGCATTTGGATTTGGAGAATTTACGTTATCCGTCCGAGCTTTACTACGGCATCAAAAATTCCATCAGTAAGCTTAGACAAAATAGTCCGGTAGTGGAGGAGAAAATCACTCTGATAGAAAGCCGGAGAGAAAATGTTTCGCCGGAGATGATAAAAATAGAAGATGAGCTGTATCAAAGCCCAAAAGAGCCGTTATCTGTAGTGGCGGAGAATATTTTTCTGGCGGAGGCAGGCAACATAGAGGAAGAACTGCGCTATGTAGCGGAAGAAATCCTCTCCTATGTTCATGAAAAGGGCTACCGCTACCATGAAATGGCGGTGCTTACCGGCAATCTCAGCACTTATGCGGCGAAGGTCGATAAGATTTTTCGGGAATATGAGCTTAGCTATTTTATTGACCAAAAAGAAAGTATCAAAAAGCATCCGCTGCCGGCATTTATTCGTTCCGCCCTGCAATCGGTGTTGTCAGGATTTCGCTATGTGGATTTGATGCAGCATTTGAAAAATATTTATGCCGTTGCCGATGAAGATGACCCTAAAATTCGAGCGGAGCTGGACAGACTGGATATTTTTGCGCTGGAAAAGAATTTGCGAGGCAGCAAAGATTACCGCAACTTGGAAGGCCTTTCAGAAGAAATGCAGGAGATTTTGGAAGCGCTTTTTGAGTTGGAAAAAGCTTTGAAAAAGGGAAAGACCTTTGAGAAAAAGCTGGATGCTCTGGAAAATTATCTGGATAGAAAAGATATCTACCGTAAGCTGGAGCATCAAATGGAAGAGCGGGAAGCGGCTTCTGATTGGGTAAAAGCATCCAAATACCGACAAGTAGGAGAGAAAATCAAAGCCTACTTACAGGAGATGAGAGAGTTTATGCTCCAAGGTTTGGAAGAAAGCGATTCTTCGGAATCGGAGAGAATTTCCACAGAAGATTTTGCGGCTTTGATTCTGACCGGGCTGGAAGCCTTGGAATATGCGGCAGCCCCTCCGGTACCCGATCAGATAGTAGTAGGGAGTCTGGAGCATACCAGACTGGCGACGGTTAAGATTGTCTTTGCCATTGGCCTGACAGAGAACAATGTACCGAGTGTCCAGGAGGACAGCGGCTTTTTCTCTGATTGGGAAAGGCAGTCGATAAAAGGCTTTTCGGATGGTGGCTTTGGTCTGGCAGAAGATAGAAAAAACAGTATCTTCAAAGCTCAGCTGACTATTTTTATGAGTTTGATGAGTGCCACGGAAAAGCTTTACCTAAGCTATGCATTGACAGATACGACAGGCAAGAGCGAGCGTCCGTCTGCACTTTTTTATCAGATACGCAGAATGTTTCCGAAAAATGAGGTGAAGAATCTTGCACACTGGTGGTTAGCACACGAAAAGATTACCTATCCGAAACCGACTTTGGTAAGTTTTCTCAAACAATTCCATCTGGGTGGGGAAAATACACTTTTTTATCCGATTTATCAGAAACTGAAAGATTCGCAGGAGCATAAAGCTTTGGAAAGATTGACACAGACAAGCTTTTCCCAAACGGGTAATTTGCCTGCCGGATTGGCAGAAAAGCTGTATCATAAGCAGAGAAAAATGAGTGTATCCAGACTGGAGAGCTTCAGTTCCTGTCCGTTTTTGCATTTTTTACGCTATGGTATCAAAGCTAGAGAAATTGTACCTTATCAAGCAGAGCGTATGGATATGGGGCTTTTTTTACACAAGGTTTTAGAAACCGTCTTTCATCTGAGCCAAAAACTGGATAAACAGGTGTATGAACTGACGGAAGAGGAATATCAGGAAGTGATGCAGGAAGCGGTGCAAAAAGCTTTGCAGGAAAATAAACGCAATATTTTCACCGGCAATGCACGAAATCGCTTTTTGGCAGACCGATTGGCGGAAATTGCCAATCGAGTGGTTCGCACCAGTCAAAAGCAAATGCAGCTCGGGGCAATGAAGTTTTATCAGGAAGAGCTTTTCTTTAGGAAAGAGGATTTGGCAAATATTCATTTCTATACCGAGGATGGTCAGGAGTTTTTCCTAGAAGGTGTGATTGACCGCATGGACATTCAAAAAGAAGGAGCCAGCATTTATTTTTCGATTTTGGATTATAAGACCGGTGAGCATGATCTGGACTACACCAAGATTTTTTACGGTTTGCAGCTACAGTTGATGATATATCTCAAGGCAGGTGAAGAATACCTGTTGAAGAGGGAAGGAGCGGAGAAGGTGTTGCCGATTAGCGGGGCATATTTTCACATGAAGAATCCGCTTTTTGCACAGAGTGATTTGACAGGAGGTTATCCGGAGGAAGAAGATTTTCTGAAGGCGATGCGTTTAAAGGGAGTTTTTGTAGCGGAAAACTTGGCCAAGTTGGATAAGAGCTTGGAGAGCGGTGGGCAATCCCAGGTCATGAATATCCGTCTGAAAAAAGATGGAACCCCTTATGCCGGTGCCATGGTCTTATCGGAAGAAGAACTGGAAAAATGCAAGCAGTACAGTCATAAAAAAGCCGAAGAACTTGCCACCAGAATCTGGCAAGGGGATACCGAGGTCAGGCCGTTTTATTATAATAAGCAAAAACCTTGTACCTATTGCCCTTATGTCGGCATTTGTAAGGTAGATTTGAAGGAAAATCCATATCGATATCTGACAAAAAAGCAAAAAGAGGATATTGTAAAGTAAAAGAGAATGAAAAAAGCCGATAGGATGATTTCCTTATCGGCTTTTGCTGTATGCATAGGTTTGTTTATTTTTTCTTGTCAATTGGAACAACAAAGTCAGCAGAATGTGTATTGCCTTTTGCGTCGATATGTTCAAAGTTAAGACGAATGCTTTCCGCTTCATCGCTTAAACTGATGCCGCTATATGCATTTTCCAAAGATTCTCCAACTTTGATATGGACAGGGATAGTCGCATCATTATGTAAATATGTCTTGTCATAAGGGATTGACAGAGGATAGGTATCGGCAACAATTCCTTTTTTTCCAATTGCTTCCACTTTTTGGCTTGGAACGAAGTAAAGTCCTGCACCGCTAAAACCTTCCGTGCCAAGGTTTTTGTAAGAGTAACGAACCAGTACAATTTTTTTAGGATCCGGTTTATGGAACGAATTGTAATAATCTACATACTCAGCAGAGTGAACGGTCAATTCCCATCCGCCATCGACTTTCCAGATTTCATTGGCCTTGAAGTAGTCGTTTTTGGTAATCTTGTCCTTGCTTAAGATAACGGTCT
>JAUMXK010000057.1:5478-19597 GCA_030535295.1 Eubacteriales bacterium | reverse complement strand
GGCTTCTACAGGTTAGTTGGAGTGGTTCTGTTGTCGAAAAATGGGGAAACTTAAACTCAACTTTTATGTAGACTTTTGACACTACCTCACTCAGTCGAGTGAGAACGTGGATTTTTACATATTCTTTTTATGTTTTTCATAGTCTTCTATGATTTCTTTGACTTTGTTCTGATAATAATAATACTGTGCTTTGGGAATGAGCCACATCGCTTTATTGTAATGGTCCTTAGCCTCTTCTGCCGGAAGTTCGGCACGGCTTTCCCTCTCTATCAATCTTCCTGCCACTCCCTCTGCCACTCTGGATTTCTCAAACAACACTTTATCCGTGATATAGCTGCCTTGCAGCAAATAGGTTTGTGGGTAAACTACATTTTCCCTGCTTAAGCTTTCATCCAATAAGTCCACTCCGAACATGGGACTTGGCACATCATTCCATCCCATGATATTAGCAATCGTCGGCAAAAAGTCAATTTGACTGCCGATATTATCCAAAACCACTCCTTTTTCATAGCCGGGTACATAAATAATCAAAGGAATACGCATCATTTCATCATAATCAAACGGTTTTCCTATAAATTCCTCCAAGGCTTTGCGATTTTCCGGATTGCTGTTGGTAAAAGCATGATGATCTCCATAAATGGCCACTACTGTATTTTCCAAAATCCCTTTTTGGGCAAGCTCTTCCATCAGCTCTCCAATCACCTTATCTGTGTAGAAAACGGCATTGAGATATTTTCCGAATGTGGTTTCCTTTTTTTCTTCTTCTACTTTAATTACCTGTTCTTCCTCCGGCATATCAAACGGGCCATGGCAAGTCAAAGTAATCATAAAGCCAAGAAATTTCCCTTCTTTTGCGGCTTTTTCAAAAATCGGTACGGATTGGCGAAAAAAGGAACGGTCGGATAATCCCAAGCCAATCAGCTCATCCTGCTCATATTCTTCCCCCATATACACTTTATCAAAGCCGATATTGTCATGTCCCTGTCTTCGGTTGTAATATTCACCGCTGTTGCCATGCATGGAAAAACTTTGATATCCTTTTTCCTTGGCTATTTGCAACAGTCCTTTCACTTCGGTGTTTTTGTATTCTTCATACGCACCCTTGCCTAGGTTGGAAAAGGTACTATTTAGCGATACATATTCGGCATCTGAAGAATTACCGAAACCAAGCAGTTCAAAGTAATCTCGGAAATAAAAGGACTTTTCAATCAGTCGATTCAAGTTCGGAGTCAGCTCCTGCCCTTGATAGAACTTTTGCACAAAATTATCCTGTAGACTCTCTACTTGTATAATTAATAGATTTTTATCCTTACCGATACCGGTATATTGATTTTGGTGTCCATAATTTCGAAAAAGCTCTGCATAGACCGATTGTTTCTCAGCCGATTGTGTTGGCTTTTCTTCCTCTCCTGCCTGATCATCCAAAACTACCTCTTGCTTATTGATTGCCCGATAGGCAGAATGTACCGTGGCCCGATAAGCATCCACATAACTTAAAGAATCTACCGATAAGTATAACACCAGCAGTATCGCCGCCATCACCGTACCAATCCGCCATATTGCATGACCTCTAAGTGCCGTGTACTCGTTGTCTTTCTGATTGCGTGCCAGCAAAAAGGCGTAAACTGCGGATAATGCCAGAAAAATCAGCATAATTGCACTGATATCATTCAAAATATATCCCGTCATTCCCGGAAGGTAATCTGCCATACCAATACGACTGAAAATATCATAATTACCATATTGCTTAAAATAAATCATCAATGAAAACTTCAACAGGGTGGCAAGACTGTATAAAGCAGTTTGCAGGACACGAATATATTTTTTCCTCTGAAACCAACATTGAAATACCATCTGCTCCAACAAGCTGGTGGATATGATTGCCCAAAATACATTTTGCAGGCTGATAACCGGCAATAAATGGTAAATATAAAAAATACTGTTGATTCCTATTAATAATAAACTTTTCAAAAACTGTATCATATAAAATTTCTTATGCTCATACACGATTTTCATCCCCTAACTGAAAGCCGGTCCTAATATGACAAAAGGCCATTCGGCCTTTAATCTTCTATTTCCAATATATCAATGTCATCAAATCCCCGAAAAACGAGCGCTGACTGAAATTCTATTTCAAACAAACTTAATTCGTCCATGGATTTCTTCGCCAGCTCCGCATAGTCCGGCATTTTCTCCAGAAATGCCTCCTCAATATCATAAAAGCTCTTTCGGCTTTTCTTGACCACTCCTCTTGCTCGGACATGCTCAATCCCTTCACAAGGCAGCGTAGTGAATGCTACTTTGGGGTTGATGTCAAATTCTCTTATTTTATCATTTTTATCAATTGTTGCAAAATAAAGTCTATTTTCCTGTTCGTCATAATAAAAATTTACAACCCTGACATTCGGCTGACTGTAGGTGCTGGTTGCCAAAGCAATCTTCGTCTGCCTGTGCATAATCCTTAAAAACAAATCTTTTGTTGTCATTGATAATACTCCTTTTTCGAGATGGTATTTTTTTACAGTATAACATATCTTCCGCATGATTGCACAAAATTTAGTGATTATTTTAATTCTCGAATGATGTGGTTCACCCAAATCGGAACCAGATTATTGATAGCAAGCTGACTGAGCATACGACTTCCGGCAACATCTTCTATTTCATTGAAAATGAACTTGCCTTCTTTCGTCAGCAGAAAGTCAATTCCGGCATAATCAATGCTTAAGCCCTCCATAAAGCTTGTGATATAGCGATTCACTTCTTTGTCCACATAAAATTGCTCCACTGTTCCACCCAAACTGAAGTTGGACAGCACTCCTTCTTTTGCCTTACGCAGTACTGCCGTTTGCACCTGATTGCCGATGATATAAAAGCGTATATCCCCTACGATATCTTCCAATAAAATCTGATTGACATGGTCTTTTTTCCATTCTTTAATACTGCCTAATACCGATATTCCTTGTCCGCCATGACCATAAATCGGCTTGGATATGATTTTTTCCTGCTCACTTTCTTCCGGTAATACGATCCTTGCAATCGGATAGCCTTTTTTTTGCACATAGGCATATCCTGCCAGTTTATTATTGCCAAGCAGCGTAATTTGTGAGTTGTTGTAGACCCGAATTTTATTCAGTTCCAAGAGCAGACTCAAATTGTAGTCCCGACTGCGATTGATGACAAAGGCACACTGCTTGAAAGAGTGCTCACAGGAATAAAGTTCTTCTTTTGCAAGCACTTTCAGCTCCACCTGATACTTTTTAAATTCATCCCTTACCCAATCACTGAACTCTCTGTTTTTTTCGATATCCTCTTGGGAATATATCATTAAACCTTGCATTCCATTTCACCTATTATATAATCGATTATTGCTTCTCCAAAATCAATGCCTGTTGTTCTTTCAAAGCTTAAAAAATTGACATTCGAATTGACCTCACACAATATCGGACCGGATTCTCCAAACAGCAAATCCACTCCGCTAAAGTCAAGGCCCACACATTTATGAACCTTTAAAGCAAGTGCCTCCTGCTCCTTGGTAAGACGGATGGCTTTGGCCCTTCCTCCCAGTGCCATATTGGCTCTGAAATCCTTATCATTTTCCCTTAGCATAGCTCCGACTACACGTTTGCCGACAATATTGACTCGAATGTCTCTCCCCTTACTGCCGGAAATAAATTCCTGCAGTAAAAAGCTCTTATGCTTCAACTCTTCAACCTTATTTTTCAGTTCTGTCCGATTGCCGATGAGATACACCTGCATACCAAACGAGCCGGATGCCTCTTTTAATACCAGAGGATAGTTCAGCTCCGCTTCCACCATCTCATAGTATTCCTCTGTCAACTTTTGTTCATAAAAGGCAAAAGGAGCAAAAATTGTTTTCGGCATGGCAATCCCTTGCTCCGATAAATGGCATTGCATTTTGACCTTATCATCACAAATCCCGATAGCTATTGCAGAATTGAAAAGTCTAATTCCCATTTTTTCCAAATGTTTTGCCAGTAATATATCTTTATCCCAAAAAATCACAAAATCCGGCAACGGCTCCGGTGCCGTCAATCTTAGATTCCCCTGCCCATCCTGCCAGGCCAATATTTGATTGTTTTTTAATAAAGACATTTCCAGATTTTTGCTATCGGCGATTTGCTTCAATCTCCTTATCAAGGTCTCGATTCTGGATTCTTCCAGAGAGCCGTTATATATTATCCAGCCTTTCAAAGCCGCACCTCCTATTTATGTCCTTCAAAAATAAGCATATCACAATTTCCGTTTTTTTTCATTATATTTATTCATTTTTTTACAAAAAAACAAAGCTGTTCTCCCAAGCGGAAAACAGCTTCATTTTGAGGTTATTGAGGTTATTATAGAAATGTAATATCATAAGCCAAGGGGTTTTTGGCATGATTTCTTTATAAATTGGCAACCCAGTTTTCGTAAAATTCTCTGGTCTGTGCTTCTTTTTCTTCAAAGACAATCGTTTGCTCGTTTACCTTTTGCATTATTTCAGGTTTTAGTTGTCTTTGTGCAAAGGTATAGACAACATTGTCTTCCTTGTCAATATGTCTTTGCAGTAAATCGCCATAGCTGATGGCATTGGCAATGATATCCACCTTGCTATCATCATTTGCCTGCTCCTCATATTGATTCAATGCATTTTCCAGATTTTGTGCATACAGCCTGCCCATATCATGCTCGACCAACATACCGTGCTTTACCAGCTTTTCCGCCGCTCCGCCCAGTTCATCCACCATGTACTGAAACAAAATCAGCTCTTCTTTACCGTGATGATGCTTGTCTGCGTAGTTGCGGATAAATGCCAGATATTCTCGAAAACGCTCTATCCGAACTTCTTCTCCGTTCATTACGGCAATGGCATCTTTTCTCATATTTTTTACTGCTTTTAATATATTTTGATGTTCTTTTATCAATATTTCAATTCCGTTCATTCTGCACTCCTTAATTTATAGTGAAACGGGCCGAATGTTTCAAACACAAAGCCGCTTTTTCCGAGCATTCCTTCAATCATGCCTGAGCGTATTCGATAAAACTCACTTCCATCTCGTTTCATTTCCTGCCAAATTTCACCATGGATATCTCTGACCTCACGCCATACCACACTATTATCCGTTTTCTCCAATACTTCTTGCACTCTGTCACATGGCATGCCATTAAGAAGCTTGGAAAAAAGATATTGATAAGCCGCAACAGCATTTGCGATATTGCTTTCTCCAATGAGGTTTCCATATTCTTCGGCATATTGTACCAATTCCTCCAATGTACAAACATTATGCACTAAGATTCTATCGACGCAATACGCCAGCTTATATTCCACCATTTCAACCATCTGCTGCAACGAGCCGTGAATATTATTCAAATCCACAATCTCGGCCAAATCTCCTTCCGGCAAGGCAAATGTTTCTTCCAGTATTTTTTCAGCAAATCCGGCTTCCTTTTCTCCTGCTTTTTCTACTAAAAACAGGCAAAGTTTATCCTGGACTTGAATTTTGTCATACATGAGATAATGAATCGGCCCTAAAAACGCACTCATATCAATTCCTTCCTACTGTATAATGTTTTGGTTTAATGCCGCCAATACTTGAGCCGGCTCTAAACCGTGGACCATACATGCATCTTCAATCGACTCCGCTTGCGAAGAAGGGCATCCCAAGCAGTGCATCCCACAGGCCATTAAGACCGGTGCCGCTTCCGGATAGTTTCTCAGCACATCTCCGATTAACATATCTCCTGTGATTTTCATATTATTGCTTTCGCTCATTTCATTCTCCTTTGTTCCTTCTGTATTCCTTGCTTCCTCATCATCCATTGCTTCTTCTCCAAAGAATAATTTGATATCTTCTTCCACAGTACCGATAGGGCTGATACCGAAGTTTTCTACCAATACTTTCGTCACATTCGGAGACAAAAATGCCGGTATTGTCGGTCCTAAATGAATATTTTTTACGCCCAGATAAAGAAGTGCCAGCAACACTATCACCGCTTTTTGTTCGTACCAGGCAATATTATAGATAATCGGTAAATCATTGATATCCTCAAGGCCAAAAACTTCTTTTAATTTGAGAGCAATAACCGCCAGAGAATAAGAATCGTTACATTGTCCGGCATCCAAAACTCTAGGAATTCCTCCGATATCTCCAAGCTCAAGCTTATTGTATTTATATTTGGCACAGCCTGCTGTAAGGATTACAGTGTCTTTTGGCAATGCCTCCGCAAAATCGGTGTAATAATTTCTCTTCTTGGAACGGCCGTCACAACCGCCCATCACAATAAATCTTTTGATTGCTCCGGTTTTTACCGCATCCACCACTTTATCCGCCAAGGCAATCACTTGATTATGTGCAAAACCGCCGATGATTTCCCCGCTTTCGATTTCGGTTGGTGCCAGACAGGTCTTTGCCAGGGCAATGATTTCGGAAAAGTCTTTTTCTTCGCCGATATCGCCTGCAATATGTTTGCAGCCCGGGTATCCTGCCGAACCCGTTGTAAATAATTTGTCTTTATAACTGTCTTTTGGCGGTACAATACAGTTGGTCGTCATCAAAATCGGCCCGTTAAAGCTCTCAAACTCTTCTTTTTGTTTCCACCAGGCATTGCCGTAATTCCCCACGAAATGACTGTATTTTTTAAAAGCCGGGTAGTAATGTGCCGGTAACATTTCCGAGTGAGTATAGACATCTACACCTGTACCTTCGGTTTGTTTGAGAAGCATTTCCATATCTCTAAGATCATGTCCGGAAATTAAAATCCCCGGATTGGTACCGACTCCCAGATTTACCTTGGTGATTTCCGGATTGCCGTAAGTGGAAGTGTTGGCCTTATCCAGCAAGGCCATTCCATGCACACCGAACTCCCCGGTTTTCAAAGTCAAAGCTACCAATTCATCGACACTTAAGTTATCATTTAAAGTCGCTGCCAGAGCTTCCTGTAAAAAGGCATCCACTTCCTTATTGTCATGAAGCAAGGCATTGGCATGCTTGGAATATGCAGAAAGTCCTTTTAGTCCATAAATAACAAGCTCTCTCAAACTGCGTACATCTTCATTTTCAGTTGCCAGTACTCCAACCATTTTCGCTTTTTCCACAAAGCTGTTTTCCGGTCCCGACCAAAAGGCCGCTTCCGGTAAGAGCTCTTTCTTTTCTACTTGCTCCAGTAATTCTTTTTTCCATTTCAAAGTATGATGAATCCGCTCCACAATTGCCTCTTCATCAAAATTGGCATTGGTAATCGTGATAAATAAATTTAGAGTAACCATGTGATTGACAGCCTGCGATACTTCTTTTCCCTCTGCTCTGAGCTGTGTGGTAATCGCTGACAATCCCTTGCTCACATATACCAGTAAATCTTGCATTGCCGCTACTTCCGGACTTTTTCCGCATACTCCGGATTGGGTGCAGCCGATTCCTTTGGCCGTTTCCTGACATTGATAACAAAACATCTTATAATCCATACCTAACCTCCTAAAACCTTTCGCATTCTTTGCATTTTAACCTTTTTGTTTCACCTTGACTTTTCATTCATCTTTTCCCTGAATAACCAATTCAGGGATTGACTTGATAGCCATACTATAATATAATTCAGACAACAGTTCTGTTGTTAAAACAACAAAAAGGAGATAAAATGGATATTAATTTTTTAAGTAAAACCCCTCTTTTTCGTGGTATTCTACCCGAAGAAATTGAAGCGATGGAAAAATGTCTGCATTTAAAAGAAAAAAAATATAAAAAACAGGAGCTCATTTATCACGCCGGTGATGTCATTCGCTCCGCTGGTCTGGTCTTATCCGGTTCGGTTTCTATTGAGCATGATGATATTTGGGGAAACAAAAGTATTCTGGACAAAGTCGGTCCCGGTAAAATCTTTGCCGAATCCTATGCCTGTGCTCCTTCAACCCCTCTTATGGTCAATGTCGTGGCAGCTACCGATTGCTCTGTTTTGTTCTTGGAAATTAGTCATATCCTAAAATTCTGCAATCATGCCTGTTCTTACCACAGCAAGCTAATTCGTAATTTACTGGCAATTTCCGCTCAAAAAAATCTTAATTTGTCCAGAAAAATATTCCATACCTCTTCAAAATCCATTCGCAATCGCCTGCTGTCCTATCTTTCCTTTCAGGCCACGCAACATGGCAGTTATACCTTCGACATTCCTTTCAACCGTCAGCAATTGGCTGATTATCTGAGTGTCGACCGCAGTGCCCTTTCCAATGAAATCGGCAAAATGCAAAAAGATGGATTAATCCTTGCCAAACGCAATTCTTTCTCCATCTTAGATATGAAAGTAATGGATCATGTTTAGTATGTCGTAAGCATCTCTTCCAAAAGTGTTTCCAGCTCTTCTTCTTTTAAGCGTTCATCCTCTACAAAGGACGGATCCATGTGCATTAGGAAATGCCAATCCTCTTGCCCGGAATCCGTGCTTTTCTCTTTCGTCCGGCAATAAACAATGGCTTCTCCATCCTCAGAACCCTGAAAACTTCTTTCCACATGATAGCCCTTTTCCTTCATAATTGCCTGCACTCTTTTATATTGAGCTTCTCTTCTTTCCACATAGTCTTTGGTTTCATAATTATCAATGACATAGGCATCTACCAAGGTAGCTCCGTCTATCAGACCGCTGCCTGCTTTGTCCAGATTGGGGACTTCCGAAACATAAATTTCCACATCTTCCTTATCCGGAAACATAAAGCGTGTCAGAGGAACCAGATTGCCATTATGCTCAATCTCAATATAGTCAGGTAAGTCCTTTACTTCAAGCCATTCATTTACATAAACAAAGTCATCTATTGTTTCTTCTTTCCTTTGATATCCGGGAATTTTTTTTACAAAATTTTCGGCACTTTCCAAGCTTTCAAAAATGCCTAATATCGTTTTTCTTTCATTTTGCATTAATTGTAGTAAATACATGGCAATCCTTTCTAAGCAGAGATATCAGAGCTATGAGCCTCTAAGGCCGATATGATATCTCGAACATACTTTCATCCCTATTGAAACATAATCCACTATCTTTTTATCCGACAATTAGCCAAATCAAATGTGCCGCAATCCCCGCAGCAATTCCTCCAATCGTATGAGAAAATATGGCATGTCCTGTCATTTCCTTTGTTTTCAAAGCATCCATCATTGCAATATGAGTCGATAAATAGCCGCTCCAGCACATGCAAATTGCTGTAAAAACAGCAATATCATTGGCCGAAACCCTGCCTTTGGTTGCCATATCGGCGATAATGCCAAGTGCCGCTCCCGAACTTCCCAATGCCGTAATCGGTACAGCAATTGCTTCGGGAGATTGAAAACCAAACAAAGGCCTGATGATAAACTGCAATCTTTCTCCGATTTCCGGCAACAAGCCGATTCCCTGATTGGCAGAACCGTTATAAACGCCGGCCGGCCCGACTCCGTTGGCAAGCAAAATAACCACCGTGCATATCAAAAGCACTCCCGGAATAATGGAAATACCCATATCCACTCCAATTTTGCCACCATCCAAAAGCGATTGAATCAAGCGTGAACCGATAGAGCCTTCTCTTACTTTACGCATGCCTACAGGAACGGAGCCTGCACTGGTTGTTTCTACCGCTTCCGTCGTACCATAATATTTCTTTGTCTTGATAATCATAAGACGCACAGAAATAATACTGCCTACCACAGCTCCCCAAAAGCCGACAAAGGTTGCTTTCAGTGCTCCTTCCACCGGCAATCCCATCATGGCGGTCATGGTAATCAAGCCCATACCGAATGCCGTTCCCAAATTGGTCAAAGCCGGCAACTGGTACTTTTTGAAGTATTGTCTGAAATTATCTTCATATGCCAGTGTCAAAATTGCCGGATTGTCGGACATAAAGCAATTAAGCATGCCCAGTGAACTTGCCCCCGGCAAATCATAAATCGGTTTCATGACTGCAGAAATTCCCTTATTGATAAAAGCGATGACTCCAAACTCCGAAAACACACCGGAGATACCGCCAGCCAAAACAGCCGCCGCCATCAGGTAAAAGCAAACATTCACCAGAAGATCAAAAGCCGTTGCCATCATGGTTTTTATCATGTTGGTTCCCCCCATCACATAACCGACGGAACAGAAAAATCCTAGAAAAAAAACGATAAAAATAGGAGCTTCCCAGCCAATTTCTTTTTTTAAACTTACATATTTACTCTTCTTTGACATTTTCGCCTCATTTCCTCAAAATCGCCTTGATTCTTTTGCCTTCTTTGGTATTTGCCAGTCCTCCCCTGGCTGTTTCTCGAAAAGCAGGTGGCATATTCATTCCTACTTCTTTCATAGCATCGATTACCTGATCCGCCGGAATAGCACTTTTTATTCCTGCCAAAGCCATATCCGCTGCTGCCAGTGCATTCACCGCTCCACCTACATTTCTTTTGATACAAGGAACTTCAACAAGTCCTGCAACCGGGTCACATACTAAGCCCAAAAGCATCTTCATTGCCATCGCAACGGCATCCAGAATTTGTTCATTGTTGCCGCCTCTTAAATGTACCAATGCACCGGCTGCCATCGAAGAGGCCGAGCCGATTTCCGCCTGACATCCGCCGGCTGCTCCGGAAATAAATGCTCGTGCCGCAATGACTTGTCCAATACCGGCAGCTACATACATAGACTCCAGGATTTTATCTTCTTTTGCCAAGCCATTTTTATACATGGGAATCAAAACTGCCGGCAAAACACCGCAAGCTCCGGCTGTCGGTGCTGCCACAATTCTTTTCATGCAGGCATTGGACTCTCCGGTTTTTAGTGCTTCCGCAATTACCTCCGTCATAAAGCTGCCGGATAAATTCTCTCCTTTTTGGCAGTATTCCTGCATTTTTTGACCATAACCGCCCGATAAATTACTCTCCGAACGAAGCTTACCGTCATAATTATCCCCGGCGAATCGCATCGCTTCCCACATTCTTTCCATCATCGCATAGGAAGCCTCTTTCGTGACATCTCTCTCTCTCATGTCATCTTGCAAAATAGCTTGCCAGAATTCGATGTTTTCCTGTTTGCATACTTCTATAATCTCTTCTAATGAACCAAATGCCATTTTATTCCTCTATCTTCTCTATATTATTTTATATGCCGGCGATGTAAGTAACTTTTAATATTCCGGCAATGGTTTCCAGTTTCTTGATGACATCTTCGGAAATCGGCTGGTCGCTTTCAATAATCATGACCGCCTCTGTTCCTCTTTTCCCACGAAAAAGTCTCATGGTCGCAATATTGATAGACTTTACCGCTAGAGCCGAGGTCACTTCTGCAACATATCCGGGCAAATCCTTATTGTAAACAATCAAAGTTGGATATTCGGCTGTGCACTCTACTTCGGCATTGTCTATTTTATTTATGACAATTCGGCTCCCCCCAATCGAAGAACCTTGAAAATGCAGCTGTCTGCCACCAATATCTTGCAAATCCAAAATCACCGTATTGGGATGCACCCCCGGTAACTGTATATTTTCAATCTCAAAGTGTAATCCTTGCTCTTTGGCAATTTGAAAAGAATAGGGAATTCTCTCATCGTCCTCTTTCATACCCAAAAGCCCTGCTACAATCGCTCTGTCGGTTCCATGGCCTTTTCCGGTATCGGCAAAAGAGCCATGCAAATAAATCTTTGCTATGACGGGATTTGCACCCAAAATGTTTCTGGCCACATAACCTAATTTTACCGCTCCTGCTGTGTGTGAGCTGGATGGCCCGATCATGACCGGCCCCAGTACATCAAATATATTCATATTTAACCATCCTTCGTCTATATTTGAAATACAAACGAAAAATTCTCCTTTCTATTTCTTCACATATTTTCCTATCATCTTTCGGCAAAACCCTCCTTTTTCCTTCCCGGCTGTCCTCCATTTTCGAAAATAAATATTCTTTTGCCTTTTTTATTTTTTTTTGCTATAATCAGAATGTTTGATTTATTTTTGATTATTTTTCAAAGGAAGTAAAACCATGATTCCCAGTTTTATCAGTAAAAACCCAACCTATAAAACATTTTGGAGTATTGCCTGTGTCCTGACAACAGCTCTGCTTCAGGCCTATATTATCGAAGCCTTTCTCGAACCGGCTCAATTATTGCCGGCCGGCTTTACCGGTATTGCGATTATCCTAAACCGAATTTTCTCGGATTTTTTAGGGCTACAGGTCTCTACTGCTTTTTTCATCGTTTTACTGAACTTGCCGGTTGCTTTGCTCTGTGCTAAAACCGTCGGCAAGAAATTTACCTTATATTCTACGATTGAATTCATTGCGGCCGCTTTGTTCTTACATTGGTTTCAATTCAAACCGATTTTTTCCGATGCCTTTTTAAATATCATTTTCGGCGGCTTTATCAACGGGCTTTCCATTACCATCGCCCTCTCAGGCAATGCCTCTACGGGCGGAACCGACTTTATTGCTCTTTATGTAGCCAATAAAACGGGCCGTGAAATCTGGCAGTCCATCTTTGTCTTTAATATTCTTTTGTTGGCAATCTTCGGCTATTTATTTGGCTGGGAATTTGCCGGTTATTCGATTTTATATCAATTTATTTCCACCAAAACGATTGAAAACTTCTATCAAAGATATAAAAGAGTCACCCTGCAAATCACTACATCCATACCGGAAACCATCATTCGGGAATATCTTGCCAATCATCGTCACGGCATCAGTGTCATGGGCGGTTATGGCGGCTACAGTAAAAAGCCTGTTTCATTGCTACATATTGTATGCTCCAGCTATGAACTGGATGCCACGATAAAGACTATTCGTCATGCTGATCCGAATGTAGTCGTCAATGTACTGCCTTCCATCAATTTCTATGGCAGATTTTATCGTCCGCCAATGGAATAATATTGCTGTTTTCCTTTTGCTGTTTACTGTTTTTCTTTTGAATTTTCCATGTCAAGGTCATCAAACTCAAAATATAACTCAGCACTGCAATTATGGAAATAAAGACATTGTACATCAAAATCAAATTCAGCTGGGTACGCATCTCTCTTTGATCGATACCTACCACCAGAAAAAAATCGGTATTGCCGATTTTTTTTGACAAATAACTTTTTTCATTACCTTGATAGGCTGCTTTGAACATTTCCATTTCATTATTAATCAGGTTTGCACCCAGCTCTTTCAAACTTCCGTCTTGAACAGAGTAAATAGTGTTACTTTCTTCGTATTCTTGTTGGTGCATACCATATTCCGGATGAATAATGAATCTACCTTCCTGATTGATAACAAAAGCATAGCCTTTTTCTCCAAAGGTTTCATTTTCCAGTAGTTTCATCAACTGCAAAATACTGATATCAATTGCAAGAACAGCCTTTTTGTCATTCTTATTCAATAATTTAGCCATGGTAATCATGGAATCTCCATTGTGAATGTCCTTATATACGTCCGTATAAATAATCCGATTGGGGGCTTCTACCGCCCGAATATACCACGGTCTGTCATAAGACTTCCATGTCTGCGACTGCGAATTGGCCTTTTCATCCGAGCCGCTTTCCGTCACTCCATCGGCATAGCCGATATAAATATCGACAATACCGTATTCTTTTTTCAAATAATTATATTGTAATTCCAAACGCTCTAAAATATTATGCTCTTCATTGGTACCCAAATCACTTTCTGCAATTGCCGCTTCGGAAGTCAATAAGATTTCTCTCCGTTCAAAAAAAGCTTCCACCCTCTCCTGAATAAAACGAATTTTATTATTTGTATTCTGATTGACTTCTTTTCTCAGCTTCTCCGCATCTACAAGATAGGAATAAAAGCTGTATACCAGCACCAGACAAAGTACAATACTTGTCAAAGCAAAAATAATCTTTCGTTTTTGACGTATCAATTTCATTCTCTATTATCTCCTTTGATCATTTACGTTTTGCAAACGCAAATCATTTATCGGCATAATTTCTTACAGAGAGACCCTATCTTGTATTATAAAATTATATTCAAAAAAATGCAATCCCATTTCAATGCTTTTACAAACATCCTGAGATTGCATTTGATTGATATCAAATAATTGTTGGTCTTTTATCCTTTTTTACCGGAACATCATAATAGAAATCCCCTCGGAGGGACACCGCCTTGTAACATCATGTGATGGAATTCTAGTGATGATGATGGTGGTGATTGT
>JAUMXK010000057.1:0-5468 GCA_030535295.1 Eubacteriales bacterium | reverse complement strand
CTTAAATTCCATACAGCAATCTTCTTCATGACAATGTTCCTCACAATTCTCCAGTTCCACCGTGGCATGCCCGATTCCATGCTCTCGTAGCTCTGCTTTCACTCTTTCTTTTATTTCACAACCGTCCTCTTCCGTCACAATATGCAAAGTGGCATAGTGATGATATCCGTCAATACTCCAAATGTGAATATGGTGAACTCCTTTTACTCCTTCAATCTCCAGTAAATGCTCCTTGATTTCATCCAAGTCAACTCCATGTGGCAGTTTTTCCAAAAATAAATCTATCGCTTCCTTTAAATTACGAATAGCATTATAAAAAATAAAGAGAGCTACGCCAATCGACAAAAAAGAGTCAATGATGGCAAAATCAGTAAAACGCATTACAATTGCTCCTACAAGAACGATTACCCAGCCCAGAACATCTTCCAACATATGTAAATTTACTGCCTTTTGATTGAGGGAATCTCCTTCTCTTGTAAAATAAGCCGCCGCCAAATTGACAATTACTCCAAACACGGCAAAAATAATCATTCCATTGTAGTGGATGGGCACCGGTCGAAAAATTCGGATAATCGCATTGTAGATTACCATTACAGAACCGAAAAGTAGAATCAAAGTGGTGATGACACTGCCGATAACGGAATACCGGGCATAACCGTAAGTAAATGTTTTATCCGGCTGTTGCTTGCTCTTTTTCTCCAGAAAATAGGAAAGTCCGATACTGGCCGCATCTCCGATATCATGCACTGCATCTGAAATAATGGCTACACTGCCGGTCAAAGCACCACCGAAAAACTCAAAAATCGAAAACGACAAATTTAAAATAAATGCAATTAAAATGTTTTTTTCCGTTTTCATATTGACCTCCTATTCTTTGTGCCCAATGTGCTGCATGGTAATTTCAAAAATCTGACGAATATGGTTGTCGTCCAAAGAATAATAGACTTCTTTACCCTCCTTACGACTTTTGACCACAGCACTGGTTTTCATTTTACTCAGTTGATGGGAAATAGAGGATTTGGACATCCCCAGAATATTGGCCAAATCACTTACACACAGCTCTTCTCGACTTTGCAATGCAAAAATCAATTTACATCTGGTACCATCTCCCATAATCTTATAAAAATTTGCCAATTTATCAAATACAGGCTCTTCCGGAAGTTGGGAGAGCACTTCTTCCACAGCTTCTTGATTAATCGGTTTGCAATCACAGCTAAATTCATTCTTTGACATCCTCGCCTCCTTAATTGAGTATTCATTCAACTATATTATAGTTGAACAGATACTCAATTGTCAAGCTTTTTTTAAAATTTAAAACATGCCAAAAACCGGCCTTTTGCTTTTCATTTCCGCAAAAGACCGGTTTTTTGATTCATTTTATTTGTTATTTCCGCTTTCCTTATTTTAAAACATCTAAAACCGCTTGTACTTGCGCCTTCAATTCTGCTTCTTTTTCTTCGTTCAATACAAACTTACCATCAGCCCATGCACTGTCATTGACTCTTGCACCGGTAAAAGGCTCAACGACCTTCATACGAATGAACGGCAACAATTGACGGTACTGTCCGAAAAGTTGATCATGTCCGCCATTGCCTGCGGAAGAAACTGTCACATACTTGTCATGAAGTGCAGAAGCACCTTGCAAATTGCTTAAATCTAAAGAACGGCTAAGCCAGTCTAAAAGATTCTTCACACCGCCCGGAATGGCAAAATTGTAGATAGGCGAGATTACCTTTCTTATATAAAATATTGATAAACTAAAATTATATCTAGTTAGTATTATAATTCCAATCAAACGATTTGTACATAATTTTTTTTGTATTTTTTTTCACAAATGCTGCATTGAAATTCTTTTGTTTTCTTTTGTTTTCAGATAAATCCTTTGCTTTTTTTCTATCATTATATTACAATAAATAGGATTCAAATGCTCCTTTACCTTTGACCATAGTATTTCCGAACGCAATCGGGAGCACATGGCAGAAAAGCGAAAAAATAATTGAATTTAAAATACCAAACGAAAGGAGTTTTCTATGATTTATACCGTCACTCTCAATCCTTCTCTGGACTATATTGTGAAAGTCCGAGATTTCAAAGTCGGAGAACTGAATCGAACGGAAGATGATTATATCAATGTCGGCGGTAAAGGTATTATGGTTTCCAAACTTCTGACCAATCTACAAACACCCAATATCGCTCTTGGTTTCCTCGGCGGCTTTACCGGAAAGTATATCCTGGATTGGTTTGAAAGAAACGGCCTAAACCATGATTTTACAGAAGTAAAGGGAAACACCAGAATTAATGTCAAATTGAAAAGTGATACCGAAAGTGAAATCAATGCACAAGGACCCTGTATTTCCAAAGAAGAGCAACATATTTTCCTTGATAAAGTAAAACAGCTCTCCAAGGGAGATACATTAATCATCTCCGGTAGCAATATCTCCGGTGCAGACAGTGATATCATCCTGCAAATGATTGAAATTTGTCGAAAAAAAGGGGCAGACTTTGTAATTGACACCACGGGAAAGTCTTTAATGGAAACCTTGACCTATCAGCCCTTATTGATAAAACCGAATCTGGTAGAGCTCGGAGAGCTTTTCGGCAAAGAAATTCGCAGCGAAGAAGAAGCGATTATCTATGGCAAAAAGTGTCTGGAAGCAGGTGCAAAATATGTCATTATATCCATGGGCGACCGAGGGGCTTTATTCTTGGACGGAGTGCAAAGCTACTATGCCAAAGCAATCCCCGGAAAGCTGGTTAATTCGGTCGGAGCGGGCGATTCTATGATTGCCGGATTTATCGCCGCTTTTCAGCGTGACCATTGCCCTCTCGACAGTTTTCGTTATGCAGTAGCCGCAGGCACCGCCACCGCCTTTTGTAAAGATATCGGAAGTCAGAAAGAAATTGAACATTATTTTTCCAAAGTAGAAATCCAATCACCCTTTTTCAAATTTTAGCTACTATTTTTTCTCCGGCATTATTTATGTAATCTGGAAAAAGCCAATTAACGTGTAAATAATCAATAAAAAGATTTCATTGAAAAACAAAAGAACAAAGACCTCTATCCACATAGAAGCTGTAGATAGAGGTCTTATTTTTATTTTATTGTGTCCTTGTTTTTACTTTTTTTACTTACTATGGATTATTCCATGTCATTTTTCTTTTCTTGTCCAAATCCATCGGAATATCCGAATCCATCCGGTTGAAATCCTTGATTGTAAGCGGCTCCTTGGTCATTATTGACATTGCCTTGAGCAAAGCCGCTGTTGTCATAACCTTGGCCGTAGCCGGTTCCTTGGTCATAATTCATATTCCCTTGATTAAAACCGCTGTTGTCATAGCCTTGACCGTAGCCAGCTCCGCTTTGACCATACGCATTATTATCATATTGATTTTGCGGATACATCGGATTTGCCTGATATTGCATGGCAGCTTGATTTTGCTTTTTCTTTTTGGATGCTCGTACTGCAAACACAATCAAAATTACAAAGAACACTAAAATCACAACCAACGCAATAATTACAATCATGACGATTTTTTTAAATTCATTGGCTTTTTCTTTTAGTTCCGTTTCCAAATCTGCTAATATGGCATCCCCTTCATTCGTACTATTCTCATTGTTCAAGCCGCTTACGCCTGCCAACTTTTCGGCCGCCAAATCATAAAAGGCATCGATTCCGCCTATCACTTCGTTCGCTTCCACTTCCTTTTGTACGGAAGGCTTGAGCTCATTTTCCACAATATTTCTAATGGACTCGTTGTCACCGGAGTAAGACAGTGCAAATTCATCTTTGTCAAATTGAACTGCCATGATAACTCTCTCCTCTTTGAAACCGGCTGCATTTAATACCTCTTGGTAATTTGCCAACCAATCATCCAAAGTCTCATAGCCTGTATAGTCACTCTTGTTGTATACCGCAACATAAGGACTTTTCCCTTTTAATAAATTGACGGAATCTGTAAATTGTAAGTTTGTGAATACACCGGACTCATCAATAAAATGTGCCATATCTTGCTGCTCTGCATATAAGGTGTATAAAAGCTCCATCAAACTCTGTTGATAGAATACGATATCTTCCGCACTAAAATCATTTTCCTTGGTCAGTTCTTTCAGTACAGATAAAAGATTGTCCACTTCTTCTTTATTCTTGTCATACAGCTCCTTCATCGAGCCTACTGTATGATATACAATCTCTTTGGACATCTGGTCAAAGAAAACGGCAATACCGTCTTCCTCTCCATACCACTTTTCATACATGGATTCCACTGCAGTTTGCATTTCATCTTTGGTCATTTCTTCCGGATGAAATACAATCGTCACAAAATTGGCCTGTGCCGCAAAGCGGAAAGCGGAAGCATTAAGGCCCAATAGCTCTTCATCTTCCGGAGAAAGAACATTTTGGTTATTGACGACATAAAAAGCCGGTCTGAACTCCGGAAATTCTAATTCCGGGTTATCTACATGCTCTTCCGGATTTGGATTGGCATCCAAATTGACCAATGGAATACTTTCATTCGGCTCCAAAAATCTTTCGATAATGTGAACAATCGCCAGAACATCATAGCCTTCCAATTTTAAGGCAATCTCATCCACCAAACCTTGTAATTGCTCTTGTGTAAAGCCTTTATTTGCCGTTCCGTAAAAACGGATATCAAATCTGCCGGTTTTATCATCAAAAATCAGAAATACGCCGGAATTATTCTCGCCGATACCATAGCCTTGAGAAATAAAGTAATCATCCGCATATTTATCATATAGTCCGTCCGGAAATCCATGATTGAGCAGCAGAACAATGTTTTGCTGATATTTTTTTCTCCAGGCCACAATCTCTTCACTGGCTGCTTGAATTACATCATCAGTGAAAAAATTGGCTCCCATCTCATTGATGACAGGATAATAATATACTTTCAGCAAGCTCATGAAATTGTAAATCAATATATCAATATCCGGTGCTTTCTCATACACTTCTTGTAAGGTACGCTCCATAAAGTCCACTTGGTAATTGGTATAATTGGCCTCTTGCTTCATGGTCGGAACAACGGCCATTTGCACTTTTCCGGTACTTGGAACCCGATTGACATAAAGAAATACCGAACCGATTTTCTCTCCGTCAATCAATCCATACTGAAAGGTATTGATAAGATTTTCGGTATCTTTTTTCAATTCTTCTCTACTCGGCATTTGTTCCAGTGCAGAAGTGACCAATATGGCCTCTACCACAAAATCCGGACTCATCATCAGCATATTTACATCCGCTTCCTCATTGTCCGGAATCAATTGCCCCCTGTCTATCAAGGATTTTTTTTGCGGATTCACCGCTGATACCGGAAAGGCCAAAAGCGGCAACAAGACTGCCAAGACCATAACCAAGCTGATTATTTTTTTTACGAATTGATTGTTTTTATTCATAAATACCCTCCTCGTATAATAAGTTTGTAAGCAAGAAAATTGCTTATGAACTTATTCTTTT
>JAUMXK010000056.1:16789-19839 GCA_030535295.1 Eubacteriales bacterium | reverse complement strand
AAAATATCATGAGTTAGAGCGAAAGGAGCGACAAAGAAATAGAGATTGGGACTTAGAACGATAGGTTAAAAAAAGAGGGAAACCTCTTTTTTTTCTTGCAAAAAAAGCCAATAACCGTTATAGTAAAGGAGAGCCTTATGTGGAATAGAAAAAAGAAAAACTTGTTATGGGATATCTACAATACACAATAAAGAAAGGATTGGAGCAAGGCAGGATTTCTATGGTAGAGCAAGAAAAATTACACTTTGTTTACAGAAGAAAAAATCCTTGCTTTTCTAAAGGGAAATGAGTATAATAAAGACGGAAGCGAACAAGCATTCGCTGGAAAGGCGGTTTTTATGACAGATAGAAATTTTAAGGTAATTGCTCAGGTACGAGAAGATTTAGACGATGACCAAAAATTCTATATCAAAGAAGAAATGAAGAATTTACAACAAAAATTTAATATAGAAAATGACGGAAAAGAATACTATAAAGCCGGAGAAATAAAAGGGTATGAAGACTTTGGAGCAGTCGCTGTATTCTATTGTCTGTTAGAGCCTTACAAGGAGTACTTTGCAAGGCTTGAGTATTATGATGTGGAAGAAGGAGAGAAGAAAATTGCTATCTAAGAAAGAGAAAAGCATATGGGCAAGGGGAATTGTACTATCCTTTGACTTTGTGGTTGAGTGGCTGGAGGAGTATTATTCTGAAACATCACCACAGGGAGCTTACACAGTAATCAAAAATTATTTGTTAAAACACGGATTTGAGCATAAAAAGGATACGGACTATGTTCACAAAGAAATGGATAAGATTGCAGCCGTAAGAGTGCTTGTTCAATTTTCAAAAGAGCAGAAATGGTTTCCATTTTGCATCCGGAAATTAAATATTAGCCCTAATGTAGTATCTCTTGATATTGCGGAAGAATTTAGGAAATTACAAGATGAAAAGTGGGGAAAGAAACAAACAGGAGGGAAAAGCGATGAAAAAGAAGATGATTCCGGCATTTAGCTTATTGTTAGTAGCTATTTTGGTAGCCGGTGGATTTTATTATAAACATGAGAAAGAAAAACAAATCGCTGAGCGGACACGAATTGAAGCAGAGCGGTTAGAAAAGCTGGAGGCAGAAGAAAAAGCCAAAGAATTAGCAGAAAAAGAAGAAAAAATCAAAGCTCAGCTTGCCAAGGAAGAAAAAGAGCGTGAGGCACGAAAGCGAGCCGAGGAAAAGGCAAAGTTGGAAGCAAAAAAGAAAGCGGAAGCCGAAGCGAAGAAAAAAGCCGAATTAAAAGCACAGGAAGAAGCGAAGAAAGAGGAAGCAACGGTTGTAGTCAATGAACCAAAGAATGTTGCACCTCTTACCGCAACAACAAGCAAAAAAAATGTTACGGAAAAAGCAAAAGTAGTTCCGCAAAAGAAAGCAGAAACCAAAGTTGTACCAAAGCCAAAGGTTGAAACACCGCCGGCAGATATCGTAGAACATCAAAAAGAAATCAAAGAAGCGGAAGCAAAGCAACCGGAAAATAAACCAATCAGCAACAATATTTTTGCCGACCCAAGCAATCCGGATAACCCATTTAATTATATTGAGATTCCGGAAGTTTCACAAGGATTACAAGCAACTCCGGAAAATCGAGGAATGGGATTTGATAAAATGGGAACTGGAGATAAATTCTAAGATTATACAATTATAAAAAAAGAGCCTACAAAGTAGGTTCTTTTTTTGTGCCAAGAAAGGAGTAATATGAAGATAAAAACAATAAAAAAATTAGTGCCGGTACTCATATGGATATTGGTATTTTCTTTTTCCGTAACAGTCATTTTGGCAACGGATAATGCAGATAGCGGAAACAATGCTTCACAGAGTGCGGTTGCCGGCTTTTATAGAAGTAGGGATTGGATGTATAAGGTATCTATTTATGTCGGGAAATCAGACACGACAAAGCCAAGTGGAAGTATAAAGGACTTTCACTTAGTAGGACAGCCAATTTTTATAGCACCGACAACCCTTAGCATTCCGGCGAACAGGAATGTATATGCAAGCCCATATAATAAGATGCAGTATCTTTCCGGAAAAAAGTTATCTGTATTTTTGTTAGGGAATCAAAATATCCATAATTTTTCAGGTGTGCCGGCTATCCCGATTATTAATAAAGGACATATCAATGCTGTAAAGCAGTATTTTGGCGATACAGAATCTCTTATTGCATTACTAGATGAAATCGCAAAAGTACGAGGAACAACCAAAGAAGCCTTGCTAACTGCAAATGCTTATACGATTGGAGGAAATGCAAGACACCTATCAGCAGAGGAAATTCTACCGGTTAAGGGAGCAGATGGCAAATACAAAAATTTGGTTCCGTATCTTGTCGTGTACGAACCAGTTGCCATCGGATATTTAACAGACGGCAAGACAGCATTGGCATTTACTGCAACCGAGTATGCCATAGCACAAAAAGATGGATTGATGAATTTCTTCACGAAATCACTTGGTAAGGTCAGCACAGCACCGCAATTAATGTGGGGATTAACCCATAGAGATTTGCCGAATTCTATCTTTTTAGAAGAAAGTTGGCTGGGACTTCCAGCAAGGGCAGAAGTTGCCAATCGAAAGGCAACCAGTCAATGGACAAAATCTTTAATCGACAGCGTAAGCGATACTATCATTAAAGGCAGCGGAATTGGAATGCGTTTTTTAAATGCAGCTTCACAAATACCAAATAGCGGATTAACTTCCTCCGGATCAGGAAAAGTTGTAGTGTATAAAACCGGCAAGGAGGTAATAACATCTGTGAAAGTGAGTTCGGAGGCAAGTACAAACCGAATAGACCGCTTTCATCCGAATTCACCGGCAGAAGTTGTATTTACAATTAATGGTGTAAAAAAGACACACAAAGTCATTATGCCCGATGGCGGAGAGCAGTACGCATGGGTAAAATGGCGAACACCGGACACACCCGGAAAAGTTCATGTATCAATTAACTTACCATCAGGAATGGTTTTTTCAGAGGGCAGTGGAGCGAATCATCGTTTCTTGATTTATGACATTGTCGATGTTGAAACATCCAATC
>JAUMXK010000056.1:0-16779 GCA_030535295.1 Eubacteriales bacterium | reverse complement strand
CCGGATACCAATCCGACGGATACGGCAAAAGATTTTGGATATAAAGAAGTCCCTGTGCCGGCGGAAACAGAGATTAAAGAAAATACATGGGGCGAATATTTCGCAACATGGCATGTGCATTGGGTAGACAATGGAGATTGGGAGAGAAATCCGGATGGAAGCATTAAAATTCCTAAGAAATGGAAGCCGGACTTTGAAGATGAAGGCTGGTGGGATTGGGAATTTAGAACATATTATGCAAAAGCATCGGCAGAGATGAAACTAATTCCCTCCGATGAAACTCCAACAGCTCAAAAAGGAAAAAATGGTGTTTATGAAATGAAGTCCGGATACGGAGTAAAAACAGAAGTAAAAGCTGTCATTTCCACCAATGCACCAAGTAGCGACCACTACACAAATGCCGGTACCGTCATTACTTATTTTCCGGAATTTCAATATAAAACATTCTGGAGAATACTGGAAAGTACAAAGGCAAATGTATTTTCTTTTAAAAAGAATCCGGATAGTCAATGGGAAGCACCGGTACACTTTACGCCGCTATGGTATCCGGATAAAGACTATACCATTTACGGTCAAGTAGAAGATATATGGACACCGGCTGGTATGTTAAGGGTAAATGTAACAGATACAATAAAAATTAAAGGAAATGTCTACGATGATTGGCACATCGGACCGACAAAACCGGAATAGGAGAGGAATTGTGGAAGCAATTATATTGATATTAGTAATTCTTGCCGGCTTATATTATTTCTTTTTCATGGCAGAAAGAAAGCCAAAAACAGAGAAAGGAAAAATAGAATCGGCAAATGAATTTGTAAACATAAAAGATATTACAGAAGATTATCTTTATACTTTAGATGGATATATTATGAAGTATATTCGTGTGTTTCCGATTTCTTTAGAACTATTATCGGATAAAGCAAAAGAGAATCTAGCAATCGACTTAGCCAATCATCTAAGTCAGGTAAATAAATTAGAGTTTAAGTTTGTAGCAGTATCAAGACCGGTTGATATTAGCCCTTTAATTAGCGAATATCAAGCTATTTTGAGGACAACCACCAACAAATGGCAGAGAGAATCCTTGAAAAAAGAAATATTAGAACTATCGAAGTTTGCTACCGGAGGAGAGGTAAACGAAAGACAGTTCTATTTTTGTTTGTGGGAAGTAGAGCAAAAGGAAGAGGAGTTAAAGGAAAGGGTAAGGAAATTTTTGAAGGCATTTGAAGAAAGCAATTTAAAAGTAAGCGTTCTAAATAAGAGAGAAATGATTGCTTTGGCGAATATGATAAATCATCCGCATACTTTCCATTTGGATAATTTTGACATTGAAAATATAATACCATCCATTATGACAATAGAAAAGGAGTAAACTTATGACGAAAAAAATGCAACTTATTGAAAGAAAAAAAGCAGTCGAGGAGATTTTAGAGTTACTGAAAGAGAAAATTCAGGAAGATAACTTCCGTTTGGAAGAAGAACTGGAGGTTGTAAAAAAACGATACCCCGAGAAATTTATGGATTATCTTTTAGAAGCCGAAAGAATTGCACACTGGGACGATAGATATGATTCTCCGGGAGAGGTTACAAGGGAGAATATAGAAGATGCTCAAATTGATTTTATCGAAAAGATAGACACACTCATTGCAACCGAAGAACAAATAGAAGAACTGAATCTAGGCGAAAAAGAAGAGCATTTTTTTGAAGAAATATACGAAAATGATATAACCGTTGAAACCATCCATGGTAACATTCCGCTAGAAGATTACAGGGAAATAAAAGCCGTGCAAAATGGCTTTGATAGTTATGAAGATATGAAAAGGCATGGAATTTACTTAGGCGATGACTATGAGGGAGCAGACAGAGAAGCACTTCTAAGCTACTATCAGCCGAAAGAAGCGGTAGAAAGAAGAGAACGACTCATTGAAAATGCAAAATTATTTTTAGAGAAAATCAAAGAAGCGTTGCTCAAGACGGAGATATCAAGTGAAAATTATGTTACAGCAAAGCAAAGAGATAGGGCATATCCCCTTACGCAAAGACAGGCAAGGTTTGCTATTGCAAATGGGATTAAACTGGAAACCATTTCCGGAGAGCCGGAAAAAGAGGGAGAGCAGAAAGGAAAATATAAAAAACTGGATATCACAAACAAGAATCTTTTGGAACATTATGTAAAGAACAAAGAAGGATACTCTAAGGTACTTACGATTTCTTCAGAGTATGAAAGGGCAAAATTAAATGTAGAAGGACTATACGATAACTTGAAACTGGCATTAGGGGAATATGTTCGTAATGCATGGGATTATTACTGTAATCCGGAAACAGAAAAACACAAATTGTTTCTTGCAAACAGTCCCTATCAGTTTAGCAAAGAGCAGAAAGAAGAGATGCATAAGGAATTTCAAGAGAAAGCAAATCAATCACAACAAGAACAAATTGATATAAATAAAGAGATTCAATCATTAAAACATGACATTGAAGAAAGACGATTGGATTTATATTATGCAGACGCATGGGAACAGGCTGGACAAATCAGGAAAGATATTGAGAAGCTGGAAGAAAAACTGGCTAGCCTTGAAGAAAAACAAAAAGAAATGGAAAAGGAAGTAGAAGAAATAGAAAATATAGAGCCAAAGAACGAATACGAAGATTCTATTAGAAACATGATGAAAAAGGATTACAAAGGCTTTATCAAAGCACTCTTGCTTGTAGAAACCGGTATTCAGGCAGATAACATCTTGGAAAAAGGCTATGAAAAGTTTATGAAATCACAAAGTAGCTCTTTCCTAAGCAAGGAAATATTAAATGACCTTGCAAAAGAGAAGATAATGGATTCTACGGTTTACATTGTTTCTAATGAAACGGAAAAACAGGCATATAAGCATTTCGCAAAAGAAAATGACATGGAAGATATCAAAGTTTATACGAAAGAAGAAGTGCAAAACATCGAGGAAAAAAGTCCAATCAGTAAACTTGTCTTTGCTTTGGAAAAAACAGATGCAATGACACATAATGAAGTAAATGAGATTGCGAGGAAACTTAAGACAGAGAATATAGTCATACATGCTCCAATTACAGAGAGCTTTGAAAAAGATTGGAAAGAACATGCCGGAGAGCATATACACTATGTAGAAGAATGGGAGATGATGCAATGAGTTTTAGTTTAATGGAAAAAAAGAGCGAACAAGAAAAGCAGAAAAATCAAGAAGTAGTTGTAGCATCCTTAAAAAAGGAGAAAAAAAGTTGGTGGAAGAAAAAAGAGAAGCCACAGCAAGATAAAGTAACCGTATCTGGAAAAAGAATAACAGAGAAAAAACCGGTTACGGAAGAAAAAATCACCTTAAATCCGGCATTATTAAATGCCATATCACCGATGAATATTAAAGTGGAGCAAAACCACATAAATATCGGTGAAAATGTGGGAAGTGTTATGGGGGTTGTAAGTTATCCGGTAGAGGCAAGATATGGGTTTATGAAAAACTTTACCAATCTTCCCTCCTCGATTGTCAGTATTAGCTTTCGAGAGGTATCAGAAGTGGATTTAACAAAAGAATTAAACCATACCATTAATAAAAATCTAAAAGTAGCAAGTCAGTCGAATAATTATGAAGAGCAACACGCAGCGGAAAAACTTTCTGAAAATGCCTCAAGACTTTATAACCAAATTGTAGACAATAAAGAAAAAGTAGGATTTGTTGCGACAACCATTATGCCCTATGCTTCCGAGAAGTCGGAACTTAAAAAAATGATAGAAAACCTAAGAGCAAAAGCAGGACAAGTAAAAATAGCAGTAAGAAACTTGTCATATTTACAAGGGGAAGGGTTTCGGCTTCTTTCCCCTTTTTATGATAGAAAGAAAAGTGCATCCGAGTATTTAGAAAGACTTTTTCCGCTTTCCGCCTTTATCGGTTCTTATCCATTTGCATCCGGTGGATTCAATGATGGAACGGGGTATTACTTTGCAAAAGATAAAGATGGGGGACTTGTTATTCTCGACACATGGAAAAGAGGAGATGATAGAACAAACTCTAATATCTTGATATTAGGGGGGTCAGGTGTAGGAAAAACAACCGTAGCGAAAAGAGATGTTTCCGTTAAGTTTAAACAGGGAACAAAAGTAATGATTATTGACCCGGAAGGAGAGCATGCAGAAATGGCAAGGCTTCTAGGCGGAGATGTGATTGATGCCGGAGGCGGAAAGGGAAAAATTAATCCTCTCCATATTTTTCCAAAGCCCCAAAAGGTAGCGTCGGAAGAAGAAAAAATAGAGGATGAAAAAGAACAGTTGCCGGACTTAACTGTTCATTTGAACTTTTTAATTACTTTTTTTAAGATATACTTTAAAGGGAATAATAAAAAAATCGATTTTGATATCTTAAAAAATATATTGATAGAGCTATATCAGAGGTTTTCGATTACATGGGAAACCGATATAAGAAAATTAAAAGCAGAAGACTTTCCGGTGGTGAAAGACTTATGGGACTTTATAGAAGATAAATTACAGACCAAGATGGTAGAGGAGATGAGGGAAAAATACCAAGAACTATCTATTGCTTTAAAAGATATGGCAGTGGGAGCAGATAGCTTTGTGTGGAACGGAAAGACTTCGCTAGAATATCAATCAAAACTAATCGTCTTTGATACTTCCAATATGCAATACTTTGATAGCAACAAAAAAGCGGCTCAGTATTATAATATCCTGAGTTACATGTGGAATGAAGTCGTAAAAGATAGAGAAGAAAAAATAATGATAGTGGCAGACGAAGCCTATTTAGCGGTCGATAGAGAAATTCCGGAAACATCGGAAGCTCTAAGAAACTTTATGAAGCGTATCCGCAAGTATGAAGGTTCTTTAATGCTCATCACTCATTTAGTAGCGGATTTTTTGTCTATGGATGAAGAGAACAAAGGAAATACCCAGAACCTTTTGGATATTCCAAGCTATAAAATTTTTATGGGAACTGATGGTCAAAATTTAGAGCATATCAAAACCTTGTATAGCCTTAATGAAGCAGAAGTCAATCTGCTAGAAAGTAAAAAAAGGGGAAAGGCACTTGCCATGATTGGCAATGCAAGACTATCCGTTGATTTTCAAATACCGGAATATGAATTTGAATATTTCGGAAAAGGAAGTGGTAGATAGGTGTTAGTGCTTAAATTTCTATTAATATTGCAACTTCTAAAAATAAGCATAATAGACATTAGAACAAAAAAGATAAGAAATAAAGATATTTTTATTCTATATTTGATTGAGATGGCATATCTTTTTCTGATAGGAGAAAGTGTTGCTATCATTGGAATAAGAAATATTCTGGCACTTTTCTTTTTGGTTCTATCCTATAAATATTGGAAACATGGAATTGGAGCCGGAGATGGAAAGCTGATTTGCACAGCTTTTATTTTATTAGGCACTTGGAAGATATACCTTGTATGTATTCTTTCAATGATACTACTGTTTTTTTTCATTGCTTTGAAGTACCGGCATAAAGAGGAGTGGAAAAAACAGCACATTCCTCTAGCACCATTTATTTGTAGTAGTGTGTTGGTAATGCTCTTGATTTAGTAGAAAGGACAAGTATGGCGGTAAAGGAAAAAATAATAGCAACTGTAGTTCGTACAGCCGTAGATGTTGTAATCGATGAAGAAAAAAGGAAGAAATTAATTTATGCCGGGGCAATATCCCTTATCAGTTTTCTTGTAATTATTTCTTTTATCATACAAATTTTGACTTCCCCACTCGATTTTTTAGCGAAAAAATTTGAGTGGTCGGAAGAAAAAACCGCAGAAATGGAAGAAATAAAAAATGCCATGACCGATAAGTTCCCACTTGAAAATATCGGGAATATAGGCGACATCAAGAAAGTGGGGAAATATCCATATCCTCTAGTTGGAGATTTTGTAGTTACCTCCGGCTTTGGCTTCCGGAGATTTCTACTGGATGGAAGAATGGTAAGCGACCACCACAACGGAGTAGACCTTGTAGGGAAATGGCATACTCCAATTATTAGTATAGAAGATGGAGTGGTTGTTTTCTCCGGAAAGCAAAGAGGATATGGAAATTGTATCATGATTCAACATGATAACTTTTATAGCTTTTATGCCCACCTTTCAAAACGATATGCGGTAGTTGACCAAGTTGTCAAACAGTATGACATTATTGGATTAGAGGGGGGAGCGAAAAGTGACGATGGACATGGAACTTCGACCGGACATCATCTTCACTTTGAAATTAGGATGGATGGAACAAAAAAAACGGTGGTGAATCCATTACCGTATTTAACCGATGAAAAAAAGGATGCGGAGGAAGAAAGTGAAACAAAATAAAAACAAACTCATTTTTATTGTGTGGATTGGTATGATTGCTTTATTGATATTTTTTATTGTGAATAAACCAAAGCCGGAAGAAAAAGCAAAGGAAAAAGCAGAGATATATAAACAAGTTCCGGAAGAAATTTTAAACCCGATGGAAAAGGAAACAGGAGAAGATGCAATAAGGCAAGAAATCGAAAAAACACAGGAAAGATATTTTAAAGAAATGGCAGACTGGGCAAATATCGGGGAGGGAGAAGAATAATGATTTTATATGTTACATCACCGGAGCGTGTGAATCAATTTGATAGAGTTATCGGTGAAGAAGTCATGAACAAATATGTTGGCGAGTATAGAGCCGGTGAATTTTTGTTAAAAGACTTCCCTAAATTGGGACATTTTGAAGTAATTATTTTAGGATTAGATGCCTTTGCAGATACAGAGGATGAATTTGTAGAAGCAATAAAAGGATTTAGGGAAGTATCCGACACAAGAGTAATCCTATATGCCCCTATGATTAAAACCGGAGAGCGACTTTTAAAGCGTTTTATAGAGATAGGTATCTATAATATCATTGTAGAAGAGGAATACGAAGAATTTAAAGAAATTGCAGAAAAGGTAATAAAGACACCAATGACTAAGGAAGAAGCGTTAAGGCTTCTAGGAGAAGTTGAAGTAGAACCGATAACATCCGGAAACAATGAATTTGTATTTCTAAATAATCAAACGCAAATCACCGTTACCGGCATGGGAACAAGAGTCGGAACGACTACCGTAGTACTCAATTTAGCCTATAACTTAACAAAAAAGGGTGCAAAGGTAGGGATTGTCTTTTTTAACAAAGATGATAAACTAAAAGATATAGCAGAAGAATATCATCTAAAAGAGCTAAAAGAACGAATGTATGAAAAAGAAGGAATGATTTTGCTTTCTTCTTCCGTAACGATTTCTAATGAATTTGAGGATTTAAACTTTATTATTCTTGACATTGGAGCTTTTACCGAAGAAAAGATTAATGCATTGCAAAAAGCAAAGAAAAATATAATTGTCAGTTATAGTAAAAAGGCGGATATCAAATCTTTACAAAGTTTTCTGGAAGAATATCCGGAGTTAGAAGCAAGTATTCTTATGCGTTCTACAGAGGATACCAAAAGAGATGTGATTAAAAAGAGCATAGAAAATAATGCTGTTTACTATATGGACTATGTTACTTCTTACTTTGATTGTGATGCGAATGATGAAGCATATTGTGATATCCTTTCGGATTATATTATCAAAAGAAAGAATTAAGCATACAAGGAGGTGGGGTTATGCGGTCAAAAGACACAACAACCGAAAAAATCCTAGAGTTTTATAATGGATTTAAAGAGAGTACAGAAGAAGTGCAAAAAGCAATGTATCGAACGGCAATAGAGAGCCTTTTGTGGATGCTAGGAAACAAAAATCTTTCCTATCTGGAACAGATAATGAATGCCGGCGGTAGGGAAACAGATGAGCCATTTATAACCTATATGGATGCATTTGAAAGAGCCGGTAATTTAGAAGTGTTTTGTGTTGACTATGATAAAATAAAACAAATGTTATAAAAGCGAAAACAACTAAATAAAAGAAAGGAAAAAGACTGTGTGGGGACACAGTCTTTTTCAAATTCTTTTTTACATCATATAAATCAGAAAATGTTAGCCACATTTATTCTGTTAGATGTGTTTATTCTACCATAAAAAAGTAAAAAATCAAGTAGAAAATGGTAAAATAAATGATAAATACATCATGATGTAAAAAAGCGGTATTGTGTGCCAAGCGAATATCGTTAAAAACATCGTGGTAAGGTGTGGACGAGCCGATGCAGTAAATCGTTCCGGCGGACATTTGGACTGTTGCAGATTGTCTGTCGAAATTGGGGTAGAGAACGCATACCCAAGTAAAAGAAAAACGGTTCGGGGGCGAAACGATGGTGTGAAATAGGAAATCGAAGAATGAATAATTTGAAAGTTGGGACATCGAGCAACAAGATTTCTTTTTGCGAAAGCAAAGCATTTGACAGAAAAGGCAATGCATTTGAAACAACCGGAAATGCATTGCCCACAAACGGAAGTAACTTATAAAAGTGAAAAAGGATACGGAAAAAGAAAATTAAAATTTCGTACAGTAGTGTATGATAAATTTATGTGGACTAATAGTCCACGAAGTTATTATGAAATCGGTTTTGTTAAGATTTTAAAAAGTTTATACAAATATAGGAAGGAATTAGAAAATGGAACAGAGAAAGAAGTTTGAGGTATGTGAAGAAGTATTTGATGTTTTATCTTCTTTTCAGAGTATGCAAGATATGATAATATACCTAGTTGGTTATGCAGAAGATATTTATAATTATGTGAAGATTGAGGAAAAGAAAATGAATATGGTATTTCCGGAAAGAATGTTTAATAAAAAAATCTTGAAACAATTAGAAAAAGAAGATTCCCTAGAAGACATGCAAAATACATTAACCGAGTATTGCCGGCAGTTACTCGAAAAAGCAATAAATAAGAAGTCAAAAAAATTGTATGAGCATTTTATGGAATATTCTATTGCAGAAAGACACAAAATGTTTGGATTACAATATAAAGGAAAAAGTGATTTGTTACCATCAAACAACGAAACTACATTAGCAACCGTATTTGGCAATATTAGATATGTGAGATATGGTGTATATGTTCCTACAAGAGTTAATTCAGCTAGAGTATTTGCACCGATAGATGATTACTTAAATGTTATACAGAATATACAATATCCTAAACCGGTGCTAAAAAGAATTGGTAGTCTTATTACTAAGCTGTCTTATCGAGATACATCAAAAGAATTAGAAAAATATAATATCACGATAAGCAAGCAAAATATATGGAATCTTGTTCGTGACGTAATTGCACCACGAATTTATGATTACGAGAAAGAAAAAACGATTGACTTCTTGCTAGGTAATCAATCCGGAGATAAAAAGAAAGTAAGCACCTTGTTTATTGAATGGGATGGGGTTTGGCTTTCTCTTGATAACACAAAAGACGAATCACAAAAAACCGGCAAAAAAAGAGAAATGAAATTAGGAAAGGCATATATTGGTTGGGCAGAAAGATACGGAAAAGGAAATAACAAATCATATAAAACAGTAGGCACTAAATATGTTGCAGGTTTTGAAGCTCCTACGGTATTGAGAACAATGTTGCATGGAAAAATTGATGAAGCTTTTGATTATGCGAATGTGGAACAAATTATTGTAGGTGGAGATGGAGCAAAGTGGATATTCCAAGACTATGACCTTGATGCAAGAGTTACTTTGCAATTAGACATGTTTCATATAAAACAACGAATCAATCGTTGTATCAAAAACAAAGAAATGAAGAAAAAGATTTGTCGATTAATAGAAGAAGATAAGTACTTAGAGCTTATCGAAATGCTTAGAACGAATATCGAAAGTAGGATAAGAGAAGAAGATGTGAAGAAAGAAAAGGAACTATTGGAATACCTTGATAATAATTTCTCTGCTTTAAAAAGATATCAAAAAACAAGGATAGTTAAAGTTGATAGTAAAATGGAAGCGAGAAACCTAGGAACTATGGAAGCTTCGGTTCGGCAAGTGCTAGGCAGACGGATGAAAATGTCCGCATGGAGCATGGAGGGAGCGAGAGCAATGGCAACTATGCTTTGCTTAGAACACGAGGGAAAACTTGAAGAAGTGCTGGATGTTGTATTAGATAGACAATATAAGTTTAAATACAGCGATGTCAATCTTGAAAAGTTTGTACTGGAATATCTTCTTAAAGAAGATATGGAAATGATGAAAAAGGGACAAGAAGCAAATCAAAAGGTAATAGCTAGAGGAAAGTATGCAAAGGCAATAGCTAATGTTGAAATCGACTTCAAGTCTATTCTAAAAAAGAACAACACGATAGCGAGGTATATCCCGAAATCCCTTTATTAAAAAATAAAGAAAATGACAAAGATGCCTTATTTTAAAAAAGGAAATAAGGTTTCTTTGTCGTATATATAATTAAATCAAATTCTAAATGAGAATTCTGAAATCAAATCTACAATCTGAAAAATCCCGAAAATCAAAATAAACTAAAAAAAATATAGAAAGTGCTTGACAAAGTCAAACGAAGGAAATGACTGGCATTTTAGTGGAAAATTGTGTATAATTTAAATAAGAAAAGAACTGTAAAATCCGTTTTCCGGCAGGCAGGGAGTGAAAGAAATGCACGAAGGAAATGTGGGAAAGTTGAGTTTGTAAGTTTTCAAATAAAAGTATTGTAGAGAGGGCAATAAAATGAAGAAATGCGTGTTTGTATCTGATTTTGACGGCACAATTACCAAAAAGGATTTTTTTCTTATATATATAGATATGTTTTTGGGAGAAAGAGGGAGAAAGTATTTGGCGGATTACCGAATGGAAAATAATGCCAGCTATGAATTCTTAAATAATGTTTTCGCCATGCGAAGTTTGAAGCATGAAGAGTATCAGCAGCTTTTGGAGGAAATTCGTTGGGATGCTTATTTCCCGAAGTTTTTGAAGGAGCTTGCGGAAATGCAGATTGATCACATCATTTTAAGTGCCGGAGTTGCCTTTTATGTGCGAGATGCCTTGGCATTTCACGGAATGCCGGAACAAAGAGTCATTTCCAATGACGGCGAATTTGCGCAAGATGGCTTTATCCGCCTTTATCATGACTTGGATTCACCGATTTTTTCCCCACAATATGGAGTAGATAAAGGCAAAGCGATTCAAATGCTGCGCAAAGAATACGATTTTATCTATTTTGCAGGGGATTCCCTACCGGATATTCCGGCGGCAGAAGAGGCGGATGTCGTATTTGCCAAATCAAGTCTGAAACATTATTTTGAAAAACACAATCCGCAAAGGATTATTGCTTTTGACAGTTATGAGGAAATTGCAAACTATCTAAAAAATGAGAGAAAATAAGGAGCGATTCGAGGAGAAGAGATAGGAAAAGGTGGAAAAAGGGAATTGTAAATAGCAAGGACGCAGATTTGACAGATGTCTAAAATAATGATATTATATTCCTTTGCATGAAACAAAATGGGAAAGATGAAATACAATAGCAATAAAACCACAGATAAAAGGCCGGCAGATATGCCGATGAAAATATAAATTAAGGAGGAAAGTGGGGTGAATCAAGTGTTTCGATATTTAAGAGCAATTGGCTTTAGTGAAGATGGTATGGATATTAAGAAGATTGTTAGAGAAATTATCAAATCTCCCACACAATACCATGAATTTGAGGATGAAAATGATTTTAAAAGGGTCGAGTATTATAAGGAATTCGGCGAGGGTTTCGGCTTGATCGTACGAGGTGAAAAGGATGAAGACAGTTGGCTGAACATTGTTTCGATGAGTCCTTGTGCCCAAGGAGGTAGCAATATTGACTGCTACGAAATTGAAATGCTTGATGAAGAAGGCGAAACCGGTAGTGCACTTTGTGAAGAACAGCACAATGGCACCTTGTTCTCCTTTTATTTGCAAAATTTAAGTGACTGGTATGCCCTAACCGATGAGGACAAGGAGGAGTACTCCGGTGCCTCCCTGTCGGGTTTTTCCATTGACGGAATGGTGATTTTTCCGGTGAGCAGTGAGGAAGACAATAAGCAAAAGGCCTTGAAAGAATCCATGGTCAATGCCGGACTGCTGGAAAGAGCCAGAAACGGAGATGAAATGGCGGCCGACCAATTGACCAACAATGCAAAGGAATTGACCAAGTATCTGTACGAAAGAATCCAAAAAGAAGAAATGTTGACCGTGTTACGGGAGTATTTTTATCCTCTGAGCGAAATGGAAGACATTTATGCTGTACTTGGAGAAATCAAAGAAGTGAAAATTTTGACCAATGTCTTGACCAGTAAGTCTTTCTACTGTCTGGATGTGGAGGCAATGGGAATTCGTGCCAATATCTACATCAATCGGGAGGACTTGGTTGGGTTACCGACAGCTGGCATGCGTTTCAAAGGAGAAGTCTGGCTGCATGGCAGCTTAGCGTAATCAGGCCTCTTTTTCCTTTGGTTTTACTCCGTCATCTTCAAAGCATTTTCGAAGACTTTGTCAAGGTCGGTTTTTTGAAATTGATGGCTCTCAATCAGCCCGACTTTCATTTTCTCCATTCGTTTATAGATACTGGTTTTGGAATTGTTCTCTTGAGATACCGGATAGGTGGTGGCAATCATACTTCGGGTTTGTTTGCCGCCGAGTCTTCGGGCGAGATAACCAACCTCGTAAACATCTGTCGGCTTGATTTCACGCATTTTGCAGGAAATGAAGACCGGTATCGAGCGGTACATGACCAGAACGTCAATTTCGTTGTCCTGAGTGTCAAACAAATCATTTTTTTGCCAGTCCAAAATTACGCCCAGAAAGGACTGGTCAAAAAATGCTTGTGCTTTGATATAAATATACAGTTCCAACCAAATGCCGAAAGTACGCAAATACTCTTTGGCAGTGGAGTCGGCAAAACGATAATGGTGATTGCCTTCTTCCAATAGGAAACCCTTACGGACGAATTCTTCGACTAAAAATTTGGTAGAATAGTTTCTATGTTTATCCTTATATTTGACGGTCGGAGGAATTAGGATACGGTTGTTTTCGGACTTGCACAATTGGTAGCCGCAGGCAACCAGAAGCTCTGAGCCGCCTGTCAAATCAATATAGATTTGTCCTTGTGTCTTTTCGATTAAACTCTCCAGTTTCGAGCTGATATCATCTACATCGTGGCGATTGACGGATAGAAAGTGAACTTCGTTTACAAATCCCCAATTCAGTATCGTTGTGCGAATGGGAGCGGTGCGTTTGGTCGTGTTTTTTTTGCTGTCAATCAAAAAATAAACCTTTTCCGGTTTGGTGGAATAAATCGGTGTCAACAAGCTGACGATATCGTCACTGTAAAAATCAATTTGAATCATAGTTCCTCCTTTATTTTTTCGTCCAGTTGCTTTTGCTTTCTCTTGCTAAAGCGGTCAATCAAAAAGGCGATGGCTAGGGCAATGGTCAAATTTATCAGAAAAAGGACACAAGCGACAGCGAAAGGGCTGACCGGTGAATCCTGTAAGTTTGCTCTCCGAAGATAGCTAAGGAACATGGCAAGGGTTGCTCCAATGGCAACGGAAGAGGAACCGACAAAGAGCAGCAAGGCATTTGATTTGGCCTGAGGGAAAAGACGGTTGCCGGTCAGAATATGGCGAATCAAAAGATAAAGTGAAAGTATCAGAAATAAAATTCCTTCCGGAAGATAATGTGAGGGTGGGCTATTCAGGAACAGAGTCTGAATCAGGACGGAAAGGCCCAATCCGCCATAGGCAATCAGTAAGGTGTCACTGTTTATTTTTTGTTTTTGCAAAATCAGTCGTTCATCTGTCACTTTGTGTGTTTTCATGATATCATCTCCCTTGCAATATAAAAATAGATTTAAGATTACGATTCCTTTTCCCAAAACAAATCATCCAAGCTTTTTTCCAAGGCTTTGCAAATGGCAATGCAAAGGTTTAGAGTCGGATTGTAATCTCCGGATTCAATCAGCCCAATAGTTTGCCTTGTCACTCCTACGGCATTTGCCAAGTCCTCTTGTGTCATATCTTGCTCCAATCGAGCGATTTTCATTTTTTTGTTTTTCATACGAACTCCTTTCAAAAAAGGATTTATCTTATTTGCTCAACTTTCCCACGTTCCTTGGAAACGGCTTATTTGAGCATGTTAAATGCCGGAATCAGCTAGCCGTCTTGCAACGCAAATTGTGAAGAGATGGCTATATGCGGCACTTTTCCATGGAATAGCAGCCAAAAAGACGGTGGAAAGTGGATTTACATATATTATAATATATAGATTGCAAAATGTAAAGTATAAATTGCATTAGGGGCAAAAATGAAAATCACGGCAGCCGTTACTTGAATAAAAAGAAGGTCTGAAACCGCTAGGAACATAGGTATCTGCCGTTTCCTCAATAGTATTCTAAGCAACCCTTTTCCTAATTCTCAATATTTTATAAGAAAACTATGATATACTGTATGAAAATAATCCGAAATAAATTTGTTGTCATAAAATAAAGGAGGACATTATGAATAAAAAGAATTTTCAAATAATAATGTATTTGCTTGTGCTGGGAGTTATCTTTTTGCTTCCTTTCCTGATTCAGGACACCGGAAGTGCTATGTTTGTGTTACTACTGCTTATGCCGATTTTACTTTTGGTTTTATCGGCTATTTACAGTGCGGTAATGGGTTTTCAGTGGTATTTTTCACTGCTTGTCGGCCTACTTTTTATACCGACAATTTTTATTCATTACAATGAATCGGCATGGATATATGCACCTGCTTTTGCTTTGGTCAGTTTTATAGGACAGGGAATCGGAATGCTCTTCCGAAAACTCTCGAAATAGTTTCTATAAATTTACTTGCCAGAATTTGCGATTGGAGTTAGAATAAGGATGTTGTTTACCTGAAAAAAATGGGAGAATGGCTATGAAGTTTGGCAAAGTCCTTGTACTTGGTGCTACCGGAGGGATTGGCTTGGCAATCGGTCAGGCGATTTTTCCGGAATCGGAAGAACTTATATTAATAGGAAGAAATACGAAAAAGTGTCAAAGCTTGCGTTTGCGATATGACAGACAGTCTGATGTCCGTGTATTGCAAATGAATTTGCTGGAATGGGAGCAACTAAGACATTACTTACAAGAAGAAGTCCCGGACCTTGTCATCAATTGCACCGGAATCGGTAAGCTGACAAGGGCGGATGAGGTAGGGGAAAGTTTCCGAGAAGAGTTGTGGAATTTAAATTATCAAATGCCGATACAGGTGACAAGAGAAATGCTGACCTTGCAGCGGAAATGGCAGAAACCTCTTAAGGTCGTTCATTTATGCTCTTTGGCTTCTCTTTACGCTCATCCGTATTTGGCGGATTATTCAGCATCCAAGGCGGCACTCCTTAGCTATCATTTGGCTCTTGCTGAGGAAGTCAGGCAAGAAAACCCGGATTTTCAAATTGCTTGTTATGTGTTGGGAGCGGTGCAAACAGATTTTTTTCCTCAAACAACACAGCATAAATTGGGTGGAAAGAGTTTGCAAATGAAAGCGCAGGCAGTGGCAAGTGAAGTGCTGAAAAGCATTTTGCAGGGAAAGAGTTATGTCGTTATCGGCAGGCGCTATCAAGTTTTGAGCAGCTTGCTGGGGATATTGCCACAGAGATTCCGCTTACAAATGATGGCAAAATATTTGAAGAAAGGATTGTAGGATGATAAATTATATCTTTTGGATTGGTTTGGCTTGCTATTTGGGCTTGTTTATGCTGAGAATCTTATTTTCCTATTTTTATTTCAAGGCGGAAAAAGAAAAGAAAGGGAAATGGAAGGAACATTTGTATACGGTGCTGCAACCGATTGTTTCCGGTGATCCAAGACTGGCGGATGATTTGAGTGCCAATTTGCAAAATACGAGTGAACTTTCGTTTTTGTGGCTTCTGGATAAAGGCGATGTTGAAGCAGAGCGAATTTGCGGAGAAATCTTGCAAAATCCGCAGTATCGAAGTCGTGTTAGAATGCTTTATTATGATACCGTGCCACAAAGCTACAATCCCAAGATTTATAAAATCGAGCAGGCTTTGCAGGAAGTGCAGACACCTTATATTATAGTGCTGGATGATGACAGTGTGGTGGATATGGAAAAAATGGCGGAGCTAAGTCGCTATGAGAATGAGGAGAGAGAGGTTATTATTACCGGAATTCCTCATAATTACGGAATGGATAATTTCTGGTCTAAGCTGGTATCGGCCTTTGTCAACGGGAATGCTCTGATTACTTATTTTACTATGGCTTTTCTGGGAAAAAATGAGTCAATCAACGGTATGTTTTATATTGTATCCACGGAGATTGCAAGGCAATATGAACTTTTTTCGGCGATTAAATATTATTTGTGTGATGATCTTGCGGTAGCGGAGCATTTGTCCGCTCAAGGGGTGCAAATTATCCAAAGTCGAATCAGTGTCAATGTGCGCAATACCGTTCAATCCGGAAAACAGTATTTCTTGTTGATGAAACGGTGGCTGCTGTTCAGTTCGATTTATGTCAAAAGGCATTGGTCAATGGAATTATTTTTAATGATATTGCTATCCGGCACATTACCTTTTGTATTATTGGTTTTAGCCATGCTCAGCGGAATCCAAAATACGCTTGCTTTACTGCTTAGCCTCTTGCTGAAAGCAATCATCTTATACGGCTATCGTCAAGGAATTATCGGCAAGAAGCAAAGTCTGTCAGCGGTGCTCTATGAGGTTTTAAGCGACCTTCTCTTATGTCCACTTTTTCTGGCTACTATCCTTGGTAGACCAATTATTCTGTGGCGAAACAAAGTGATTTATGTCAAAGACGGCAAAATCGAATATAAAAGAGGCACGCTCTAAAAGGATTGTCTTTCGAAAGAGGTCAAGCGTGCCTCGAATATGCT
>JAUMXK010000055.1 GCA_030535295.1 Eubacteriales bacterium | reverse complement strand
TATTTGCTTGAATTTTCAAGCACTTCCACTTGTTTTACAGGTGGGAAAGTTGAGTATATTACTTTATTTTGAAAGGTATAATATAAAAAAATATTTATAAAAACATTTTCATACAGTAAGAAGATGTCATTCACCCTCTCCTTACTGCATTATCCTCAAGTCTGAAAGTACCAACAAGACTGAAATAGAGCAGCAATTCTCTAAAGACCCCAAAGATAATGATGGTCGATGTGCCTTTAAAGCTACATCGACTCTTTTTTTACTTAGATTATTGACTTATATTCTTATAAATACTGTAATTTAAGAACAAAAAGGCGGTGATAAAAATGAGCAAACGGAAACTTCTACTAAAAAAACAAAAGAAAGTAATGGAATTATAACTACCAAAGAAGTCTTGAAACTCAGCATTCACAAAGATGTATTAAAAGAATTAATTCTAAATGAAAAGCTTGAAAAAATCACTAATGGGCTCCATGTACTCCCAAATGAGAATTTTGATGAATATCTTTATTTCTCATACAGAATCCCTAAAGGCATTTTTTCTCATGAGTAAGAGATAATATCATTTTCAAGTATGTTAAAAAAAATTATTACGATATAGGAAAAATAACCACGACAAGTCCTTTCTGTAGAGAAATATTAGTGTATGACAAAGAAAGAACTTTACTTGATATCATCAGAGATAAAGACAGAATAGGTACACAAGTGTTTAGTGAAATGATAAAATCATACTTTACAAGTACGGATAAAAATCTATTAAAATTATCTAAATATGCTATCCAAATGAATATAGAACAAATATTAAAACAATATACAGAGGTATTACAAGGTTTTTAACTATCAAAAATCTCTACACGCAAAAAAAATACACTTCTATTGTAAAAAAATTACAGATATGATAGAATATAGCCATAGAACAGGAGGGAAAATATGTTAATCAAATTTGAGGTAGAAAACTTTAAGAATTTTTCCAAAAAGCTGGTGTTTGATTTGTCGAAATACAATAATTACGGCTTCAATGAACATCTTATCTCTAAAGAAAATGCATGCATTACTAAGGGTATTGTTTATGGTAAAAATGGAAGCGGAAAATCTAATTTAGGACTGGCAATAATGGATATTGTTGCTCACCTAACAGATAACATGGTATTGTATCCACGATATGAGCTTTACGAAAACCTATCAACCGGTGATTCGGAGGTCAAATTTACTTATACATTTCGCTTTGAAAATCATCTTGTAGTTTATTCTTATGTAAAAGAATCAATCGATGAGCTTTTAAAAGAAAGTTTTTCTATTGATGATAAAGAATACATTAACTATAATTATAAAACAAATCGTGGAAAATCGGATTTGAAAGGTTCTGAAGTTCTCAATCTGACTTCTCCATCCAGCGAAGTATCTAGGGTTAAATTCATCTTAAATACCACTGTTTTAGAGGATAACGAAGTAAATCGAATCTTTTTGAAATTTGGAAATTTTGTAAATCAAATGCTTTTATTTTATTCTTTGGATGACAGAGGCTACCAGGGACTTATTGTCGGTACAAAGAAAATTACAGAATTAATCATCCGAGAAAATAAAGTCGATGAATTTCAAAATTTCTTGAAAGAAGCTGGAATTGACTATGATTTGTTTTCGAAAGAAGATGACATTTATTGCCATTTTCCTGAAAGAGACGTCAATCTTTTTAGTATCGCCTCCACTGGTACCAAGTCAATTTCCTTGCTTTTTTATTGGTATATTCAATTTCAAAAGACATCTTTTGTTTTTATTGATGAGTTCGATGCTTTTTATCACTTTGAGTTGGCAAAACATATTATTAAGCAATTAAATCAATTAAATAACAATCAAATCTTTTTAACCAGCCATAATACTGACTTAATGACAAATGACTTGTTGCGTCCGGATTGTTGTTTTGTTTTAAGTCAAAACAAAATTACTTCCTTATCTGATGCTACCGATAAAGACCTTCGTCAAGCCCATAATCTCCAAAAGATGTATAAGGCAGGTGCTTTTGGTGTGTAAGGGTTATCTTTTAATGATTGTTGAAGGAGATAGTAGGGAAAAAGAAATCATTAATAAATTGGATTCCATCTTTTTTGCAAATAACAACAAGGTAAATATGAAAGTAGTTTCCCTTCCTGCCGGTCAAAATATATACATGTTGTGGAACAAGCTCAAGGAAGATGACTTTGAAACCGACCTTATCGAATTGATCTATGAATACAAAGATATGCCGGATTGTGATAAGATTCCAAGAGATGATATTGCTGAAATATATTTGTTTTTTGATTATGATGGTCATCAAAATAATTTACCCAAAGGATTTTCAACAGAAATTGCTTTGGATGAAATGTTAAGCACATTTGATAATGAAACTGAACATGGAAAATTATATATTAGCTACCCCATGGTGGAAGCATTGATAGATTGTGTCGAAGTAGAAGATGAGTGTTTTATTTCATGTAGTGATATTGTAAACTATAAAGAAATTTGCTCTAAGAAGAATTCAAAGAGGTCGCCAAAAATCAATATCCAAAAACTTGATTTTAATACATGGCAAAAAATCATTTTTACTTTCGTTGAAAATATAAGTAAAGTCCTCTATGAAAGCAAGAAACGTTTACTATATAAAGAATACAGAAAAAATGTTTCTCCATCCAATATATACAAAAAACAAAAAAACTTTATCTGCAAAGGAAAGATATTCATTTTAAGTGCTTTCCCTGAATTTCTCTTAGACTATTTCAATGAAAAATTCTGGAATAAATTTAAAAGTTAAATCAATTCAAACTACGAAAAGGAGAGGGCATTCACCCTCTCCTTACTGCATTATCCTGAAACCGGAAATAACTCGGCTTATGTCTGGACTGTGTATACTCAAACATAATCCCTTCACTGTTGTAGGTGTAGCTCGTTACTACCGCCATACAATTATAATCATTGACATCAATGCCCAAATACTTTTCATCAATTTCCGTAATCTTTTCAACCGTCATGATACGGCGACTGTTGACGATTGTCATTTTCAATGTCTTTTCCAAATAATGATAGATGGAGTCCTCGGCAATTTCTTTGCTAAGTTCCGGCATACATTCTTTCAAAAAATAGTTGTGGTTAATAATCAGGGGTTTTTCATCCAAATAGTGCAAACGCTGAATATAAAAAACCTCCGCACCTATCGGAAAGCCGCTTCTTTCAGCCAGTTTTTTATCTATTTTCATCTCCATAAATAAAAGCACTTTCGTACGTGCCTTTTTCCCATTGCGCAGAGCAGATTCCTTAAATGTTTCAATTTCCCCTAAGGTAAATGCCGTCTGTTTCGTAGGCCGATAAATATTTCTGACTCCTTTGCCTTGCATAGTCTGAACATATCCGTCCGAAACCAGAAGGGCAATGGCTCGCCGCAGAGTATTGCGGGAACAGTCATACGTTTGAACCAATGTATTTTCCGAAGGAAGAAGCTCCTGATATTCATATTCATTGGTTTCAATCTTTTGTTTTATATCATTATATATTCCTTCATATCTGCTTTTCGCCATCACTTATTCCTTTCTCTTGTCCAAATAAAAAATGTCTGTTTCGCAGCTCCTTCCGTTTTCCCCTTTCGCAACTCGCTCCGAAAGATTGCTTTCGGTGAATCTGTTTGCTTGTATCAAACCTTATTTCCTTTTATTATAAGGTATTTGGTAGGAATGTCAAGAAAAAGAAACAAGATGTTTAAACAAGTTTGAAAAAATCTATTGACTTGTTTAAACAAGTATGGTATAAATAAATTATGAAAAAACATTCTTATCGGCTGATTTTCTTTATCAGAGAGCATGCAAAAATTAGCCAAAAAGATAAATATGCCATACAAAGGAGGATTTCAATGGTGTAGCACAAGAAGTCAACGTACCGTCGACCATTTCCTGTTATTTGGGTGTTACTGAACCGGCAATGTTCGGTGTCAACCTCAAATATAAGTTCCCATTCCTTGCAGGTATGATTGGTTCGGCTCTCGCTGCGATTGTCTGTGTAGCAACCGGAACGACAGCCCGTTCTGTCGGTATCGGCGGTATTCCGGGAATCCTATCCATTAAAACACAGTATATGCTGAGTTTTGCTATCTGTATGCTGATTGCCATTGCCGTTCCGTTTCTTTTGACCGTTGTCTTCGGCAAAAAGAAATTAAGTTATGCCGATATGAACGGAGACGATGCTGACAGTGCAGACGCAGAGCCTGTAGAAAGAAAAGAAGAACCTGCCGTGGCTAATGTAGCTGCTTCCGGTAGTGCAAGCAAGGAAATGAAAGCTTTTTTATCCGGTAAAGTTATTCCTTTAAAGGAAGTTGGTGACGGTGTATTTTCTGAAGGTATTATGGGCGAAGGACTTGCCATCTTTCCGGAAAACGAAATGCTCTACTCACCGGTTGATGCGGAGATTACTGCAATCATGCCGGACTCCCGTCATGCTTGTGGTCTGAAAATGGACAACGGCATGGAAGTCCTCCTTCATATCGGACTGGACACTGTTAATATGAAGGGTGATGGCTTTGAATACATGATAAAAGCCGGTCAAAAAGTAAAAGCCGGAGATGAATTAATCCGCTTTAGTAAAGAAAAAATCAAAGCTGCCGGTTATCAGGATGTTACCATTTTCGTTGTCACCAATCCGGCGGTTGCCAAAAACCTTACCTTCAAAACGGGCTTTAACGCCAAAGCCAAAGACAGTGTAATTGCATCTTTTCAATAGCGAAAAAATAGAGGAAAGGAGAGCTGATATGGCTTATTTTAAAGATAAAGTAGTGTATCAAATCTATCCTAAGTCATTTTATGACAGTAATCATGATGGGGTTGGCGATATCAGAGGAATTACTCAAAAATTGGATTACTTGAAACATCTTGGGGTGGATTACCTGTGGCTGACACCGGTATTTCCTTCCCCACAGAAGGACAATGGCTATGATGTAGCAGACTATTGTGCAATCGATTCTCTCTTCGGCAATATGAAAGACTTGGAAGAACTCATTGCCAAAGCCGGGGAAAATGGCATTGGTATTATGCTTGATATGGTTTTCAATCATACTTCCACGGCACACATCTGGTTCCAAAAGGCCTTGGCAGGAGAAGAAAAATACCAAAACTACTACATTTTCAAAGAAGGGGACAAAAATACTCCTCCAACCAACTGGCAGTCCAAATTTGGAGGGTCTGCATGGCAGTATGAAGAAACTCTCGGTAAATGGTACCTGCATCTTTTTGACATCAGTCAAGCCGACCTAAATTGGGACAATCCGGAAGTCAGAGAAGAGCTCAAAAATGTAGTGCGTTTTTGGAAGAATAAGGGTATCAAAGGCTTTCGTTTTGATGTTGTCAATTTGATTTCCAAACCTGCCACTTTTGCCGATGATGAATCCGGTGATGGCAGAAGGTTCTATACCGATGGGCCGAATGTTCACGAATACATAAAAGAGCTGGTTCGAGATACGCAAATTGAAGATATGGTAACGGTAGGAGAAATGTCTTCCACAACCTTGGAAAACTGTATCCGCTATTCCAATCCTGCGGAGAGAGAGCTTTCCATGTGCTTTAATTTCCATCATTTGAAAGTCGATTACAAAAACGGTAATAAATGGGAATTGATGCCGGCAGATACTATGGCACTCAAATCCTTGTTCGAGCACTGGCAAGTAGGTATGCAAGAGGGTAGCGGCTGGAATGCACTCTTTTGGTGCAACCACGACCAACCTCGTATTGTTTCCCGTCTTGGCTCGGAGGATAAGTATCACAAAGAATCTGCCAAAATGCTGGCAACCATGATTCATTTGATGCGTGGCACTCCTTATATATATCAAGGAGAAGAAATCGGCATGACCAATCCAAATTATAAAAATATCACGCAATATCTGGATGTGGAAAGTCTAAATTATTACCGGATTTTGCTAGCGGAGGGCAAGTCGGAGGAGGATGCACTTTCTATTTTGGCAGCCCGTTCCAGAGATAACAGCCGGACACCGATGCAATGGTCGGATGAAACTAATGCAGGCTTTTCGAAAGGTACACCATGGATGGCCTTATCCGATAACTATTCACAAATAAATGTAGAAAATTCACTAAAGGAAAATGACTCTATTTATGCTTATTATAAGCATTTGATTTCCTTGCGCAAACAAATGCCAATTATCAGCGAGGGTACGATTTCTTTCTTCGAAAAAGACAATCCTCATGTGCTTTGTTATGAAAGACATCACGAAGGAAAGAGTCTAATTGTAATCAATAATTTACTGGGAACTGAAACTTCCATTCAAGGAAACGAAACATGGCAAAGTGCCGAGAAAATTCTAGGAAACTATTCTCATGATATCTCTCTGCGCAGTGGAGTGCTCCATTTGGCTCCTTATGAATCGTTGGCGCTGCTCCGGTAAACCATGGCCATTACCATCAATATTTATTATAGCGGTAAAAACGGAAATGCAAGAAAATTTGCAGAAGAACAAGATTATCCAACTCCGTGAAAAATATGACCTCGTAATGAAGGTGGAGCGATACGTTAGCGATTCTTCGCAGGATGGAGAAAAAGATGAGCAATTTATTCGCAAGGAAAGCAGACATTAACCGGACATTAAGATATTTTCTCTTGCTTTTTTTTCGGAAATATGGTATACTTCATCAATATATAAAGTGAATGTGCAATGAATCATTCACCTTTTAGTGCATATTTAAATCGTAGATAAGGAAAGTACCATAGAATACTATGACAGAGAGAAAATCCATGGCTGAAAGATTTTTACATAGTTGCATTTGGGGAAAGCCACCTTGGAGAGATTGCAAACAATCCGGTCACGCGTTATAGTGAATGAAGTGGTGCAACATTGCTTTTTTCAAAGTAATACTGCACAATTAGGGTGGAACCGCGGAATTTTTCGTCCCTTGCAGAGATGCAAGGGACTTTTTATATTTAATGATATTAATCTCACAACGCTTAACCCCCCACGAGATTAAAGGAAAGAAAGGGAAAATTATGAAAATCACATTAAAAGACGGAAGTATCAGAGAATACGCAGAGCCAATGGCCATTATCGACATTGTGAAGGATATCAGTGAAGGTCTTGCCAATGTTGCCACTTTGGCAGAAGTAGACGGAGTAACGATGGACCTCCGTAAAACATTGGATAAGGATTGCACCTTGAATGTTTTGACCGCCAAAGATGAAAAGGGATTGGCAGCTCTTCGTCATTCCTGCTCTCATGTCCTGGCACAAGCGGTAAAGCGTCTTTATCCGGAGGCAAAACTGGCAATCGGGCCGGCAACGGATACCGGCTTTTATTACGACTTTGATAAAGAGCCTGCCTTCAAAGATGAAGATTTGCCTGCCATTGAAAAAGAAATGAAAAAAATCATCAAGGAAAGACATGCCATAAAGTATTTTGAGCTTCCAAGAGAAGAAGCACTTGCCTTGGTGCAAAAGATGAACGAACCTTACAAAGTTGAATTAATCAACGACTTACCGGAAGATGCCGTCATTTCCTTCTACGAGCAAGGAGAATTTGTAGACCTATGTGCAGGCCCTCATGTTATGAATATCAAGGCAATTAAAGCATTTAAGTTGATTTCAACTGCCGGAGCCTACTGGAGAGGCAGCGAAAAGAATAAAATGCTTTCCCGTATCTATGCGACTGCCTTTGAAACCAAAGAAGAATTGCAAAGCTATCTGACTCAGCTCGAAGAAGCTAAGAAAAGAGACCACAATAAGCTCGGACGGGAACTTGGCTATTTTATGACTTCCGAAGTGGTGGGACAAGGCCTGCCGCTCCTTATGCCAAAAGGTGCAAAACTGATGCAAATCCTGCAAAGATACACCGAAGATTTGGAAATGCGCAGTGGTTATGAGTTTACCAAAACACCTTATATGGCGAAAAGTGATTTATATAAGATTTCCGGACACTGGAGCCACTACAAAGACGGTATGTTTGTCATGGGAGATGAAGAAAAGGATGATGAAGTTCTGGCGTTACGTCCAATGACTTGTCCATTCCAATATCTCATTTATAAAGCGACCCAACATAGTTATCGGGATTTACCGGTGAGATTGTCCGAAACATCCACTTTATTCCGAAATGAGTCCTCCGGCGAAATGCATGGTCTGATTCGGGTACGTCAATTCACGCTGGCAGATGCTCATATTATTTGTACTCCGGAGCAATTGGAGCAAGAATTTAAATCTACTGTAAATCTGTTGCAAACTATTATGACAGACCTCGGAATTGCCGATAAAATATGGTATCGATTCAGTAAATGGGATCCGAACAACAAAGAAAAATACATTGATGAACCGGAAGCTTGGGAAAACACCCAAAACTTAATGCGTGATATCTTAAATCACATTGGGTTAAATTATACCGAAGCAGATGATGAAGCCGCTTTTTACGGACCGAAACTGGATTTACAATTTAAAAATGTTCACGGAAAGCAAGATACCTTACTGACCATTCAAATTGACTTCGCTCTTTCCAAACGCTTTGATATGACTTATGTTGATGCGGATAATACCAAAAAGCATCCATACATTGTTCACCGTTCTTCTATTGGATGTTACGAAAGAACCATGGCAATGTTAATTGAAGAATATGCCGGTGCCTTGCCACTATGGTTATCTCCGGTTCAAGCTATCATTTTACCTATCTCGGATAAGTTCCTTGATTATGCTTATGAACTGAAAGCCAAGATGGAAGCAAAGGGACTTAGAGTCAATGTGGACAGCCGCAGCGAAAGTATCGGCTACAAGATTCGTGCCGCTCGAGGCGAAAGAGTGCCTTATATGCTGATTGTCGGTGAGGAAGAGGAAAAAGCAGGAAGCGTTTCCGTCCGCAGCCGTGAAAAAGGCGAAGAAGGCAGTATTGCTTGTGAACAGTTAATAGATAGATTGTTACACGAAAATGAAAGCAAATATATTTACCATAAAAATATGGTAGAATCCTAAAACTGAATATACCATTATCTCTATTTTTGACTTGCAAACAGAGACAATGGTAAAACAATGGAAAAGGATTTTCATTGCTCTTGACATCATGCGATTGACAATTGAAAGGAATTAATTATTATGATGTTTTATTACGTAAAAATCGACAAAGAAGTATTAGCTAGACTTTCCCGCAAACACTACAGTGTGGAGCAATTGGACTATATGCATCAAGGTTTGCAATTGCAAGTCAATTCTAAAAAGCATAGTTTAAGAAGAACCGCTCTTCGAATTTTTATGATTTCGATTGCGCTTATTGTAAGCTTAGTGGTGCTCTTATATATGCAAACCATCAATTTGATTATGTTCTGGATAGGCTTGTGCGCTGTTTTGACTTTCATTATATGTGCCTTGGTATCGTCTTGGTTTTTCGTCTACGGCTATATGATGTATCGTTTTAATCAATGTCTTCGAAACGGCTATCCTGAATTAATCGAGAAATACAGATTAAAATAACTCATGAAAAAGTTACAAGCAAGCAAAATACTGCTTGCTTGTACTAAAGTGAATCAGAAAATCAATCACAGGAGTAAAGAATGAAAAAATACGGAGTCAATGATTTAAGAAGAATGTTTTTGGAATTTTTTGAAAGTAAGGATCATTTAAGGGCCAACAGCTTTTCTTTAGTTCCGCAAAACGATAAATCTCTATTATTAATCAACAGTGGTATGGCCCCTCTAAAGGCATATTTTACCGGTCAGGAAATCCCTCCTCGTAAGAGAATGACGACCTGCCAAAAATGTATTCGTACCGGTGATATCGACAATGTCGGAAAGACAAGCCGTCACGGTACTTTCTTTGAAATGCTGGGTAATTTCTCTTTTGGAGATTACTTCAAAAAAGAAGCGATTGCCTGGGCATGGGAATTCTTTACCAAGGTGCTGGAAATTCCGGAAAATAAACTATATGTTTCCGTGTATGAAGAAGATGATGAAGCGGCAGATATTTGGCACTTACAAGAGCATGTACCGGCTGACCGCATCATTCGCATGGGCAAAGCCGACAACTTCTGGGAGCATGGCTTAGGGCCTTGTGGACCTTGCTCGGAGATTTATTTTGACCGTGGCGAAAAATACTACCAGGGAGATAATTTCGAAGAAGGTGCAGAAGCCGACCGCTATGTCGAAATCTGGAACTTGGTATTCACCCAATTTGAAAAAATGGAAAGTGGAGAATATGTTCCTCTGCAATTCCCGAATATTGATACCGGAATGGGTCTTGAGCGCCTTGCCTGCATTATGCAAGATGAACTTTCCATCTTTGATGTCGATACCGTAAAAGCGATTCGGGATGAAGTATGCCGCCTCGCCGGTGTCAAATACAAAGAGGACGAACAAAAGGATATCTCCATTCGTGTTATTACTGACCATATTCGCTCTGTGACCTTTATGACCTCTGATGGTATTTTACCATCCAATGAAGGCCGAGGCTATGTTCTGCGTAGACTCCTGCGTAGAGCAGCCAGACACGGAAGACTGCTTGGCATTGAAAACGCTTTCCTCAGCGGCCTTTCCGAAAAAGTCATTGCTACCAGCCATGACGGCTATCCTGAGCTGAAGGAAAAAGAAGCTCATATCCTGAAAGTCATTGCAATGGAAGAAGAACGTTTTGCAGAAACCATTGACCAAGGTCTTGGTATTTTACAAGAGTATTTAAACGAAACCAAAGCAGAAGGAAAAGATACCTTAGATGGTGATAAGGCCTTTAAGCTTTATGATACTTATGGTTTCCCACTGGATCTTACCATTGAAATCTCTGCCGAAAGCGGTATCAAAGTCGATGAAGAAGCTTTTGCCAAAGAAATGAAAGAGCAAAGAGAAAGAGCCAGAGCTGCCAGAGAAGAAACCAACTACATGGGAGCAAAGGAAACCGTTTACAATAAATTACCGATTGAAATAGCCAATCATTTTGTAGGCTACACCGATTTAGTGAAAACATCCGAAATCAAAGAAATTACCTGCGGAGAAGAAATTGTCACTTCCGCAAATGCCGGTGATACCATCACCTTATTTGTAGAAAGCACTCCGTTTTATGCAACCAGCGGCGGACAACTTGCCGACAAAGGCTTTGCTAAGACGGAAAGTGGACTGGTAGAAATTTTGGATGTCAAAAAAGTCGTAGGAAATAATATTGCCCACATCGGTAAAGTAGTAGAGGGTTCCATCCAAAAAGGACAAATGGCGGAACTGACCGTAGATGCGGAAAACCGTTTTGCCACTGCTAAAAACCATAGTGCAACTCACCTTTTACAAAAAGCTTTGAAAAATGTATTAGGAGAACATATTGAACAAGCAGGCTCTTCAGTCAGTGCAGACAGACTGCGCTTTGACTTCACTCATTTCCAACCGGTTACGAAGGAAGAATTGGAACTGGTAGAGCAAGAAGTCAATCGTAAGATTGCAGAAGGTCTGAATGTCAATATTTCTCAAATGCCGATTGCGGAAGCAAAAAAACTGGGTGCTATGGCTTTATTCGGGGAAAAATACGGCGATATTGTACGTGTGGTCAACATGGATGATTACAGTATCGAATTGTGTGGTGGTACTCACCTGACCAATACCTCTCAAATCGGCTTGTTTAAAATCGTATCAGAGGCTAGTGTGGCAGCAGGAGTACGCAGAATTGAGGCTCTTACTTCAGAAGGTGCATTCCGGTTCCTGAAAGAAGAAGAAAATAAACTTCGTGAAATTGCCGCACTTGTCAAATCCGACACCAATCAGGTTCGTACAAGAATCGAACAACTGTTGGATGAAATCAAAGAGCTGCGTTCAAAGAACGAACAATTGAGTGCAAAGCTTTCCGGCGGTGCTGCCGATGAACTTTTAAATCAAAAAGTGGTCATTGGCACTTGCGAAGCAATTTTAGCCGAGGTAGAAAGCATGGATGCCAATGCTCTTAGGGAGCTTGGAGATAAACTTCGCTCGAAACTGGCAAACGGAGTTGTTGTATTAGCAAGTCCAAACGACGGAAAAGTTGCCTTAATTGCAATGGCAACCGACGAAGCGGTCAAACTCGGAATTCATTCCGGTAATATTATCAAAGCCATTGCTCCAATCCTTGGCGGTGGCGGTGGCGGTAAGCCACAAATGGCACAAGCCGGTGGAAAAGATGCAAGCAAAATCGAGGAGGCATTGACAAATGCAAAAGAAATCATTGCTAATCAAATTGGTTAGGCAATTATTTCTGGTTTTTCTTTTATTCTCTATGGTCGCCTGTCAAAAAACAGGCGACTTATCTATAAAAGAAAATAATACCGGGGTAGTTGCAGAGGTAGTGACCGCAAAAACGGAGCAGGAGAAAGAGGAAGCAGAGTCCCAAAAAAGCTCTGCGGCACAAAACACAGAAAATAACACAGAGAGCGAATCCGAAAAAACAGAAGAGAAAAAAGAAGAGGTCATTCCGGATACCTATCATGAGCTTTCCTTTTTGGCTGTCGGCGATGTCATGGTTCACAAAGAGCAGCTGAAAAGAGCCTATGTTCCGGAAAGTGACAGTTTTGACTTTACGGAAAGCTTCAGCTATATCAAACCTTTTATCGACAGTGCGGACTATGCCTTTGCCAATTTGGAAACGACTTTAGCCGGCAGAAGTAAGCATCGTGGTGACAGCGCCAGTTCTTATCAAGGTTATAGCGGCTATCCCAACTTTAATGCACCGGAAAGTCTGGCGGATGCTTTGAAGTGGGCCGGTTTTGACTTTATCGGAACGGCCAACAATCACTCTTTGGATAAGGGCCTAAACGGTGTAATTAATACCTTGGCCTATTTGCGCCAAATCAATTTACCTTATACCGGTACTTTTGATACGATAGAAGAACGAAACAGCCTAAAAGTAGTAGAAGTCGGCGGTTTGAAAATTGGTGTCATTGCCTATACCTATGCTACCAACGGTCTTTACTTGAAAGCAGAAGAAATGTATCGAGTCAACACTCTTGACAACTACAATGCCAAGGCAACCGAAAAATTATACGCCGATGTGGAAAAAGCAAAAAAAGAGCCGATTGACCTCTTATTTGTCATGATGCACTATGGTAATGAATACTGGGAAAAACCGGAAAAGCATTACCAAGCCGGAATTACCCAAAAATTAATTGATTTGGGGGTAGATATGATTATCGGTTCTCATCCACATACTTTACAGCCCATCATATATACAGAAAATAATTCTATTTTATTGAATAAATCAATGGCAGCTTTTGAACCCACTTTAGCCAATCCTGCCATTTCGGACGATTCCGGTATTTCGGCTACGGAAAATAAAGACGGGGATACTGCCCCCAAAAGCGATATTCCTATCCATGATTCCGGTGCCGATAAAAGCAGCTGGAATATATCCGGCATTTTCTCTTTGGGTAATTTTATCAGTTCTCAGCGTGTGGTTTCGGAATATCGTACCGACACCGATACCGGAGCATTGATAAAATGGGTTTATCAATGGAAAAACGATGAAAAACCGGTTTTGGTGAAGGTCGGCATTTTACCAACCATTGTCGTCTGGCAAAATGACAGAGCCACCGTCCTGCCGATTGATGATAAAAGTATCGAAGCAGCGAAAGCGGATAAGACAATGGCTATGACCCCCTATGTGGACAGCCGGATTACTAACGCCAAAAACACGGTCCAAAAACGTTTGACTGCCTTTTTGCCTGACAGTTTGATTCAATCCATGCAAACAGAGGAAGATGGCTTTACCTATCTCTATTTGCATCCGGAAATCAAAAAATAGTTTATAAAGGAATCCTATATGAGAAAACAAATGTTATTCATTTTTGTAATATTGATAGTTATTGGGAGTAGCAATTCCATCTATGCGACCATTGAAAATGTCCATTATCAATTAACCATCAACGAGGATAAATCTACCACTTTTACCAATCACATGGATGGCTACAGTGTTAGAATCCCGTTTCAGGCAGAGCTTTCTTTTGATAATTTCTCCAATATTGCGAAATTGACCTCGATTTACAAAAATGCTGCCGTCACTGTGATGCGCCAGAGGTTTCCACTCAAATCCTATGACAACAGCAGCGTTTACAATAACTATTCCCACTTTTTTTTGAAAAGCAGCATTGACCATCAACTCCTTTTCAGAAAAAAAATAAGGCTAAATGGCTATTCCGCTTTAATCACCGAGTGGAAGAGAGAAAAACTGTCCGGTGTTGCAAATGACATGAATTACTACTGTCATATTGACCTGATTCTCTCCAAAAATGATATTATTACCTTTCACTGTAAATCCAGCCGGCCAATTGACCGTCAGCTTTGGATACAAATGGTAAATCGCATCAAGCTCTTTCCGGCTACGGCATACCGCCCCATTCGAAAAACAGAGTTGCCCCAAAACCGTATTTTGGCTCCGGAAACGCAGTCGTTTCTCAGCCAATACTTTTCTGAGGATTCCTCTCTTACCTGGGGAATTTTTCCGGTCGGTTATCCAAATTATAAGTCTATCTTAGAAAATATAGAAAGCAAAGTGGATTATCGATTCCCTTTTATATTGACGTACTACGGTCTGGGGAGCAATCGTGATTTAAACAGCTTTTTTCAGACTGCCAAAGAGGAGAACCGCTATGTCGAGTTTACACTGCAAACTTCCTTGAAACAGAAAAATCACAATGATATCTACAATCTTCTGAATGGAGTATTTGATGAAGAAATTGCTATCCTTGCTCAAACCATAAAGAAATATGAAAGACCGGTCTTATTCCGGCTCTTCAATGAAATGAACGGCGACTGGTGTCTTTACAGTGCTCATCATTTGGGTCTGGATACCGATATTTTCAAAGAAGCCTATCGCTATATTTATCGCATCTTTGAAAAAGAGGGTGCCAATGTGTACGCTTTATGGGTCTGGAATCCAAATAAAGATTCTTTTCCGAACTATCTTTGGAATAGTGAATCCGCCTATTATCCCGGAGATGAATATGTCGATATCATCGGCTTGACCGCCTACAATACCGGCAATTACTATCCCGGAGAACACTGGAAAAACTTTTCCGAATTGTATGATGACCTCTATCAAAATTATGTTGAGCGCTATAGCCAGCCTCTTATGATAACGGAATTTGCTTCCGCTTCCAGAGGCGGTGACAAAGTAAACTGGACTTGGGATATGCTCAGCCGAATCGATGCGATGAAAAAAATCAAGGTTGCTGTATGGTGGAACGGTGCCGACTATGATGTCGATAGAAGCGAGGCACGTACTTATTTCATTGATAAACCCGCTGAGAATTTGATTCCTTTTCGAGAATATTTTTACAAACGCAATAAAAGAGAGTAGTCATTTATGCGCAATCAAAGAAGTGAAGCATAAACACGAAATATCGAAACAAGAAAGCTAAAAAAGGTGTTAAAATATCATATAAAAAGCATGCTGTCCTTGCTTGACAGGATGCTTTTTTAGTGCTATTGTATAGTTTCAAGGAACAATTTTTAGAGTTACGTTACATCCAAGGATAACTTTATATATTATTATTTCAACTTTTTTTTGAAGTGACGTACTTTAAATGTAAAAGAATACAATGTTTTTTGACCATTAGGAGGTAATTATGGCAATTTTAGTAACAGGTGGAGCCGGGTACATCGGTACTCATACATGTATTGAACTCATCAAGGCAGGCTATGAAGTTGTTGTTTATGATAACTTTAGTAACTCTTCTCCGGAAGCCGTCCATCGTACCGAAAAAATCGTTGGTAAAAAAATCACACTAATTGAGGGTGATATCTTAGATAAAGAAAAAATGCGCGAAGTATTTAAAAATTACAACATTGACTCGGTAATTCACTTCGCCGGACTGAAAGCCGTCGGTGAATCGGTAGGTATTCCTATAAAATACTATCATAACAACATCACCGGTACCTTACTCATGCTGGAAGTAATGCAAGAGTTCGGCGTGAAAAAGATTGTCTTCAGTTCGTCTGCTACGGTATATGGAATGAATAATATCGTCCCATTCAAAGAAGATATGCCGACTTCCGCAACCAATCCTTATGGCTGGACAAAGCAAATGATTGAGCAAATCTTGCGTGATGTTTATGTAGCCGATTCGGAATGGAGCATTGTCTTACTTCGTTATTTCAATCCACTCGGCGCACACGAAAGCGGTACTATCGGCGAAAATCCCAATGGTATTCCAAACAACTTAATGCCATATATTACACAAGTAGCAGTTGGAAAACGGGAAATTCTGACTGTATTTGGAGACGATTATGACACACCGGACGGAACCGGAGTCAGAGACTATATCCATGTCATGGATTTGGCAGATGGCCATGTTGAGGCCGTCAAATACAATGAAACTCATACCGGTGTAGAGGCCGTCAATCTGGGAACCGGAAAAGGTTTTTCCGTCCTCGAAGTTATCAACACTTTTGAAACCGTCAACAATGTAAAAGTTGCTTATAAGATTGCAGAGCGTCGTCCGGGAGATATTGCCTCTTGCTATGCGGATGTCGAAAAAGCAAAGCAATTATTCGGCTGGGAAACCAAGAAAACCTTAGAAGATATGTGTCGTGATTCTTGGAACTGGCAAAGCAACAATCCGGAAGGGTATTAATATGATTAATGATATTTTTAATGAACAACTTGTAAAAAAGCAGCGTACAGGCTCAGACCTGGCAAAAGCCGCCGGTATTTGGGGCGGAGCGGTTCTTCTTAGCCTCTTGCTTATTTGGTTTATTCCTTATATTGGATTTATGCTTGCCGTCCTGGTATTTTGGGGTGCTTTCGCATTGGCCGGCAAAACAAACAAAGAGTATGAATACATCTTTACCAATGGTGACCTGGATATTGATGTCATCTTCAATCAGGCCAAAAGAAAACGTCTGGTAAGCATTGACTCTAAGAGAATTCTGGCCTTTGAAAAAGTACAAAATAAGGAGCAAATCAGGCAAAAGTATCAGGCCGTTATGGACTGCTCATCAGGAACTATTTCCGATAGTCTTTATGCCTTGGTTTATGATATTAATCACAAAAAAACGGCTGTTTTAATCGAGCCGAATGAAGCAATTTTAAAAGGAATTCGTACTTATGCGCCAAAAACCGTTACCGGTTATTATGGCAGCAACAAGTAAGAAACACGGGAGATAAAATATGGAAAATGCCGCTTTATATTTATCGGAATACGAAGAAGCCAGAAAAATTGGCCAACGTGAGGCTACTAAAGCCAGATTTCGTGGAGAAAGTCCTTATTTGGAACCATTAGAACAAAGTGTTCCATCGGATAGAATCTTGTCTGAAGTAGAGCTGGAAACCCAAGAAATCATGATAAAGAAAATTGTGGGAACAAAAAATCAAGGAAGATCAACTTCATTTTCCAAAGGATTTATGCCACTGCTTGACATTGACAGCGAGTTTGCCGCTAAATGGATTTCTCTTTGTCAGGCTCACAATGAAGAGGGGATTCGAGATGCCATTATTGTCTATGAATACCTAGGGCGTTATTATGTGCTGGAAGGCAATAAAAGAGTCAGTGTTTTAAAATATTATAAGGCTGTGCAAATTATGGCTAAGGTCATTCGTCTGGTGCCGAAATTTGAATATGATAGCGAAGAATTGCAGATTTATCGTCAATATCTGGAATTCTATAAGAAAACCAAAGTCAATTTCATTTGGTTTACCAAACCGGATAATTTCAATAAATGCTATCGCTATATTGAAAAGTACCATTGGACCGGTGAAGACCTGCTACAATTCAAATCCCTGTATTTTCAATTCCGTTCTGCTTATTTGGCTCTAAACGGAAACTCTTTGCCAATTACCACCGGCGATGCTTTCCTGCATTATCTGGATATTTATGGCTATAGCAGTGGGATTATCAACTCAGAGCTCACCAAACAAATCAAATCTTTATGGGATGAGCTGGTTACCTTGTCATTGCCGACTCACTTAGATTTAACCCAGAGTGAAGAGCCTGAGCCAAAGACTTCTTTCCTTTCCGATTTAAATCCTTTTGGCAAAAAAATCCTGAAAGTAGCCTTTATTCATGCCGGAAGTATGGAAGACTCAGAATGGGTATATCAACACGAACTTGGTAAAAATCATATCGAAACAAAGCTTGCCCAGCATATCAGTGTTTCTTCTTTCTTTAATGTACCGGAGGATGAAAACGCCTACGATAGCATCAAAGAAGTGGCAAAGCAGGGTTTTGATGTTATCTTTACTACAACGCCGACCTTTATATTTGCCACATTAAAGGCTGCTCTGGAATTTAAAAATACTATATTTTTGAATTGTTCAGAGGCCATGTCCTATCAGAATGTGCGCTCTTATTTCGGGCGTATTTATGAAGCACATTTCTTGGCAGGCATGGTAGCAGGAGCTTTGACAGAAACCAACATCGTAGGCTATGCCGTCACCTATCCGATTCCGGAATTTATCAGCTCAATTAATGCCTTTACCATAGGTGCTCGCTTTGTCAATCCCTATGCCAAGGTGCATTTAAAATGGGTTTCCGAATGCAAAGAAAATTGCTTGGAAAGAATTAAAGATACGGATATTCAATTTCAAAGTCTGGGGGCTGATATTGTCATGCATCAAGAGTCCAATGTTCTTATGAATAAACTACAGTCCAACGGACTTTATTTCATCAAAGACAGATATCCTTTCGGCTCCAATCTGGACGATAATTTCAATAATTATCTTGCCATTCCGATGTGGAATTGGGGTGTCTTTTATGAAAAGATATTGGTAAGTATTATCAACGGGGATTATCATCGCTCTAAACTCTTCAGCGGTGGAGAAAATGCCGTCAATTATTGGTGGGGACTTAGTTCGGGAGTTGTGGAATTCTTTTATTCCAAAAATTTATTGTCCCGTGAAATGATGAAAAGCCTGGAATTCATGAAACAAATGATTATCCAAGGCAATTTCCAGCCTTTTTCCGGTGAAATATATGATAATAAAGGTAAATTGGTACAAAATGAAGGAAAGACCATGACCAACCAAAAGATTATGTCCATGGACTTCTTAATAGAAGGCGTCCTGGGCAGCATTCCGAATATCACTATCCGAAAAGGGCAGGACGCATTTTTAGATTTACTTGGAATTAAAAAACGATATGAATCTTGATTGTTTTTTATAGGTGAAGCCATTGGGCTCATATTCAAAAACATAATATTGATAACCATTGATAGCGGTAGTCTGCATTATTTGTTGCTGCCGCTTTACTTTATGCGAATAATTCATGTGAACATGACCATGTAGCATATAAGATGGCTTGTATTTGTCCAGAACTTCATTGAAGATTTGAAAGCCCAGATGGGGTAAATCGGTGGTTTCGTACATTCCCATACTTGGCGAGTGGGTTACAAAAAGATCAATACCTCGTGCCTTTTCAATCTTTCTTTGCACTGATTTGACTCTTTTTTTCATTTCCAACTCCGTATATTGAAATGGGCCGGGTTTATAGCGATACGAGCCGCCCAGACCGAGAATTCTCAAGCCCTTCACCGTCACTACCTTGTCATCAATGCAATCACATCCCAAGGGAGGATTTCGCAAATAATCCGAATCATGATTACCATGGACATAGAGAAGTGGGGCATTAATCATTGTTACGATAAAAGAAAGATACGATGCTTTCAAATCACCGCAAGAAATGACCAAATCAATATCTGCAAAAGCTTCCGGATTAAAGTGATCCCAAATATAGGTCGATTCAGAATCCGCTAACACTAAAATTTTCATATATTATTGCCTCGTTACCAAAGAAGTATAAAGTCAGTTTTTAGCTAAAAGTAAACAATATTTCTTACCAGTATATCATAAATAGTGGAAAACACAATAGTATCACAGTTATTTTACATTATTTTTAAGCCATTTACAGGCCTTTTATTAAATTGACAAACGGAAAACACCTTAGCTAAAAAAAGCTCGGATTTTTAAGTTTCCCCATTTTTCGACAACAGAACCACTCCAACTAACCTGTAGAAGC
>JAUMXK010000054.1 GCA_030535295.1 Eubacteriales bacterium | reverse complement strand
ACGACAAGAGAAATTTCTTTGATATTCAGAAGTATCTTGCCACAAGAGAAAAAGCTAAATTGAGAAAGAATACAGTGGTTACAAGAATGAATAGGGTCTTCGGACTGCACCGGGGTATTTTTTGCTTGACTTGTTCGTCAAAACGAAGTATAATGTATTCGTTAGAACGAATAGAGGTGGAGTTTATGAAATATATATCAGCGTTAGATAAATCAAGAGAATGGAATATAAGTCCAAGACGAGTTCAAGTTTTATGTAAGGAAGGGAGAATAGAAGGAGCAATAAAGCAAAGTGGAGTTTGGCTAATACCCAGCACATCCGGTTATCCTGCCCAGAAACAAAAAGATCTAAAATCCAGAAACTTGAGGATGTTGTCTCTTTTTTCGGGCTGTGGTGGTATGGATTTGGGCTTTGAGGGAGGATTTGAAATATTTCCATCTTCATTTAATGAGAGACTATGTAAGTCTTGGAATATTAAAAAGAAGGATGGAAAAATATTTCTTCCAAGGACGAGATTTGAGACTGTATTTGCAAATGACATTCGACCAGATGCACAAACTGCATGGATTAATTTTTTTTCAAAGAGAGGAACTTCCAGAGAGATTTACTATTTAGATAGCATCGTTGATATTGTGAAGCTCCATAAAGATAATAAGATAGATATTTTTCCGAAAGATATTGATGTTGTTATTGGTGGGTTTCCTTGTCAGGATTTTTCTATAGCTGGTAAAAGGTTAGGGTTTAATTCTCAAAAATCTCATAGAGGTGCTGAAATAAAAATAGAAGAACCAACTGCTGAAAATCGAGGACAATTGTATATTTGGATGAAAGAAGTAATTGAATTGGTACAACCTAAAATTTTCTTTGCAGAAAATGTAAAAGGGCTAACAAATTTGGGAGATGTTCAAAAAATCATTGAATCTGATTTCTCCAGTATATGTAAAGGCGGATACCATGTTTTTCCTGCAAGAGTTTTGTTGGCAGCAGATTATGGTGTTCCTCAAGGTAGAGAGAGAGTAATTTTTATTGGGGTTAAGAAATCTGAGTTAAGAAATAATATAACAGATATTCTATTGAGAGATGGTTATCTCCCACCGGAATTAGATCCATATCCACAGCAGACACACTCAGACAATGGGATACTTGGAACAAAGTCTTATTGCACAACTGAACAAGTACTATCAGATCTTTTAGAACCGGAGGATTCTAAAGATAAAGATCAGCAAAGTTATTCAAAAGCTAAATTTATGGGCAAGCATTGTCAAGGGCAAACGGAAATAAATCTAAACAAAATAGGACCTACTATTAGGTCTGAGCATCATGGTAATATAGAATATCGAAGACTTTCCTTAGAGAATGGGGGGAAAAATTTTAAAGAAATTGAAGAGGGAAAGAAAGAAAGAAGATTAACAGTTAGGGAGTGTGCAAGGATACAAACTTTTCCAGATGATTATATATTTATTCAACCAGGGGAGGGACATTATAAAAATGTTTCTTCTTCGGATGCATATAAGTTAATTGGGAATGCTGTCCCTCCGCTCATGGCATATCATTTGGCTAAAAGAATAGAAGAACTTTGGTCAATCTACTTTGTTGAACAAGGATAGAATAAATTTTAAGGCGTCTTGATCATTATACAAAATGTTGTTTTGAACTTCTTCTATCCAATATTGCTGTCTGCAAACAAGAGAATCAGAATATGGGTTATAATCCCAGTATTTTTGGAGTTCAATGATATCTAAATCTTCCAGTGCATTTTGAAATTCGCTGAAATGGTCTTGGAAAATTTTAAATACTCGAGGGAGGGATTCAAAGCAATTCCCTCCTACGAGTAAATCTACTTTTCCACCTGAAGTAAATTTATCTCTAAGACTGGAATCAACAACGCTATATGTTGATACAAGCCATTTTGAGAACCTTTTATATTTTATAGAGCTATTGGAAGATAAGAGTTCGGGGAATAAGACAAATGCTGTACCATAAATATTATTTTGCTCAACAGAACCTAAATCTGACCATTCTCTTATAACTGCAGAAGTACTTTCGGAAAGCCACCACGCAGTTTCGCCTCTATTTCTAAAGTATTCCGTGACTAAAGAGATTGGGTTCTCTGAGTTTTTCATATCTTCGTATGAAATGCCGCTTCTAAAGAAAAAGGACTCTGTAGGATCTTGATCCAAATTGATTTTATAGCGGGGGCTATGAGTAACTACAACATCAGCTACGGAATCGGAATATCTTCCATTTCTTACAAAAGTTCCTTTTTTATTGATTTTAATGAATATAATTTGAATATCAAGTACATCTACTCGAGTTGAACCGAGTATGCTGTTGCCTAAAATTGTCCAATTATTTTCAGAAGAGTTGGATGAGGTAGAACTTTTCACCTCAATACCATATCGCTCTGTTGAGTTTAATGTATAGACGATATCCGGAAAACCGTGTCCACCTTCGGTATAGTCTATTTGGCAACTTATTCCTTGATTTTTGATTACAGTTTCAGATGCTTCAACGACTATTTTTTCACTTTCAGTAGGTGATAGCTTGGATGTAAATCGGCTGGGATCTCTCTTGTTCATAATAATTATCTCATTTTTTATGTCTTCAACAAACTTTGTAAAATCAAACATATAGAACCTCCTTGACATAATCATAGCTATTATACCATTAATTTCAAAAAAAAGCGGTAAATAATAGCAATATATATTTGAATTATTTGGGTTACTATACTTATACAAAAATTGGGATGATATAATCAAGGCAAATACAAAAAAAACAATGTGTGAATTAATAATAATGTTCAGCATTATGATACCTGACTCAGTGTGCAATTTTGCAGTCTTCAGTGCAAGAATAAGATAAGGTATATAAAAGTAGAGTGAAAGATATAGGAATAAACGATAAGAAAGGAAACGATTATGTCTGATAAAAAAATACCCGCTTTGACTGAAAAAAAATGGCAAATCAGAAACAGCATGATTGATTTTCTTGTATTTACAAAAGATGGTCACGAGGATGGCATTGAAGTTCGAGTGCAAGATCACGATGTTTGGTTGACGCAAAAGGCAATGGGACAACTTTTTGATGTGGATAGAAGTGTTGTTACAAAGCATCTCAAAAATGTATTTGAAAGTGGTGAACTTACTGAAAATACAGTTTGTGCAAAATTTGCACAAACTGCAGATGATGGAAAAACCTATCAGTATAAGTTTTATTCGTTGTCTGCCATTATAGCGATTGGGTATCGCATCAATTCCGGCAGGGCAACGCAGTTCCGTCAATGGGCAACAAAGGTACTGGATACATTTACCAAGCAGGGATATGTACTTGATAAAAGCAGACTCATCAACGGGCAGATTTTTGATGAGGATTATTTTGACCACTTAATTTCCGAAATTCAAGAAATCCGAGCAAGTGAACGGCGGTTCTATCAAAAGATTACCGATATTTACGCCACGGCGGTGGACTATGCACTAGACAGTCAAATTACAAAGGATTTTTTTGCTACTGTTCAAAACAAAATGCACTATGCCGTTCATGGCAACACAGCAGCTGAGGTTATTGTAGCGAGAGCTGACCACACCAAAGAACATATGGGCTTGACCTCTTGGAGAAATGCTCCCGAGGGTAAGGTTGTGAAAACAGATGTATCTGTTGCAAAAAACTACTTAACAAAGGTTGAAATAGGGGAGCTTAATGAAATTGTCACGATGTATCTCGATTATGCTACACGACAGGCAAGAAGGCATATTCCTATGACAATGGCAGATTGGGCATCCAAGTTGGATGCTTTCTTACAATTCAACGATGCGGAGATTTTACAGAATAAAGGCAAAGTAACTTCCGCTATTGCAAAAGCTTTTGCTGAAAGTGAATTTGAACGGTATCGGGTCATTCAAGACCGACTGTATCAAAGTGATTTTGACAGGCTTATTGCCGATACTAAGAATGATGAATTAAAATAAATATGGCAAGCAGAACATCGTTTGTCCACAATTTGATAATCTGTCGACCCCCGGTAGCGTAAATTTGCCGGGGAATCGACAGATTCTTTATTGGTAAGGGATAGGAGTGAATTTTAGGTAAATTTCCCTTGCCGAAAAAGGGAAAAAATGATAGAATTATGGCAGGTCGACAGATTGAGGGGTACAAACAGGCTACAATAGTGGGCTGCTACCCCGACGGGGGTTTTAATAGAAACAAAGTGTAATGTAACATTACACTTTGGGTGGGGATGACAGGAAGGATTCCTGGATTTGCAGTAGCCTAAATGGCTTGTAATCTATATTTGTAAATGGAGTAAGGCTTAACATCCTGCTCCATTTTTTGATTGTATTGACCTTTACTTTTTTGCAATATATAATTTGAGAATAAAAAGGCATTAACAATAGTATCACTAACAATGGAGGAAATCTTATGCAGTTTAAAATATCGAAAGAAATGAAAAACTATCTGTCAAAAGCAAATGTTTTAGCAGGATTTTTCGTCATCTTTCTATGCTTTCTTGCAGGATATATTTGGTTGCGGAAAAATTACCCAATGAAATTACAGGATTATACGAAGTATGCTCTTTATATGGCGCTACTCGATGATGAAATCATGCGCAAGGAGCTTGGGGAAGAGATTGAGGGCAAAGAAAAGCTGCGCCTTCCGGATAAAGCGGAATCCTTAAAATATCGCTATTCTCTTTTTTTAGAGTATAATAAAGGAAAGCGGGAAGAAGAGATAAAAAAAGAGATTTTGAAGATGGAGGAGCGCCTGGGGAAAGTAAAATTATTCACGCATTAGACCGTCCTATGTAAATGAATTTCACATTGACATATACCTAAAAGGTATGTTACTATAAGATATAAAGTGGAGGAGGAATCGAATGGATAAAATAATTTTAGGGATTCTCATGCTACGCAGAATGACATCTTATGAGATTCGAATGGTAATAAAAAATAATTTTAAATCTATGTGCAGTGACAGTTTAGGTAGTATTCAAGCGGCATTGAAAAAGTTGCTTGAGCTTGAAATGATTACCTACGAAGAGGTAGTGGAAAAAGGCATCAATAAAAAAAGATATTCCATTATAGATAAAGGGCAAGAGGCGCTGATTGCATGGATAAAAATACCGATAGATACTTCCAAAACAAAGAATATAGATTTTGGAAAACTTCTTTTTATGGGCTTAGTATCAAAAGAGGAGCAAAGAGAACTACTTGACCAAGTCATTTTATCTTTGGAGCAGGAATATATGAACTTGAAAGCTTTAAAGGCATCCATTCCCGTTGAGGAAGAAAGAAAGGCACAGGAAAACTACTTGCTTTCAGACGCAGAATATAGTGACAGGATTCGGAAATTAAGTGACCATAACGATATCTCAGACCATATTCAAGAGATTAGTATATTTACCATGGCTACCTTGGAGTATGGTTTGGAATTGGCAGCCTTTAATTTAGAGTGGTTTAAAAAACTAAGAGAAAAGATAGAAAAAAAGTATGAATGGAAATAGAGGAAGAAAATGTGACCGGACAGCTACAGAATACGTAGAATCGGTGATTCAAGCGATAAATTAGTAGTCTGTTCTTATTAGGAAGGAGATAATATGCCAAAGGAAATTATATTTGCTCTTTTAGTTATAATAACGCTTATTTTCATTTTTGTGGCAGGATTTAGAATCTATTGGCATATAAAAAGCGCAACGGATTTACGGAATCATCTGGATGATAACTTAAAGAAAACAAGAGGTAAGAAAGAAACAATTTTGTTTATTGAAAACTCTGATTCGACCAAACGCCATATTGTTACCAATGAAATGGATGAGAATCAACCTATTATGTTAGCGTCCGTTACGAAATTATATACACATTCTGTCATCTATTCCATGGTGAAGGAAGGCCTCATTGAACTTCAAAAACCAATTTCATTTTATCTTGAAAAATCTCAATGGCAAGGAATTAATACTATTTCTGATATTGATTATAGTGATAAAATTACAGTTCGAATGTTACTCGACCAAAATTCGGGGATAGCGGATTATGAGACTGACTTTAAAAAGGATGAATCAATCATAGACAAAGTGAAAAGAGAAGATTTTTCACTTTCAGAATCACAAGCAATTGAGCTCACGAAGAAATTGGAGGGGCGTTTTAAACCTGGTGAAAATAAAGCTTATTATTCAAATCTGAACGCTATTTTGCTCGGACTGATTGCGGAAAAAGTATCTGGAAAATCGCTGGTAGATTTGTATGAAAAATATATTTTTCAACCACTGAAATTATCCAATACTATGGTGATTTCCAAGGAAAATAGTGTCATACCGTATTTACAAGACAGAAAAACAAGTAGAACACTTTATGCATCTTCAGCAGTAGCTTCTGGTGGATTGGTTTCTAATGTAAGAGAGCTGATGATTTTTTTAAAGGCATTTCATCAGGGGATTTTATTTAAAAAATCATATCTTAGCAATTCTGATTTTAATAGTATTCAATTTTTCCCTTTAAAATATGGAGCAGGAATGATGTCGGTTGAAATGCCGTTTGTGTTATCGCCGTTACTTGATGCACCACAAATTTTAGGGCATTCCGGTTTATCGGGTAGTTTTGCGTTTTATTGTCCTTCAAAAGATTTGTATCTTGTAGGAAGCTTAAATGAATATGAAGCGAACCCTTATTCATGGATATTTAAATACATCAATGCAATGAAATAAGTAAAGGTACATAGTAATTGAGAAAATTTATGAAACCTTGTATTGTTTTAATTCCCCTCCTCTTTACAATTCTTTCATTGACAAAAACCCAAGCTCTGATATAATCACATACAGGCTTTCCTTTCGTGAAAAAGGAGCAATGGAATTGAAAAAGTGCCGATTCGGACACATTTAGGAGGAAAAGAATGTTACAAGTTACAGATGTAAGTTTGCAATTTGCCGGGACAACGCTTTACAAAGAGGTAGATTTGAAGTTTACCGAGGGCAATTGCTATGGAATTATCGGAGCCAATGGCTCAGGCAAATCGACGTTGCTGAAAGTATTGTATGGAGCGATGGAGCCGACCACGGGTACGGTTTCATTAAAGCAGGGCTGCCGCTTGAGTGTACTTGAGCAGGATCATTTCAAATATGACGATTATCCGGTGATGGAAACCGTACTAATGGGCAATCCGCAAATGTACGATATTATGAAAGAAAAAGAAAGACTATATAGTAAGGAAGATTTTTCTACAGAAGACGGAGAAAAAGTAGCCGAGCTGGAAGAAAAGTTTTCGGAAATGGGTGGCTGGGAAGCCGAGGATGAAGCGGCAGCACTCCTTCGTGGACTGGGCTTGACCGATTTGGATTATCACAGCTATATGTCTGAGCTGACAGGAAAGCAAAAAGTAAAAGTCCTGCTGGCGAAGGCGCTTTTTGGAAATCCAAGTGTTATTCTGTTGGATGAGCCGACCAATGGACTTGATTTAAACAGCATTACTTGGCTGGAAAATTTTCTGATGGATTATGCCGGTACCGTCATTGTGGTCAGCCATGACCGTCACTTTTTAAATGCAGTGTGTACTCATATTGTAGATATTGACTATGGTCAGGTGAAGATGTATGCTGGCAACTACGACTTCTGGTATGAATCTTCTCGTTTGATGCAACAACTTCTGCGTAATCAAGCGAAAAAAAGAGAAGAAGTGATTAAAGAACTGCAAGCCTTTATTCAACGCTTTTCTGCCAATCGTTCCAAGTCCAAGCAGGCAACCAGCAGAAAAAAGATTTTGGATTCGATTCAAGTAGAAGATATGCCGGCATCCAGTCGTAGATATCCGTTTATTCAATTTACACCGGAAAGAGAAGCCGGTAAGGATATTTTGACGGTTGACAGTATCAGTAAGACGGTTCATGGTGTGAAAGTTTTGGACAATGTCAGCTTTACTATGGCTAAGGGCGATAAAATTGCCTTTGTCGGCGACAATGAATTAGGCCAAACGGTATTGATGCAAATCTTGGCAGGGGAGCTGGAAGCGGACGAAGGAACCTTTAAATGGGGTGTTTCTACCAGTCAAAGCTATTTTCCAAAAGACAATACGGAATACTTTGAAAACTGTGATTTAAACATCTTGGAATGGATTCGCCAATATGCACCGGAGCCGACGGAGACCTATTTACGTGGCTTTTTGGGCAGAATGATTTTCTCCGGCGAAGAAGTCTTTAAGCCCGTAAAGGTACTATCAGGTGGTGAGAAAGTGCGCTGTATGTTCAGTCGCATGATGATGAGCAGTGCCAATGTAGTGCTCCTGGATCAGCCGACCAATCACCTTGATTTAGAAAGCATTGCCGCTCTGACAGACGGTTTGGAAGCATTTAAAGGCAATGTCCTGCTTTGTACTCATGATCATCAATTGATTGATACCGTGGCTAATCGTATTGTTGAATTGCCAATGCCGGGAGAAAGCGGATGTATCGACTATACCGGTACTTTCGAAGAATTCATAGAGTGGAAGGCGAGAGCGAATTAAAACGATTTCCTAAAGGCTAAAATAATAGGCCTTTTCGGAAAAGACATTGAAGTCTGTGAAATCACAGGATGGGAAGTTGTATCGATATTTGACATTTTAGATATTGATGAAAACGGGTTTCCTTTTCACAGTATGTGAAAAAATAGAGTTTTTGAAAGCAATAGATAGAGTGGGGGTAACTCACTCTATTTTTGTGTAAAAAAGAGGATTTTTAACTTGACATACATACAGTATGTATGTTATTTTAAATTCAACAAAAACTTAGGAGGATAATATGAAAATAAATAGTTTTTACCCGGTAATAATGACAGAAGAAGTGAAAAATTGTGCGGATTTCTTTATTCGATATTTTGATTTCCAAACGACCTTTGAAGCGGATTGGTATATCAGTTTAATGGATGAAAATAAAAATGAACTTGCTATATTAGATTACAGGCACGAAACAGTACCGAGTGGCTTTCGTGCGCCGCTTTCCGGTATGCTGCTGAATATAGAAGTAGACAATGTGGATGAGGTTTATGAGAAATTAAAACAGGGCTTAGAAAGAAAAATTCTTTTAGATATCAAAAGCGAGGCATTTGGACAAAGACATTTTATCATAGAAGGACCAAGCAAGATATTAATTGATGTCATTCAAGTCATCCCGCCGACAGAGGAGTATGCAGCAAATTATGAATAAAAACGAATTAGCGTCTTTTCAGACTAGAAATAAGATTTTGGAAATTGCCAGAAAAAAGTTCGTGACAAAAGGCTTTCACAATACCTCACTTCAAGAAATTGTGGAAGAAATTGGTTTAACCAGAGGCGCTTTTTATCATCATTTCAAAAAGAAGGAAGAAATCTTATATGAACTCGTGCGTAACATTCAGGAAGAAATTGGCAGCTATGTCGAAGAAAGAGCGATGAAGGCAAAGGATTCTTGGGAACAGATGATTTTGGGCTGTGTAGCATTTGTAGAAAAAGCAGTGGATGAAGATACCATGAAAATATTATTGGTAGATGGGCCGTCCGTCATTTCGTGGCAAGAATGGAAACAAATGGATGCGGAGAACTCGGAAATCCATTTGAAAGAACAGTTGCTTATTTTAGAAAGAGAGGGAGTATTGAAAAAAGCAGATATAGACTTTCTGACTGCCTTTATTTCCGGAGGGCTGAATGAGCTTGCAATCAAAGTTGCAAGTTTGGATTCTTATGAGAGTGAAAAAGTAGAATCCGCCATCCGTATCATGTTGGAAGGAATCAAAGAAAATGGCTAAAAAGGTAAAAGATTATTACGATTTGAAGTATTTGCACGAGTTGGCAGATTTGATAAAGTCAAGTTGTAAGGAGCTGGATAAGGAAAAATTTTTGCAGCTGACGGAAAACACGATTGAAACTCTGGAATTTAATCAAAGGCAGGATGTAATCGCAAAAGCATTGTATGAATCGTTAGATTTAGGTTATGAAGATAGTATTCAAAGATTTTATTCTTTCTTAGGACCGATATTAAAAGGAAACAGTGGAGCTTTTTCTGAAGGCTGGTGGCTATGGCCGATTGGAAGATATGTAGAGCTTTACGGAGAAGATTATTTTGAAGTCAGTATCGACTTCAGCAAGGAACTGACCAAACGTTTTACCTCCGAGTTCTGTATGCGTCCGCTTATCAAAAAATATCCGGAAAAATCAATGAAAGTTTTGCTGGAATGGAGCAAGGACGAAAACGAGAGAGTAAGAAGGCTTTCCAGTGAATGTCTAAGAATCCGTCTGCCATGGGCAAAAAAACTATATGTCGGGGTAGAGCATTTTGACCGCTATGTTGAGATTCTATCCAATCTGAAAGATGACAAGGACAAGTACATTCAAAAAAGCGTCGCCAACAATCTGAATGATCTCTACAAAGAATATCCGGAAAAATTTTACACTATTGTGGAATCGTGGAAAAGCCAAGCGATGAGTAAAGAATGTGAGTGGGTGATAAAACACGGCTCGAGAAATGTAAAATAATTTTCATTTCCCTCTTGACCTTGACGTTACGTTATAGAGTATACTCTCATTGTCAGGAGGTAAGATTATGTATTTGATTAAACAAGCAAGTGAAATTAGTGGTGTATCGGTGCGCACATTACATCATTATGATGAGATTGGATTGCTCCGCCCGAAGAAACAGGAAAACGGCTATCGTTACTATACCGAAGAGGATATGTCTCTTTTACAGACGGTTCTTTTCTATAAGTATCTGGGTTTTTCACTAAAACAGATAAAAGAGCTCTTGAAAAACGAAGAAGATAATCTACTCATCCACTTAAAGCAGCAACTTAATTTAATGCAGAAAGAAAAAGAAAAGCTCCTGACATTAATAGAAACCTTAGAATCCACGATTCGCGCTCAGGAAAGGAGAACTATAATGTCAACGCAGGATAAATTTAAAGGCTTTCGCTACCACGAAAATGATAAATATAAGCAAGCGGCAATCGATAAATACGGCAAAGAAGTAATAGAAAATGCCATTGCCAAGCAAAAAGGGAAGGAAGAAGAAATAACCGACGGTTTTAATCAAATCTTCTTCGCTTTTGCGGAAAATATGGAAATGGAGAAAGAAGTAGGAGCAAAGGAAAATGTAGACTTGGCAGAAAAACTTCATCAGCATTTGTGTCAGTATTCTTTTGATTGCTCATTGGAAGTGTTTTCAAGCATAGGTTACGGCTATGCGAAAAATGAAGAATTTCGCAGGAACTTAGACCAATTCGGCAAGGGAACGGCACAGTATGTATGCGATGCCATTCAAAAATATGTGGCAGAAAAAATGAAATAAAAAGTTTCAAAAATAAAAATGGCAAATCCGCTCAAAGAGGAATGAGAGCGCATTTGCCGTTTTTTTATAAAACTCATTGCTCTTTTTATACTTTCGTGTATAATAATCTATATTAAGGATAGTCTACAAAGGAGTGCAAAGATGAACATACTAATCATAGATGCTCAGGGTGGTGGAATCGGAAAACAAATCGTTGCGGCAATTAAGGAGAATATGCCAAATGCCTATGTTACCGCAGTGGGAACCAATGCCGTGGCAACCTCCTCGATGCTAAAGGCCGGAGCGGACAGAGCGGCAACCGGTGAAAATGCGGTAGTTGTCAACAGTAGAAAAGCGGATGTAATTGTCGGCCCGATTGGAATTGTAATTGCCGATGCGATGCTGGGAGAAATCACGGCAAGAATGGCAAATGCCGTTGCACAAAGCGATGCCAAAAGAATCTTAATACCGGTCAACCAATGTGACCATATTGTCGTAGGGGTGAATGACTTGAATATTACCAAGCTAATTCAGGCGGCAGTGGTAGAACTGGAAAAAATCTAGTATTTTGTACGTTACTTGGCTTGAATTTTGGCAGAATATCAAGTATAATATTCGGGATGACAAGAAGTCATCGATGCTGATACAGAAGTGCCGGCGTAATCATTATCAAGCAGTGAGAATAAAACATCAATTTTATAAAATATCATTGTATGCTAAGAAAGCAAACACATCCTCTGAAGAGGGTTTGTTTGCTTTCTTTATTTTGGAGAATTTATGACATTACAAGATTTTTTTAAACAACATCCGGAAGTTGCGATTGCCTTTTCCGGTGGAGTGGATTCGACCTATCTATTATATGCAGCAAAAAAATACGCCAAGAAGGTGTGTGCCTACTACGTCAAATCCGAATTTCAGCCACAATTTGAATATGAAGATGCCCTCAAACTGGTGGAAACAATCGGAGCGGAATTAAAGGTTTTACTGCTGGAAGTGCTGACCGTTCCCAATGTCAAGGAAAATCCCTTTCATCGTTGCTATTATTGCAAAAGAGCAATCTTTACAGCCATTACCGCTGCGGCAAGAGCAGATGGTTTTTCGGTATTGCTGGATGGCACCAATGCTTCGGATGAAGAGGCAGACAGACCCGGAATGAAAGCCCTGAAAGAATTGCAGGTGCTTTCACCACTTAGAGAATGTGGCCTTACCAAGCAGGTGATTCGAAGATTGTCAAAAGAAGCCGGACTTTTTACCTGGGATAAACCGGCCTATGCCTGCCTTGCCACCAGGATTCCAACCGGCGAGCAGATTACAAAAGAAAAATTAAATGCTACCGAAAGAGCAGAGGATTTCCTCTTTTCCCTTGGATTTACCGATTTTCGGGTGCGAAGTTCTGGAGAAAATGCCAAATTGCAGCTAAGAGAGTCGCAATTACCTTTACTTATGGAACGCAGAAAAGAAATTTTGAAAAAACTGAAAGAGTATTACAAGGATATTACTTTGGATTTGGAGGTGAGAGAATGAGTACGGATATTCGTAAATTATTAGAAGAAGTTAGCCAAGGAGCAGTTTCTGTAGACGAAGCTTTTTTGAAATTGAAAATCAAACCGTTTGAAGATATTGGTTTTGCCAAGGTAGATATGCATCGCCGGTTACGTCAGGGAGCGGCGGAAGTAATTTACGGAGCAGGCAAAACAGCACAGCAAATAATCGCTATCGCAGATACTATGCTGCAAAACGGACAAAACGTGATTTTGATTACCAGGTTGTCCGAAGAAACGGCTGAGGAAATAAAAAAGGTGCATTCCATGCAATATTACTCCGAAGCACGCTGTGGAGTGATTGGAGAAATCCCTAGTCCAAATGGAATCGGAAAGATTGTGGTAGCAACCGGTGGCACCAGTGATATTCCGGTAGCGGAAGAAGCCGCTCTGACTGCAATGGTTCACGGAAACGAAGTAGTACGGCTTTATGATGTTGGAGTAGCTGGGCTACATAGAACCTTGTCGCATTTGGATGAAATTATGAATGCAGAAGTCATTATTGCCATTGCAGGAATGGAAGGTGCGCTTGCCAGTGTCCTTGGCGGATTAGCCGATTGCCCTGTGATTGCCGTGCCGACCAGTATTGGCTATGGAGCCTCATTTCAAGGCTTAGCGGCACTTTTATCCATGCTCAATTCCTGCGCCAGCGGAGTATCGGTGGTCAATATCGACAATGGTTTTGGGGCCGGTTATCTGGCAAGTATGATAAATCATAAATTACCGAAATCATCAAAAGAAAGCAGTAACTAAAAAATATAAAAGGAGGACAAATTTTGAAAATATTATATTTGGACTGCGGCATGGGAGCGGCCGGTGATATGCTTACCGCTGCCCTCTTGGAATTGTTTCCCAATCAGGATGAAATCCTAAAGGAGCTGAACGGGCTAGGGATTCCAGGTGTTGTCTTCGAAAAAGAAGTATCAGTCAAATGCGGAATCACAGGCTCACATATGAAGGTGACGGTCAATGGCAAAGAGGAAGAAAGCTATGATTATCATGATGAGCACCATCATGATCATGCTCATGATCATCATCACCATGGCCACGAACACGAACACCATCACTGTCACGAACACCATCATGATCATCATCACGAACATCATCATACCCACTCTCATGAACATGAGAAGGAGCATGGTCATGATACTCATCATCACAACCACCATCATGAACACGATCATAGTCATGGACACCATCATCACAGTAGGTTACGAGATATTGAACACATCGTTCGAGATCATTTATCTTTACCGAAAAAGGTGAAAGACGATGTAATGGCAGTCTATACCTTGATTGCAGAGGGAGAAAGCCATGTGCATGGTGTCCCAATGTCGGAAATCCATTTTCATGAAGTGGGGACGATGGATGCCATTGCTGATATTACTGCGGTTTGTCTGTTGATGAATCGATTAAGTCCGGATGAGGTAATTGCTTCGCCGGTTCATGTCGGAAGTGGACAAGTCAAATGTGCACACGGGATTTTACCGGTTCCTGCTCCGGCAACAGCACATATTCTTAGAGATGTGCCAATTTATGGTGGAAACATTCGAGGAGAACTTTGTACGCCGACCGGTGCGGCTCTGCTGAAACATTTTGTAAGCCGATTTGACAATATGCCGATTATGAAGACCAAGGCAATCGGCTATGGGATGGGGAAAAAGGATTTCGCAGCAGCAAACTGTGTCCGAGCTATGTTGGGAGAAAGCGAAGGCAAGGCGGATGAGATTTATGAACTGAGCTGCAATGTGGATGATATGACAGGAGAAGCCATTGGTTTTGCTATGGAGAGACTGCTGGAAGCCGGGGTGCTGGAAGTGTATACAACGGCTATCGGGATGAAAAAAAGCCGTCCGGGCACTGCCATTCATGTGATGTGCAGAGAAAAAGACAGGGAGTTTGTGGCAAGATTGCTTTTCAAATATACCACGACCATTGGAGTGCGAGAAAATAAATTTCATCGTTATGTACTGGAGCGTCATTCGGAGGAAAAACTCACACAGTATGGTTTGGTGAGTTCCAAACTTTCTAGCGGATATGGGGTGAGTCGTAAGAAATATGAATATGAAGCATTAGCTCGGATTGCCAAGGAGAAAAATATCAGTATCGAGGCAGCGGCTGCTTTAATAGAGAAAGAATAAATCCTTCCAATTGCTAAGAGAATAGAAAGCAAACAGGATTATGCGTATCAAAGAAAATCATTCATAAAAAAGAAAGGGTAAAAATGAAAAAACAAAGAATATTGGCAATGTGTTTAGTGCTTTTGATGTTGATTGGCCTAACTGCTTGCGGAAATAAAACGGAAAATCAAACGGACAAACAGAAAACCGTGACAACACAAAGTGATAATAAGGAAACGCCGAAAGAAGAGGAATCGAAGCAGCAAGAAGTGCAAAAGGACACAGAAATAAACAAAGATAGTGTGGTTATTGCTATCGGCTACGAGCCGGAAACTCTTGATCCGACACAAGGATGGGGACATGGCAATTCTCCGATTGTGCAAAGCACGCTAGTCAAATATAAAGCGGATTTGACTTTTGAAAATGACTTAGCAACCGATTATCACTTATCGAAAGATGGCCTGACGTGGACCTTTACCATTCGAGAGGATGCAAAATTTACCGATGGCGAAAAAGTAAAGGCTTCAGACGTAGCCTTCACCTTGGAAACGGCAAAGAAAGCACAAGGCTCGGTAGACATTAGCTATATGGAAAGTGCGGTGGCAAAAGATGACAAAACAGTAGTAATTACCTTAAGCAAGCCTACTTCTATTTTCCTCAATACTCTTGCTTCGGTGGGTATTGTCCCGGAACATGCTTATGGAGCGGATTATGGAATCAATCCGATTGGCTCGGGACCATATAAATTTGTGGAATGGAAACCGCAAGAGCAAATTATTTTTGAGGCTAATGAAGATTACTATGGCGGTGCACCGGCAATCAAAAAGGTTACCGTAGTGTTTATGTCTTCGGAAGCGGCATTGGCGGCGGTACAAGCCGGAGAGCTTGATGTAGCATTTTCTACGGCAACTCTGGGCACTACCAAGGTCGACGGTTACCGTGTGGAAGCCATTACTTCGGTAGATAACCGTGGATTTACCTTGCCGGTACTACCAAATGAAGGCAAGAAAACGGCAACCGGTGATGTTATCGGAAATAATGTCACCTCCCATAGGGAAATTCGCAGGGCAATTGCCTACGCTATTGATCGTCAACAAATTGCTGACCTTGCGCTGAATGGTTTTGGTAGGCCTGCATACTCGGAAAATGACGGAATGCCTTGGAATAATCCGGAAGTGGTGATTGAAACGGATGTAGAATATTCCAAAAAATTATTGGCAGATGCCGGCTGGAAAGATACCGATGGAGATGGAATTGTAGAAAAAGATGGTTTGAAAGCGGAATTTTCCTGCCTATATCCGGCTGGGGACAGTGTTCGCCAAGCAATTGGACTTGCTGCAGCAGAGCAAGTAGCCAAAATAGGTATTAAAATCAATCTGGAAGGCAAGAGCTGGGATGAAATCATGCCTCGCATGTATTCCGAAGCGGTATTGATGGGATGGGGCTCTGCCATTCCAAACGAAACCTATTATCTGTATCGCTCCGAAAGTGCTTTGCTGGATGATTTTTACAATCCGGAAGGCTATCGCAGCGAGATTACAGACGGATATCTAAAAGCAGCATTGGAAGCTCTTACCGTAGAAGAAGCCAATGAAAATTGGAAAAAGGTACAGTGGGATGGCAAAACCGGTACCTCCATGAAGGGAGAAGCTCCTTGGGTATGGATTGTCAATCTTGACCATGTTACCTATGTAAGGGACGGACTTTCTATCGGAGAGCAACCGATTCACGGACATGGACACGGATTTCCGCTGATTCAGAATTTAAACCAATGGAAATGGGAGAAATAGGAAGGAATTCAATCATATCAATGAAAGAAACATTGGAAAGAATTTGCGGTGCTTTTATTCGCTATTGTTTAAAAACTATAGTTTTATTGTTTGCGGTTAGTGTCATAGCTTTTGTGCTGGTGACGGAATCTCCGATTAACCCGGTGCAGCAATATATTCTTGGACTGGGCAAAGCCGTTTCACCGGAGCAACGAGCGGAAATCGAGAAATATTGGGGAGTCAATGAACCGCCTGTGGAGAGATATATGGGATGGTTGTCGGAGCTTTTGAAAGGAAATCTAGGGCATTCCACCGTGTATCGGCAGCCGGTTTCAAGAATTATAGGGCAGAGATTTATCAATTCCCTGACATTGATGCTGAGTGCATGGACATTATCGGGGTTGATTGGTTTTGGTTTAGGCTGTCTGATGGGCATGTATCGGGATAAATGGCAAGATAAAGTCTTGAAAAAAATATGCTATATACTCAGCTCTGTTCCCGGTTTTTGGCTCTGTTTACTGCTTTTACTCTTTTTTGCAGTTTGGCTTAAATGGTTTCCCATAGGGTTTTCCTCACCGGTCGGCCTTTTGGCGGAGGAAGTGACCATTTGGCAAAAGATTCATCACTTGATATTGCCGGCATTTTCATTAAGCCTTATGTCTTTTGCCGGTATTGCCCTTCATACCAGACAAAAATTGGTGGAGGTGCTGGATAGTGAATATGTGCTTTTTGCCAGAGCAAGAGGAGAAGGAGAATGGAGCATTCTGCGCCGTCATGGCATTCGAAATATCCTTTTGCCGGCACTGACTTTACAATTTGCTTCTTTTGCGGAACTATTCGGCGGTTCCGTAATGGCGGAAAATGTATTCAGCTATCCGGGGCTGGGAAGTGCGGTAGCAGCAGCAGGACTAAAGGGAGATGTTCCTTTGCTTCTTGGCGTAACCCTTTTTTCAGCACTTTTTGTATCTGTGGGGAATATGATTGCCAATCTCCTTTATGGTGTGGTGAATCCGCAAGTGAAGGAGGTCAGCCAATGAAAAAAATAAATCGTAGAACCGCCCTGTTCATTTTTACTCTGGTCATGCTTGGCCTTTTATTGGCAATTTATATTTGCGGCATTGTAATTTCCGAAGAGGCGGTGGCAGGTAGTTTTTTAAATGCCAAAATTGCTCCGCAGTGGAGATTTCCTTTCGGAACGGATGCTTTGGGAAGGAATTTGCTTCTACGGACTTTAAAAGGTCTATCTGTCAGTATGACAGTCGGACTGATTGCTTCTCTTATCAGTGCGGTAATTGCCGTTTTGGTTGGAATTGTGGCAGCGACCGGCTCCAAGTGGATGGATGCAGCAATCAACTGGCTGATTGATTTGGTAATGAGTGTACCGCATACCGTATTGGTGATTTTGATTTCTTTTTCACTGGGCAAAGGAATGAAGGGATTGATTGTAGGAATTGCCGCAACCCATTGGTGTAGTCTTGCCAGACTGATTCGGGCAGAGGTATTGCAACTGCGTTCGGAGCAATATGTATTGGTTTCGAGAAAACTTGGCAAATCCGGATTCTGGATTTTGATTCATCATCTTTTGCCACATTTGCTACCGCAGTTTTTGGTGGGGCTGATTTTGCTCTTTCCTCATGCTATTTTACACGAAGCCTCAGCTTCATTTTTAGGTTTTGGATTGTCACCGGACAAACCGGCAATCGGTATTATTTTATCTGAGAGTATGCGCTATTTGTCCACCGGAATGTGGTGGCCGGCAGTTTTGCCGGGTGTGACATTGGTACTGATTGTATTTCTGGTAGATAAGGTAGGAGAGCAGCTACGCAAGATACTAAGCCCGCATAGTGCTCAAGAATAAGGAGAGTTTATGAAACAAGAAAAAGAAAATTTGCTTGAAATCCATAGTTTATCCGTGTCATTTCGGATGTATGAGCATGGCTTGGAGCAGAAAGATTTGCAAGCCATTTCCGATTTGTCTTTGACGGTGCGTTCCGGTGAAATTGTGGCAGTAGCCGGTTCTTCCGGTTCCGGCAAAAGTCTTTTGGCGGCTGCTATTCTGGGTATTTTACCGGAAAATGCGAAAGTCCAAGGAAAGCTCTGCTATAAGGGACAGGAACTGACCGATGATTTAAAAAAGCGACTTCGTGGAAGGGAGATTGCTCTGGTGCCTCAATCGGTTGCTTTTTTAAATCCTTTGATGAAGGTGGGAGCACAAGTGGAAGGTCATATTAGACCCAAGCAGCCGGAAAAAAGAAAGGCGCTTTTCCGGCGTCTGGATTTGGCGGAGCAGACGGCAAAGCTCTATCCTTTTCAGCTTTCCGGGGGAATGGCAAGGCGCATTTTGGTATCGACCGCACTGATGACGGATGCCGAGCTGATCATTGCCGATGAACCGACTCCCGGCATGAGCTTGGAACAATCGCTGGAAGCACTTACAATGTTTCGGGAGATGGCAAATGAGGGCAAGGCGGTTGTATTAATTACCCATGATATTGACTTAGCAGTGGCATTTGCTGACAGAGTAGCCGTCTTTTATGCCGGAACGACTATAGAAACGACTCCGGCAAAAGATTTTAAAGCAGGAGTAGAATCTTTAAGGCATCCCTATTCCAAAGCTTTATGGAGGGCATTGCCGCAAAATGGCTTTACCCCGATTCCAGGATTTCAGCCCTACTCCGGCAGCTTACCGAAAGGCTGTCTTTTTGCCCCCCGTTGTCCGCTAAAAACGGAGCAATGCGAGGTCGCAAAGCCGCCGATAAAAGAAATCAGAAATGGAGAAGTGAGGTGCTATCATGCCACTTGAAGCAAGAAAAATATCTTTTCGCTATCAGAAAAATATGCCTTGGGTTTTGGAAAATTGTAGCTTTCAAGTCGAGAGAGGAGAGTCCGTAGCTGTCTTTGCACCAAGCGGCTATGGGAAAAGTACGCTGGCAAAGCTTTTAGCAGGTTATATCAAACCGGAAAAGGGAGAAATCCTAATCGATGGGAATCCCTTGCCGGCAAAAGGAGTTTGTCCGGTACAATTGGTCTACCAGCATCCGGAAAAGGCTATCAATCCTCGCTGGCGTTTGAAAAAAGTCTTGGAAGAAAGTAGCAGCATCCGAGAAGAGTTACTGACAGCACTCGGAATTGAAAAAGCATGGCTACAACGCTTTCCCGGAGAACTTTCCGGCGGAGAACTGCAAAGATTTTGCCTGGCACGAGCTCTGCTTAGTGGTGCTTCCTATTTGATTTGTGATGAAATCAGTACGATGCTTGATGTCATCACACAAGCACAGATTTGGCAAGCTGTGCTTGCAGAAGTAAAACACCAAAATATGGGGATGATTGCCATTACCCACAACAAACATCTGGCGGAGAAAATTGCAGATAGAGTGGTGGATTTGTCGAAATAGGAAATTGATACAAAATATTTTGTTTAAAAACGAAATTTTTATCCTTTTTTTATTACATAAAATTTAAATAATCAAAAAGTA
>JAUMXK010000053.1 GCA_030535295.1 Eubacteriales bacterium | reverse complement strand
ACGCACGGTGGTGTGAGAGGTCGGGGGATTATTCAAATCCCCCTCCTACTCGATTGCAAAAAAAGCAGAGAAAAATTTTAAAAACTTCGCAAGACTGATTGTCAATTTTCAGAAAATAGTGTAAAATGTATCAATATAACATAGAATGTTTTATTAATAGAAGGGAGATAATATGAGGAAGGTACAAAGGATTCTGCTTCTTTTTGCACTATCTTTTTTTCTGGCAGCATGTGGACAGATGATTACAGATGAGCCGACTGTTCCGATTCCTAAGAGGGATGAGCTGAAAAAACAAGAAGCTAAGGCAAAAGAAGACAAGGAAAAGGAACAAAAAAAAGAGGAAAAAGCGGAGGAGAACTCAGAGCAGCAAACTCCTGTGGAGCAGAAAAAAATAGACAATATTGACGAAATGCTCAGCCAAATGTCTTTAGAAGAAAAGGTCGGCCAAATGTTTCTGGCAAGATGTCCGGATGTCGGAGCGCTGGAGGCTATTAAAAAATATCATTTTGGTGGCTATATTTTGTTCGGGCGAGATTTTAAAGATAAATCGAAAGAGCAAGTGATTCAAATGATTCAAAGCTATCAAAATGCCAGTCCTCTTCGGATGTGGATTGCAGTTGATGAGGAAGGAGGCACGGTCAATCGTGTCAGCCGAAATCCGGCACTTAGAATCACTCCTTTTGCTTCCCCACAGTCTTTATATCAAAACGGTGGTTTTGAAAGAATCACCAACGATACGGAGGAAAAAGCCGATTTACTTCTTTCTTTGGGGATTAACTTAAATATGGCACCGGTTTGCGACATTCCGGAAAAAGAAAGTGATTTTATTTATGAACGTTCTTTCGGAACAGATGCTAAGCTGGTAGAAGAATATGCAGCTTTGATGGTAAAAGACATGAACCGGAAAAAGCTGGCCTCTGTTTTAAAACATTTTCCGGGTTATGGCAGCAATGTCGATACCCATACTGATTTCGCCTATGATAAAAGGCCACTGGAAACCTTTAAAACCAGAGACTTTTTACCTTTTCTGGCAGGTATAAAAAGTGGAGCCGGAGCGATTTTAGTATCACATAATGTAATGACGCAGGTGGATGAAAAAATGCCGGCTTCTTTATCTACAGCGGTTCACAAATTACTTAGAAAAGATTTGGCTTTTCAAGGTGTGATAATGACGGATGATTTATTGATGGATGCAGTCAAAAAGCTGATGTCGGAAGAAGAAGCGGCAATTTTGGCGGTATTATCCGGAAATGATATGCTCATTTCCAGTTCATACGAAGTGCAAATTCCGGCTGTGGTAGAAGCGGTGCGTTCCGGCCGGATTCAGGAAAAGCAAATTGATGAAGCGGTAAAAAGAATTCTTGTTTGGAAACAGGCTTTTTTGATACAAGACTGAGGGGCGGAGTGTAAGAAAGAGCTTTGTTTTCGGCAGGGCATGGTTAGCAGGGATTCTTTAAATTTGATTAGGACTACATTAGGAATTTGCGGATTGCATTGACAACAAGAGTAAAAAAAGATATGATAATTAGGCTACAAGGTACTTTGTAGCCTAATTTTTTTAAAAGAATGAGGGGATGCAAAATGAAAAAAATAATTGCACTTCTATTGTTCTTTTATTTGCTTACAGGATGCTCTTCGGCTCCGCAAAAAGCCTCAATGGAAAGAGATACGACAGGATTTCGAGTCATGGAGGAAGAAAGTACAGAGAGTGTGGATGCTTCTCGACGTGTAGCGAGTCTACAGCCTGCCGATGAGCAGGAAACACCTTATGAAAAAACGGAGGTCGGCATTAATCCTTCGCAAAATGCAGAAGAATATAGCACGCAAGCAGATAAATATGTGAAACTCACATATTATCATAAGAACAAGGAATTGATTGCGCCATATTTTTTGTTTGAAACGGGGGATGCGGAGCGAGTAAATAAAGAAATAGAAGAGTTGACTTTATCATTGGGTGATAAGTTTTCGGAGGAGACACCAATCCATACGACATATACTTCGTTATCTTATTCGGGGGTACTCTCGACTTTGATTCAAATGAATATGAACGGAGAAATTGATTTTGTAGTATACAATTTTGATATGGAAAGCGGCGAGCAACTTGGTATTGATGATGTCTTGGCTGTTGCAGGATTGGATTGGCAGGATGCGAAAGGTATTTTTTACCGGGATAGAGCGGCCTTTTGGAAAGGGGTAGAAAAAATCCGCAAACAAGGGCAAAGTACTCTGGATTCTTATCTAAATCGGGAAATGGACAAAATCAATAATTTGTATAATAATGGAAAATTATCCATTATTTTGGACGAAGATGGCTTGATTAATTTTGTAGTCTATTTGCAAGATGAGCATTTGGATTATTATTGGCAACTTTACTGTATTAGTAAAAATCGTACGGAAAGATTGCAAAGAAATGCTTATTCCAGAGAGTTTCCGATGGTTGTCATTAAGTCGCCGACGGAGGAGGAGCTTTCCAATATCAATATCATCAAGAAAATAATGGTGGATGAGAAACAAGAGAGCGAAAAGAGCAGCTTTTTGCTATTGCCTTTATGGGAAAATTTGAATGTTTCCTGGAAACAATGGGATATCAAACGCAATGGACAAGAAGAAGAAACCATCTGGCAGCAAAAGAATTTATATGTTGGGGAAGCAATTTATATTGAAATAGACGAAAATGGCTTAAAAGAAGATAATTTTGTTCAAATTCAATTGGGAGATCAGAAAGCGACTTTCGTTCCGAAAGAACATTTAGAGATTGACTCGGAAAGTGAAGGAATTCTATATTTACCTTTTGCAGAAAAATAATTATAAATATTACACATGAAGAAAGCGGATGTTATTAATATCCGCTTTTTAATACTTATTTTTATTTTAAAATTAAAATAATGCGTATCTGATTACGCTCTTTCTACTAAACCTGAACGTAAAGCTTTTGTAGATACATACATTCTCTTTACTTGACCATCAACTTTCACGCGTACTCTTTGAAGATTTGACTTCCATTTACGTCTGGACTTGTTAACAGCATGGCTTACTTTATTTCCAAATGCGGTGCTTTTACCTGTGAATGCACATCTTGCCATATTTCCACCTCCTTACTCTAAGTCTACATAACTCATATATCATACCAAAAAACTTTGGAAATAGCAAGAAAAAAATTTGGCTTTTACCATAGACTTTTCTAGACTTTTCGAACGTTTCAAATTTTCGAAACTTTTTTAAAAAAAATATTGACATTTCAAAAAAATGTGATATAGTTAGTTATATAAGTAATCAACCACATAAGTAATGAACGATGACAGAAAGAAAGGGAATGCTATGTTAGAAGTAAAGAATTTTACCAAGATATACAAACTTAGTAAGAAGCAAATGAAGGAAATGCGGACAGATGAAAACAATAAAGTAGCCGCAAATCAAATCAATTTTACCGCCAAAGAAGGACAAATCTTCGGCTTGCTTGGCCCGAACGGAGCAGGAAAAACTACGACTTTACGAAGTATTTCGACTTTGCTTCAGCCGACCGAAGGAGAAATCATCGTCAACGGTATTAATGTTGTCAAGGAACCGGATAAAGTGAGAGCCATGATTGGCTTTTTGACCAATGAAATCAAGATGGATGAGCATTTTACGGCGGAATACATTTTCGAGTTTTTCGGAAAGCTCCGCGGGATGAGCAAAGAACAAATTGAGAATCGGAAGAAAGAATTGTTTGATTACTTCAAAATCACGGAATATAAAGATAAGAAGATTGAGGAACTTTCTACCGGTATGAAACAAAAGCTTTCGATTGCGGTTTGCATCATTCATGATCCGGAAATTGTTATTTTTGATGAACCGACCAACGGATTGGATATTATTACCGCCAAAGCGGTGACCGATTACTTGATGGAGCTGAAAAAGAAAGGAAAGACCATTATTGTATCTACGCATATAATGAATGTAGCTGAGAGATTGTGTGACAGAGTAGCAATTATCATTCAAGGTAAGAAAGTCGAAGACGGCAGCATTCCGGAAATCTTGGAGCGTTGGGAATGCGATAATTTAGAGGATGCCTTTTTTAAGATGTATGTGACATACGGAAAGGAAGAAAAATAATGTTAAATACAATTATAGCAAAAGAATTAAAGAGAATTTTTTCAGATAAGAGAATGATTTTTTCCGTGTTTTTATTACCGGCCCTTAGTATTTATTTGATGTATACCCTAATGGGAACCTTGGCTACCAGTCGAATGAAAGAAATTGAAGTCCATCAGTCTATTGTCAAGGTAGTCAATGCACCGGATTCTTTCAAAGATTTCTATAATCAATATGAGGGAAAGGGTGAATTTGAGCTAAGTTTTGAAAAAGAAATCAGTGACGAAATGAAGGAGCAAATGAAGGCGGGAGAAATTGATGCATTTTTGGAATTCCCAACTAATTTTGCAGAAAGTGTAGCAGAGTATGAAAAGTCGGAATCACCGGATATCTTTATCTACTTCAACCCGACGGAAGACTACTCCAGAGCGGCAGGCAGGAATTTGGAAGAGAGCTTGCTGAAAGAATATAAGAACAGCCTGCTTTCGGAAAGATTCGGCGATATGAAAAAAACCATTGTTTTTACCATCAATGAAACCAAAGAAGCACATGAATTGGAAATTAAAAACGAAAAAAAATCTTCCGGTTTCGGAGCGGCACAGCTTTTGCCAATGCTCTTATCGATTATGCTTTTTGCCAGTGCCATGGGTATCGGTATGGAAACCATAGCCGGTGAAAAGGAAAGAGGAACCATGGGGGCATTGCTGCTGACACCCGTCAGCCGTAACACCATTGCTCTGGGAAAGATGATTAGCTTAGGTATTTTGGCCATTATAAGTACCCTGATTTCGGTGATAGCGGTGATTGCCTCCCTTCCGAAATTAATGTCCATCACCGGAGACCAGGTGGCAGCACAATTAATGTATGGACCGAAGGAATATTTGCAAATTGCTGTCATACTAATTCTGGAAGTAGGTATTTTTGTCGGCATTATCTGTCTGATTTCCGTCATGGCTCGCACCGTCAAAGAAGCAGGTACTTACATTACTCCGGCATATATGGTCGTCATGCTCGGTGCCTTTGGGGTGATGTTTAGTTTCGGAAAAAGTGCAGATTACATGTATGCCATCCCGCTATTCGGCAACATTCTTGCTCTCAAATCAGCACTCACCTTCGAACTGACCATGCTGCAATTCCTGCTCACCTGTGGAGTATCATTGATACTCATAGCCGGACTAACCCTCTCCACAGCCAAGGCATTCAAAAGCGAAAAGATAATGTTTAATGCATAAGCGAATTTTGTCTTACAGACTCATGCATTTGCCCTTCTCAACGTAACCTGAGAAGGGCAAATGCATAGAGCATGTTGACGGAAAATCACTTTACTAAAGTTTAGAACAGCGAAAAGCGGATTTTCGCAATCATAAGTCTGACACCAAAAGGAGGAAAGATTCTTGATAGATGAGAGGTTGACAATACCGATTTATCAGCAGATTGCCAATGAAATCGAAGATATGATTCTAAACGGAGAACTAAAAGAAGAAAGTCAGGCACCGTCCATGAATCAATTAGCAGACTACTATAAAATCAATCCGGCAACTGCCAGAAAAGGCCTTGAAATATTGACGAATGAGGATATCTTATATAAAAAGAGAGGAATTGGAATGTTTGTTAGTACAGGTGCAGTGGAAAGAATAGTCAGAAATCGAAAAGAAGATTTTATGAAGAATTATATTATCACCTTATTGGAAGAAGCCGGGAAACTGGGACTGACAAGGCAGGAGATAATTTCTATGATAGAAAGAGCGGGGAAAGGAGGCCAAAGAAATGAGTAATATTGTGTTACAATGCCAAAATTTAGTAAAGAAATTTGATGAAACCACTGCTATCAATCAAGTGGACTTAAGTATTGAAAAAGGAAAGGTTTATGGTTTGATAGGGAGAAACGGGGCCGGAAAAACTACTTTATTAAAATTGATGAGTTCCTTGCTTTTTCCGACGGAAGGTGAAATTCTCTTTTCTTCAGGTGTAAAGCCTACAGGTGGAGATATCGCTTATGGCAGAGGTTATGATATCAAATATTTTTCTTATAAAATCAAAGATATCATCAAAACGGCTTCCTTATCTTTTCCACATTGGAATAAGGAGTATGAAGAAGAATTGGTGGAGAGATTCGAGCTGGATACCAAAAAAAATTATCACAAATCTTCTTCCGGTACCCAAACTATGACAAGTTTGGTGCTTAGTTTGGCAGCAGATGCTAAGGTGTTGCTTTTGGATGAACCTTATACGGGACTTGATCCGATTAATCGGGAAGTTTTTTATGATTTTTTGCGAAATCATTATTTTGACGGAGAAAAAACCGTGATTATTTCCAGTCACATGATTAAGGAAATAGAGGGATATTTTGAAAGAACCATTATGATTGATAAGGGAAAAATTGTTCTGAATGAAGATTTGGATACTTTAAAAAGTCAGTCCTTTATTATCCAGGGAAATCAAAATCTTAGCGATTTCGTGGAAAGAAATCTCAATATCTTATCCAGCGAGTCTTTGGGGAGTCACTGTACATACTATGTTTACGATAAGATTCGAGACTCGGAAAGAAGTAAGATTCAGTCCTTAGGGGGCGAAGTTCTGAGCATGGACTTACAAACCTTAATGGTGAAAATGCTGATGAAGGGAGGGGCAAAATGAGTTGGAAAAATGAATGGAAAATTTTAACCACAACAGCCAAATTCAAAATGATGAGTCTATTTGTAATCGGTTATTCCGTTGTGTATGGTATTATGTTCGGGATGATTTACGGACAACCGGTTTTGGGTATGGTTGCGCAAGCTTGGGGCTGGCTACTTATTTATGGAACGCTTTTTTACTGTATTGGCAGTGGAGCAGGCATTTTATCAGTATTTTATGCCCTGATGTCCTTTAATGTTTCCAGAAAAATAATTTTCCGGATTTGGGCAAAATCTTTGATTTATAATGTTTTATTTGTGATATTCTGTTTTGCGCTGCTCATTCCTTTAAAGCTATTAGTGATAAAAGAGGATACCGAATACAGCATTATTCGTTTAATATTCCAAAATTTTAGCAGTCATGCAGTTGATACAGGAACATTTATGGGAATGAGTATAAGTGCTTGGCATTCATTCCTGACAGTTTTCCTTGGAGTAATGGCATTAAATTTGCTTCTTTCTCTGATCATTGCTTTTTTCTGTATTGTCGGTACCCGCTTTGGATGGGAAATCCTGTTATCTACTATTTTTCTATCTTTGGCATTATTTATTGTGACATTTGTTGCCAATATTAATATTTTAATGGTAACAGGTTATTATATGTATCATTATATTATAGGGATATTTTTAGCGGATGTTCTGTTATTTGCCGCAATATACTTTTTAAGCCAAAAAATGGAGGTGAAAAACTAGTGAAGAAGAATGTTTTTAAATATGCTTTTTTAGGATTTAGCAGCTTAATTTTGGTTTTGAGTATTTGGTGGTTGGTCATGCATTTTCAAAAGCCCAATCTGCAAAGTGGAGTGCTAAGACGTGACTTATATCGGGATTGGTTTTATAAAATAGAAGATAATACTAAAATTGAGCGGAGTTATCAGTCGGAAATTGAGTTGAATATTTCAGAGGGCAAGAGGATTCTTTTCAAATATGTGAAACATAAAGATGTTGCAAAGCTGATAAAGAAAGGAGAAATAAAAATCATAGACAACAGTGGTCAAGAGGTCTATCACTTGGATATGGCTGAGGGCGATTTTTCAAAAGAGATGAAACTTCCGGCAGGAAAGTATCAAGTGCAAAAAAATGTGGAATTAAATGAAGAAGCGGTTCAGGAGTTTGAAAACAAGACGGAAAGTGACAGAAAACTACTGAAAAACAGCAGTTATGGAGAATATGAATTTGGAGTGTATAGCTTTTAAAATTAATCGTTTTCTAATCTTTTTATCATCAAATTCTAACCAGATTCCACAACCAGCGGACGACTTTGAAAAACAGACTTGATATAATGACCTTGTAATCAAACACATCAAGTCAAGACATGTTCTTTGTCTAACCAATTTCTTAGCAGTCAGCTTTACGGGGAACAGAAATGAAAGGATTTTCTATGCAATTAGAAAGTCCTTTTTTCGATGGAATAAAATAAAGGAAAATACAGCATAAAATAGAAAATAAAATAAAACTACAAAGTAATTTTTGGCTCACAACTACTTTTATGGTATAATGTTCGTGGATAAAGCGTGAGTGCAGTTTTCGGAGAAATCGGCGAGCAACGCAGAGCGTTGCAGAGGTGGATTTCGGAGAAAAGTATATGAGCGCCGAAGGCGAATCGAAAAATGGAACATTTTTCGATTGCACTCACGCAAAGAAGGAAAGAAGTGCAGTTTTCGGAGAAATCGGCGAGCAACGCAGGCGTTGCAGAGACGGATTTCGGAGAAAAGTATATGAAGGAGGCATTATGAATCAAATTTGGTCAAAGGAAATTCAAGGTGTCAAAACTTTATATTTCAGCAGAAAATTAAGGTTTCATTCCCAATATGCTCAAGTCTATAAAAATCTATTTCAATTAGATGAAAAGAAAAAACTGAAGATTTTGGAAATCGGTTGTGGCCCGGGAGCATTGGCAGAGGCCATGCATGATTGGTATCCAAGTGCTGAGATAGTGGCGATAGACAGAGACAGCAACTTTATCGAGTTTGCCAAAGAGCATATCAGCGGAGTGGAGTTTTTGGAAGCGGAGATAGAACACCTCCCATTTGAAAAAGAGTCATTTGATGTGATTATCTCCAATACAGTTAGTGAGCATATTGAAACAGAGCTTTTCTTTTCCGGGCAATATGAACTCCTAAAGCAAGGTGGAATTTGTCTGTGCATTTCCTCTTTAAAGGGTATTACCCATCCGGCAGACTGCCTGCAAATGACGGAGCAGGAAGAAGAGTTTTGGACAAAGCTGGAGCAAGCAGAGAATACGGACGATGTTTTTTCAAAATATGGAATTGGCAAGTATCGCCTGAACGAGCAGGAACTACCGCTTGCTATGGAAAAACACGGCTTTACAAAGATTTCAACAGGCTATGTTGTGACCAATTTGACTCCGGATAATGAAGGTCTTTCGGAAAGCGATGCTCTGGAAATGATAGAAGCAGAAAGACTTTCCGCCCTTGAAATCCTGGAAAGAATCAAAGCGGCAAATTATGATTTCCTGGCAAATCATGAAGTGGAAAGAATGCAGGAAATAACAAACCAAAAGTATGAACAAAGAATCCGCATCTATCAACAAGGTATCAAGCAATGGGATTGCAATGTCGGACTCAGTATGGTGGTCAAAGGAGAGAAGGCAAGGGATATTATCTGTGAAGATTCATTGGAGTATCAAATACCTGCTGTGAATCCTTTGCTTCTGCAATTAAGAGAAGAAAAGGAAAAGAAGGTTTCCGGCAGGCTTTATCATGAGCTGCAGGTGCGTATGACATACAATTCCAATCACATTGAAGGTAGCACTTTGACAGAAGAACAAACACGTTATATCTTTGAAACGAATACTATCGGGGCGGCTGAGGTTGTACCGGTGGATGACATCATTGAAACGGTCAATCATTTTCGTGCCATTGACTATTGTATTGAAATAGCCGAGCAAATACTGACAGAAGAAATGATAAAAAAGCTCCACCATCTTTTAAAGAGCGGAACGAAAGCTGAAACACTTTCCTGGTTTCGGATAGGAGATTATAAGGGAAAGCCGAATTTGGTTGGAGGCAGAGAAACCTGCAAACCTGAAAATGTGGAAAAAGAAATGAGGCTTCTGCTAAAGAGATACCATCAAAAGACAAGCCATACCATGGAAGATATTGTGGAATTTCATTATGAGTTTGAGTGTATTCATCCGTTTCAGGATGGAAACGGCAGAGTCGGCAGATTGATTGCCCTAAAAGAATGTCTGAGACATAACATTACTCCTTTTATTATAGAAGACAGTAAAAAGTATTTCTATTATCGTGGTTTACAAGAATACAAAAAAGAACCGAATTACCTACTGCAAACCTGTTATGACGGGCAGGATGTATTTCAGAAAATGATGGAAAAATTGGAGAGAACATGAGGGGCGAAATATGAACCGAAATGATTTTTTAAAGTGCCTAAGATTTGAAGAAAATCAATTGACGGTTGACCGATATTTTGAATTCAGAAAATCCGTCGATTGGCATAATTTCAGTCGGGAACAAGCGGAATCAGCAATTAAAAAATCTTTTTATCTATTGACGGTTTGGAGAGAAAATCATGAACTGGCAATGGCAAGAGTGATTGGCGACGGGATGTATTTTAAAATTGTGGATGTTATTGTAAAGCCGCAATACCAAGGGAAGGGAATCGGCACTCTACTGATTCAAAACATTTTAAAGCATATAGAAAATAACCTGCCGCCCAACAGCAGAGCAAGCATTGAATTGACTTCAGAAAAAGGGAAAGAAAGATTCTATATCCGTCAGGGGTTTAAAGTGCTTCCGAATGAATATGCCGGCTCATCGCTTAGAAAAGTTATTTATAAATAGAAACGATAGGAAAAAGAATGAATCAATTTTCACAAGATGTATTAACATATTATGACAAACACAAAAGGGATTTGCCTTGGCGAGAGGTGAATAATCCTTATTATACATGGCTTTCAGAAATTATGTTGCAACAAACCAGAGTAGAAGCGGTGAAGGAGTATTTTGCCCGCTTTACCAGGGAACTTCCCACTATTGATGATTTGGCAAATGCTGATGAAGAGCTTTTACTCAAGCTTTGGGAAGGACTTGGCTATTACAGCAGAGTACGCAATTTGCAAAAGGCAGCCAGGCAAATCATGGAAAATTATGAAGGAAAGCTGCCGGAAGAAAAAGCCGAGCTTTTATCTTTAGCCGGAATCGGTGATTATACCGCTGCTGCCATTGCTTCTATTTGCTATGGCAAAAAAGAAGTGGCACTGGACGGCAATTTGATTCGGGTTTTCAGTCGGCTCTTTGCTCAGGCAGAGGACTTTAGCAAACAGGTTGCCAAACGGGAGTTGATTCGAAAAATTGAAGAGCTTATGCCTGAGGATAGAGCCGGTGATTTTAATCAAGCGATGATGGATATCGGAGCAACGATATGTATTCCCAATGGCAGGCCGCTTTGCGAGTCTTGTCCTGTTAGGACTCATTGTAAGGCATTTGAAGATGGAAATATGCTTTCCTATCCTTTGAAAAAAGAAAAAAAAGCCAGAAAAATCGAGCAAAAAACTTTGTTTTTACTACATAGAGATGGAAATGGCAAGTCCGAAATCCTGCTTCGCAAGCGAAAAGGAAAAGGAGTGTTGATGGGGCTTTGGGAGTTTCCGTCGGCAGAGGGCCATTTAAATATGCGTGAAGTGAGAGAAGCAGTGGAAAATGAGATTTTGGAAATGGAATATCAGATAATAGACATAAAAGAGCTACCACCTGCAAGGCATATTTTCAGTCATCTGGAATGGGATATGAAAGCATATTATATTGTTTTAAAGCTTCGAGAGGAAATAATGGCCGGAAAAATAGCAGAAGAAAGAGCCTTGGTGAGAGAAAGAATAAATAATACAGATACTTCCAAAGAAATCGGAGTGAGTGAGGAGAAATCTCTTTACAATCCGGAAGAAATAGTTGATAATGAGATAACAGAAATTGGAATATGGGCAAGTAAAAAACAAATTGCAGAGGAGTTATCCCTGCCATCGGCATTTAAAAGCTATCAGACGATTTTATTTCAATCTTTATAAAGGAGAGAAAATATGAATGCAGAATTATATGTAAAAAAAGCTACGATGCAAGCAGCAAAGGGAGAGTTTGAAAAAGCGGCAGAGAGTATGAATATGGCACTTGAAACCGGAGAGGATATGGCTGCAATGGCTCAGGCACATTGTTTTTTAGGGGAATACTATTTTGTCAATCAAAAATACGAGCCTTCCAAGGAGCATTTGGAGTGGATTTATGATCGGACGGAGGACTTGGAGTCGGAATTTGATGATTTGTTAAATGATGAGATATTGACAGCAGAGCTTTTACTGGATATGATGGACAGGTTTTTATTAGAATAAGAGGGATATCAATGAATGCAATGATTCGAGAGCTGGATGCTCTGACGATAAATCAAATCGCAGCGGGAGAAGTGGTAGAGCGGCCTCTTTCCGTTGTTAAGGAATTGGTGGAAAATGCCATTGATGCCGGCTCTACCGCAATTACGGTGGAGATTCGGGAAGGGGGCAGAAGTCTGATTCGGGTGACCGACAATGGCAGCGGCATTGACAAGGAGCAGGTCAAAAAAGCGTTTCAGCGGCATTTCACCAGCAAATTGGAAAAGATTGAGGACTTATTTTCCATTGAAAGTCTGGGCTTTCGGGGGGAGGCATTGGCTGCCATTGCCGGAGTGTCCATGACAGAAATAATTACCAAAACAGAAGAGGCTTTGATTGGCACTCGTCTTTTGCAGGAAGGAATGAAAGAAACTCTATTTGAAGAAGTGGGAGCCCCCAAAGGCACTACTTTGGTGGTCAAAGAATTATTTTTCAATACCCCTGCCAGAAAGAAATTTTTAAAGTCCGAAAAGACGGAAAGTTCCTATGTAATAGAGTTTATGCAAAGGATTTCGCTTGCCTACCGCAATATCGCTTTTAAGCTGATTGTCGATGGCAAGGTTAAGCTTCAAACCAATGGTGACGGCGATCTAAGAGCGGCAATTCTTTATATCTTCGGCTCGGAAACTGCCAAAAGATTGAAGGAAGTCAGTTATGAAGAAAAAGGCATTAAGGTAAGCGGATTTATCGGCACGCCGGAGCTGAATCGGGGCAATCGGAATTATGAAATCTACTTTGTCAACGGACGTTATGTGAAAAGCAAGTGGATTAGTGAAGGCATTGAAAACGGTGCTTTCGGTTATGTCATGCAACATCAGTTTCCTTTTGCCGTACTGGAAATAGAAGTCGAGGCCAATAAAATAGATGTCAATGTCCATCCGCAAAAAGCAGAAGTACGTTTTGAAAATGGCTATTTGGTCAAGGAAGTAGTCAGTAGAGCAATTATTGATGCCATTAGGGAAAAGGAAGTCATTCCGGCGGTCAGCTTGGAAAAAAATGTTATCGGTTTTCAGCCGGATAAGGAAAAGAAAGAAAGCTACAATAAAGCAGAACCTTTTGAAACCACTCGGAAACAAATCGAAAATAAGACTTTCTCCGGCATTGACACAAAGTCGCCTGTGGATATCACAAAAGCCGGTGAAATCAAGGAGAGTGTTGCCGACTTTCATCCAATGAAAATCGGAGCAATGACGGAGAAAGTAAGTGATATTGTTTCACATCGTTCTAAGCAAGAATTCGAGCCGGCTAAGGATTTGAGAGAAGATAATACGGTTCTTTCGGAGCAAAAAAGCAGTAAAACTCCTCTTTATACTGACCTGCAAGCGGATATGGCAGCGACACAAGCGGCAGAAACGGAATCGGAACAGGAATTTATCAGTCTGGAGAGTCTAAAAAGCCATCGTATCATTGGACAGGTGTTTGAGACTTATTGGATGGTGGAATTTCAAGGGGCATTATATATCATTGACCAACATGCCGCTCATGAGAAGGTGCTATACGAAAGATTTGTCAAGCAGTTTAATGCCAGCCAAATTCACAGCCAGCAATTATTGGAGCCGCTTGTGATAGAGCTGAATGCAGGAGAAATGGAAAATTATAAAAAGGCGGAGCAGTTTTTTAAGAAACTGGGTTTTGAAATTGAAAGTTTCGGAATGACGGCATTAAAAGTCAGCGGTGTGCCATATTTATTCAATCAGGCCATGAAAAAAGAAGATTTCATTTATTTACTGGATCAATTGGAAAGCCGTAATTTCAAGGAAAACGCAGAGGTAATTGACCATGAGCTGGCTACTATGGGCTGTAAGGCGGCAGTCAAGGGCAACAACAAACTAAGCCGGATGGAATATCAAAGGCTGATTGAAGAACTTTTGACTCTGGAAAATCCATATCATTGTCCGCATGGCAGGCCGACTTTAATAAAAATGACACGCTATGAGCTGGACAGGAAGTTCAAAAGAGTTTTATAAAAGGAACATAAGTAAAAGAAAGTAGGAAAAGAATGCAAAAACAGCCTTTAGTGATTATTACAGGGCCGACTGCTACGGGTAAGACCAAGTTGTCGGTGATGCTTGCCAAGGCAATTAATGGCTCGATTATTTCAGCGGATTCTGTGCAGGTGTATCGAGGAATGGATATCGGCTCTGCCAAAGCAACGCTTGAAGAAAGAGAGGGGATTCGCCACTATTTGCTGGATATCCGTGAACCGGAAGAAAGCTTTAGTGTATGGGATTTTCAAATGGAAGCCAAAAAGGCGATTGCCGAAATTGCTGCTGAAGGGAAAATTCCTATTTTGGTAGGAGGCACGGGCTTTTACATTCAGGCATTGCTCTATGATATTCAGTTTGAAGAAAAGCCACCGACATTTGCCAGGGAGAAATGGGAAAGGATTGCCGAAGAAAAGGGTTATGACTTTCTTTATGAAAAACTGAAAGAAATTGATTTTGCGTCCACAGAAAAAATCCATGCCAACAATCACAAAAGAATTTTGAGGGCACTTGAATATTATGAGTTGACCGGTGAAAAAATCAGTGTCCATAATGAAAGAGAAAGCCAAAGAGAAAGTGCGTATCAGGAGTTTTTCTATGTGCTCAATATGGACAGAAAGTTACTCTATGACCGTATCAATCAAAGAGTGGACAAGATGATGGAAGATGGACTCTTGGAAGAAGTGAAAGCACTTTATGATAAGGGCTATCAGCCGGAAATGACCTCCATGCAAGCGCTTGGCTACAAAGAAATTTTACATTATTTATCCGGTAAGTGGAGTCTGGAAAAAGCAATCGAAGAACTGAAAAAAGGAACCAGACATTTTGCCAAAAGACAAATTACATGGTTTAAACGTGAAAAAAACGTAAAATGGGTATTACTTGATAATTATAGCTTTGACTATAACGTAATCTGTGATACAATGAGAAGAGACATTATTAATCATATTCAGATAGAAAGAGAGAAAGAATTATGAACAGAGCAGTCAACTTACAAGATATCTTTTTAAATCAAGTTAGAAAAGAAAAGATTTCCGTTGTCCTATATTTGACCAATGGGTTTCAAATGAAGGGATATGTGAAAGGATTCGACAATTATATTGTCATTTTGGAAGCAGACGGTAAGCAGCAACTAATTTTTAAACATGCGATTTCTACCGTTGTGCCATCCAGAGATATTCACTTATCTTTAGATACAGACATCGATGAATAATATGCATGGTGTTATTTTTAGAAACATTGGAGGAAAAATATGAAATTTAATGAGTTGGTTACAAACTCGAAACTATTAAGAGCGATTGAGGAAATGGGGTACGAGGAAGCAACACCGATTCAGGCATCAGTGATTCCAATGATTTCTTCGGGCAGAGATGTCATCGCCCGTTCACAAACCGGTACCGGAAAAACAGCAGCTTTTTCCATTCCGGCTTTAGACAAAATTGATGAAAAATCGAGCAAGCCGCAGATTCTGATTCTGTGTCCGACCAGAGAATTATCGGTTCAGGTAGCAGGAGAAATCCGCAAATTGCTCAATTTTTCGCATAATATCAAGGTACTGCCGGTCTACGGCGGTGAGCCGATTTACAAGCAAATTATGGCAATAAAAAAGGGTGTGCAGATCATTGTCGGCACTCCGGGCAGAATTATGGACCACATGGAGCGCAGAACCTTGCGTTTTCCGGCGGTACATACTGTTATTTTAGATGAAGCGGATGAAATGTTGAAAATGGGCTTTCGGGAAGATATGGAAGTGATTTTGGCAGATGTGCCGGAATCAGCACAAAAACTTCTTTTTTCCGCTACCATGCCAAAAGAAATTGTCGAGCTTGCAGGTAAGTATTTGCATGATCCGGAAGAAATTACCATTGAGGCAAAGGGGATTACCACCGATACGGTAGTACAAAGCTACTGTGCCGTCAAAAAAGAACTGAAAGCAGAAGCGCTTTTTCGGATATTGGATGATAAATCTCCGGAAAGATGTATGGTTTTTTGTAATACCAAGAAAATGGTGGATGTTATAACCGATGCGTTACAGGAAAAGGCTTTTTGGGCGGATAAAATCCATGGAGATTTAAAACAAGAGCTGCGCATGGGTGTGCTGGATAAGTTTAATAAAGGTATTTTACATATTTTAGTTTGCACCGATGTGGCAGCCAGAGGCTTGGATATTCAAAATGTAGATTTGGTGGTCAATTATGATGTTCCTGACAAAGAAGATTATTATGTTCACCGAATCGGGCGTTCCGGTCGTGCCGGAAAAGCAGGAGAGTCGATTACTATCGTGACCAAATCCGATAGAATCCGTTTCCACAATATTGAGCTTTACATTCAAAAGAAAATCGAAAGAATGGACTTGCCATCTAAGGGCGAAGTTCAGGAAAAGCAAATGTTTCGTTTTATGGATCATTTCTTGGAGAATATAGATGTCGATAGTTTGGCAGAATACGAGGAAATGGTTGAAATTTTGCAGCAGAGAGGATTTTCAGCCAAACAGCTTGCAGCGGCACTTTTAAAGCAAGCTCTTGATTTGGATGAAGCCACCGAGGAAAGAGATGTCAATGACTATCGCTTTGATGCTCCGAAAAGAGAGCGTTCTGTACCGGAGCGTGGCAGAAAACGTGGCAAAGACCGAGAGCATGATAGGCTGAGAGATAGAGAATCCGATAAAAAGAAGGATTGGGAGCCGAGAAAAGAGAAGTCCGAAGAAGTTGCCAAATCCGGAAAGCGTAGAGGCAAAGGCGATGACTATCTGTTGACAAAAGCCAATAGAAAAGGAAAATCCGTAAAGGAAACAGTACGAATTTTCCTGTCTGCAGGCAAAAAGCATAAAGTGTCAGCAGGTGATATTCTCGGTGCCATTGTTGGCGAAGCCGGAGTGGATGCAGGACATATTGGCACCATTGATATGTACGACAAGTTTTCTTTTGTGGATGTCAGCAAGGAAAGTGCCAAGAATGTTTTGGTTTCTTTGCAAAATAAGAGAATCAAAGGTCGTAAACTCAATGTAGAGGTTGCAAAAGGTTAGATGAACCCTAAAAGGGCAACGTCTGTATCCCGCGCAAACCGACATGATATTTTAAGGCCATTTCAGCCAAGATGCTGTCATCGTAAGGGGCAGGACTATCTGCACTGACGGGGCGATATTGTTGTAAATAGTAGTTTTCATTTTGATAGGTCTTACAAAGTTCTTCCAACTGCACCATTGTAATTTTGGGATAAGCAGTAGTGCGAAGTTCGTAAGAACCAAATTGACGTAAAAGTATAAGTGATTTTTTCACTTCATCAAAAGCCAAGCCGGAGATTTTCACATAGTCTTCCGGCTTGGTTTTTATATCCATTGCGACATAATCAACCAATCGTGTGTTTAATATTTTTTCCAAAACATGCGGATTACTGCCGTTGGTATCCAATTTAATTTTAAAGTCGGCAGGCAGTGCACCTTCTTCTAGTTCTTTTTGCCGATGTATTTCATGCAAAAAAGCAATCAGTTCCTCTCCTTGGATTGTGGGCTCACCGCCCGAAATTACAATGGCTTCGAGCATTTTGGAATTTTTTAAATGTCTAAAAACAACCGAAGGCTCAATGTATTTCTTACTGCAAAGCAATTCTTTATTGTGACAAAATTCGCAGCACATATTGCAATAAGGAGTAAAAACAACCGAAGAGATATAACCGGGGTAATCTATCAGAGAACATTTGTTATAAGCAACAATCTTCATTGGCAATTACATCTTCCTTTTCCAGGTCAAATTTAATTCGTTCATTAAATTCTTGCGTCTTACCATTGTTGAAACGTTGAATTGGGCGATAATATCCGGTCACTCTGGAGTAAACAAGGGTTTCCTGATGACAGGTCGGACAGAAAAAGTATTCCCCTTTCATATATCCGTGTTCCGGACAGTGGCTGAAAGTTGGTGTATAGGATAAATAAGGTAATTGATAATGGTCAAATATCTTACGTATCAGTTTTTCTACGATTTCCGGCTCGGTTACCTTATCGGCAGTATAAAGGTGAAGTACGGTACCGCCGGTGTATTTGCTTTGCAGACTGTCTTGTAATTCCAAAACCTCCATGATGTCTTCCGTGTAGTCCGGCGGAAGTTGACTGGAATTGGTGTAATACGGAATTTCCGTGCTTCCACGGCAAATAATATCCGGATACAATTTTCGGTCTTTTAAAGCCAAGCGATAGGCAGTAGATTCCGCCGGAGTGGCTTCCAGATTATACATATTACCGGTACGGGTTTGTACCTCTACCAGCTTATTACGTAGAAAATCCATGATTTCGTGAGCGAAGGCAATGCCTTTTTCCGAACCTAAATTTTTGCCCATGAAATTTTCCAGTGCTTCATTCATACCGACCAGACCAATGGTAGAAAAGTGGTTCGACCAATACTCACCGGTTTTTTGGAAAATCGGTTCCAAATAAATGCGGCAGTAAGGATAAAGCCCGTCTTTCGTCCATTTTTCGAGGAACAATCGTTTGATTTCCAAAGACTCCACTGCAATATCCACCATCGTATTAAGCTTGGAAAAAAACTGATCCTTAGTACGGGAGCGATAGCCGATTCTCGGCAAATTCAAGGTGACGACACCGATACTTCCGGTCAGAGGATTGGAACCGAAAAGGCCGCCACCTCGTTTGCGGAGTTCTCTTTGATCCAGCCGCAGACGGCAGCACATGCTTCTGGCATCTTCTTTGGATAAATCGGAGTTTACAAAATTGGCAAAGTACGGTGTGCCGAATTTAATTGTCAGATTCATCCAAGCCTTTACCACCTCGCTATCCCAAGGAAATTCTTTGTCGATATTCAAAGTAGGAATCGGAAAAGTCAACAGCCTTCCGTCGGCATCACCTTCCATCATACATTCGACAAAAGCCAGATTGATCATATCCATTTCCGCTTGGTAGTCACCATAGGTGCTGTTTTGCATTTTTCCGCCGATGACGGCGGCGGTATCTTTCAAATTATTGGGGCATACAAGGTCAAATGTCAAATTGGAAAAGGGGGCCTGACCGCCTACACGCATTGGCATATTGATTTCAAAGAGGAAAGAGCGTAAATAGCGCTTGACCTCCTTATATTCCAATTTGTCATGTCGAATAAAGGGTGCTAAATAAGTATCAAAGGAAGAAAAAGCCTGTGCACCGGCATTTTCCAGCTGTGTTGCAAAAATCGAGTTGGCCAGTTGACCCAGAATAGTGGAAAAATGTTTGGCCGGTGTGCTGGATTGTCGTTCTCCACGAAAACCGTCCCGAATCAGTTGGTATAAATCCCAGCCGGAGCAGTATGGGGAGAGAAAGCCCAAGTCATGAATATGCATATCGCCACTTTCGTGGGCATTGGAAACTTCCACCGGATATATTTCATTCAGCCAGTACAGCTTGATGAATTCCTCTCTGGTATAGTTGTATAATGCCATAACCGAACGGTCGGCACTGTTGGCATTTTCTTTTACCTGCCAATCCAGCTCGTCCAGATAATTATTCATTAAATTGATAGTGGCTCCGATGAGGGAGTTCTTTTGTCTGGCTTCTGCCCGTTGATGGCGATAAAGAATATATTTTTTGGCTGTTCTGGCATGACCGTTTTCAATCAGGATTTTTTCTACGGCATCCTGAATATCTTCAATATCTACCGGATTGGTATAGCGGGAATTGACATAGGAGACCACTTGTTCCGCCAAATCTAAAGCTTTGTCGAAGTCACTTCCACCACAAGCTTTGGCTGCCTTAAAAATGGCACGGGCGATTTTTACTTTATTAAACTCTTTGATTTCACCATTACGTTTTCTAACTTGACAAATCATAACTTTATTTAGCAGAATTCTGCTTCTCCTTTCTACTATATTAATAGTTAATATCGCTAACATTCGGTAAAGGAGCCGTCCATCTTGGTGCTTAAGCAGCATCATGATGGAAAAACCATGCAGCATCGTTTTTCAGATATGCTAAAAAAATAAAAGGTAAGAATAAGCGTCCTGATAGAATTACAGGATTGACAACAAAAACACAATATGTTGTTAAATTTGATTATACCACCTACAATATATAGTGTCAATATTGAGAGATATAATTTATTCAATACAAAAGTGAAGAGTTAATTCCCAAAGTAAGTTCTAGGTTTAAGGTCTGACTGGAACTTAGGTTG
>JAUMXK010000052.1 GCA_030535295.1 Eubacteriales bacterium | reverse complement strand
AAGCATGAAAAACTTAGGCTATACGGCAGAGGAAATTGAGAGAATTACAGGGCTGGCATTGTGAGAATTTCTACAGACCAGAGAAAGAGGTAGAAGAAGCTTTTGCCCACTTTAAAATTACTTATGACATGAAAATCAAGGCAGCGAACCCTTTATTTAAAAAGGTTGGCTGCTTTTTATTACATTTTCATAACAAACGGAAAATTCTGAAAAAAGCGTTGATTTTCTTTGGGGTTTGGCCGATAATAAATAGGAATAATGTGTAATGGAATGGACGGAAGAAGGAGTTTAGAATGAAGAGAATACTGGCTTATGCATTGAGTTTGATACTGATGGTGTCAATTTTTCCGAATAATACAATAAAGGCAGCAGACGAAAAGAAAATTCGTTGGCGACAAACCGCCACTATGGATATTAATTTAAATGTAATTGACGATAAAACAGGCAGTGATGACCTGTTATTTGAGTTGGATATGGAAAGTTTCGGCAATTATCGCCTGGAGTACTTTTTGACTTCCGGCGAGAAAAAAACGCTGGAGATTTTACACAATCCGGATAGAATTGAGCTGGACTTTGTGATTGAACAAGGCACGCAAGCTGCCCACCAAAATAAGACCAGAGCGGAAATGCAAAAATATTTTCTAAGTGTGGATTATAGCCTGGAAGTTCCGGTTTGGAAAAGCTATGCGGATATCAATCCATTTTTGGTAAATGAAAAATTGCATTACCGTATTGATAAGAATGCCAGTGCCAAATTCCCGGGAGCAGCTTTTAATATTAATAATCAAAGTTTGCTCTTTCGGGCGGATTTCAATTCAAAAAAAGCCTATGTTCATATTGACAATTATAAGGCAGGAAGCATTGTGCCAATCAGCTATATCTTGCCGTCCGGAGAGGTACAAAAAATCAATGCTCTCAAAGCTTTGAACGGATTTACTACCAGACCGACTCACTTGATTAAAAATCCGGCTCAACCGACACAAAATACGGAGCCACCGTTCATCGTGGTGCCAAGTGCCAATAATTCCGAAAAAGCCGGCTCGAGACCTGGAATTCGCCTTTCTTTTGAACAACCAAAAGCAATTGATGAAAACAGCTGGCAATTTGACTTTGCAAAAGCGGAGCCACTTTTAAGAGATTTATCGGCAGTGTTCAATTTGAGAGATTTGGCAAGTACCGCCAATATGGATTTTGAGTTTTCTCTGAATCCGACCGGAAACCAACCGGTAGAAAATTTGCCGGAAGCCGGGGATGCTGCTCAAGTAAAGGTAGAGAGCAACCGCTATATCATTGATATTGTAAAAAATGAAGCCGATTTGGCAGAAAAAGACAAAATCGTGCAGTGGAGTGAGTTGGAAAAATCCAAGATTTATACGACTAAGCTGAACTTCAAGAAAAAAGTTGGCAATGAAGTAGATTTGGATTTCCCACCATTTACCCCAAGCAATGAATTTGCTTATACCTATATGGAATTTACCTTAAAAAGAGCAGATCAAAAGGAAGCATATTTGGAAATTACACCCTACGATGTTGGCGAAAATGTAGATTTGGAATATACCATTTTATACCGCAAAGCCTATGTCGGAAACCAACTGGATGCCAACAATGATTTGTGGTTGAAACATTATCAAAGGAATGATGATAGTCAAGCAAAAATAAATATTCCTGTTCCCTTTGATGATAAGGCATCCCAGGACAACTATCAGGTGTTGTTCCGTTTTTCTTCGACGAATATTCGCTCCCAGCTTTTGAATTATGAAGCCAAAAAAGATAAGGACGTACCGCCATCCATGCCAAACATTGTCTTGGTGGATAATTTGTATGTCACCCCACCGGCACAGGATGCGGTTGACCAGTCCATGCCAAGTCAAATTCAAATGGATTTGGTCTGGGAAGCAATGGATAAAGAGGAATTAAACAAAGCTTTGGAAAATAATGGCGATGCAGTATACTATGAACTTTCCGTCAACAGTCTTCCAGGTGAAAATACCGAAAATAAATACCAAGTAATTAAGGTTTATAAGGTGACCAGAGAGGGAACTTCGTATAAAATTGAGGTTCATCCAAATCTGGTAGCAGATACTTGGCAGGGAACGCCAAGCAATACGGCTCCGCAATATGTCAAGGGATATGATAAAATTGATGAACTGTTCCGTATGGAAAACATTATTTTATTTAAAGACGGAGAATGGGCAAAACTTCATAATGTGGAATATGATGAAGATCGTTTGACCTACACCGTGACAGCAAATAATAATCAAAACATTAAGCTCCTGGCTTTTCCGGGAGTCAACTATTTAAGGCTCCGAGCATATAGTGAAAAGAACGGAAAAGTAGTACGTTCTCGTTACTCCATTCCGCACAGTTTTTCTATGAGTATGCTCATTTATGATATTCCGACGACCAATAATTTACGCTACAGTCCTGTTTATAAAGTCAATGATCCGTCATCTCTGGGGGTATTGGTACAATGGGATTGGAATAAAAACAAAACGGATTTTAAAAATTACAAAGAAGCTATGCTGGATCCTCTGGGAAAAAGAGCGGAGTCAATTCGTTATGTTGCGTATATTTCTCAAAACCGCAATAGTTTGATTAAGATTGATCCGGAAGATAAAACAAATCTACTGCCTTTAGTAGATGGTGCCACCTTGCAGGAAAGCAATGTGACGGTCAGTCCGGAAAATCTGGAGAAATTCAGAGAAAACAAGGTTTTTTACTTTGAAGTGGAAGATAGAAGTTTTAAAAACGGCAATGAGCCAGGAGGCGAATTCCAAACACAGATTAAGGGACTCGATCCGAATGAAGTGTACTACATTCGTTTTGTGGTGGAAATGGATGTCTTAAATAAAGATGGACAGCCGGAAGCCAATCCGAAGAAACCAAGGAAGAGTACCCCATCCATCATTCTGGAAATGACGATTCCAAAACTCAATCCGGAGCCAGGAGAAAATGAAAAATTACCACTTGCACCCGATAATTTCCGAGTCGATTTTGTAGATGAAGAAAAAGTCCAAACATTTGGGGAATGGGATATTCCGGAAACAGTTTCTCCAAATGAAAAGAATTATGGATTCGAGTTTTTCAATGTGGAAGACCAAGCCTTGGCGGAAAAGTTGAAAGAAAGTAATATTCCGCTCGAAGCATTGATGACCGGCGAAAGCCAAGATGCCGAATTGAAAAAATTACTGGATGAGCATGGAGTGCATAAGAACAATGTTCAAGCTTTCCGGATTGTCAATTTTGAAAACGGCTGGGAATTACAGGAATACAGCCTGACAGAAAAAGCATGGAAAACGGCAGAGCAAAATGCCTTGGGTATGACCGAGCGTCATATTAAGCTGATTGATAAAAAGAACTCGCCAAACAGAGTCCTATATTACTATGTCAGAGCAGTGAAATACAATCAGCAAAAGGCACCGCTTAGTCGTTCGGTCTGGAAAGAAGCGACATTGACTACGCCGGAGCTAAAAAGACCGATTAATCTAACCGTCGATTATTATTCGGAGCATGACCATAATCCGAGAGCGGAAAGAATCATTTACTTTGATATTCCGCTGCCGGAGGGAGTGTCTTTGCATGATAATTATTTGGTTCAAATTTTTGTCCGTGGAGAAAAAGATGCCGACTTTGTTCAAACGGGTATTCCGGATGTGAATGGAAACATCAAGTATGGTAGCCGAATTATCAAGGCAGCTCCGGGAGCACCGAATAATTACCAAAGACTGTATTACAAAGTCTATGGGCTTGATGCCGGAAAGTCTTATGATATCAAGGTTCGTTTGGAAGATAGAACCAAGGATAAAGAAAGAAATCCGGATGGCAGTTTTTCCTATACGACTTCACCATTTTCTGATGTTGTCAATACCAGAACAGAGTTTGATCAGTCTGCACTGGACAAAGAAAATAAATTCAAAGAATACATTGAATACTATGTCAAACGGGCAGAGGAACTGAAAACCAAGCCGTACTTTGACTTGACCACCAATGAAAAAGAAAATATTTTCAAATATCGTGGTCCTTATGCCGCAGGAGAAATGCGAAATGCAATGCGCTCCGCATACTCTTTGGTCAGTGGTAATGCCAATACGGTGACATATTATTTGCCGGCAGAAATGATAAAGGCAGCACCACAATCAGCGGCAGATTTGGAAGCAATGGTCGCCGGACAGAAAGTTCTTTTCCCGTATGGCTTTGTCATGGAAGATAACACCGCAGAGCTGAAAGAAGTGATTCGCAAAATTAAGGAATACCAAGGCTCAATAAAGGATTATTCTTTGATGATTCAACTCAGCGCCGGAAAGTATTCCAATTTGATAGAAGGACAACAAGCGCTTGAACCGGTTGTCAGTGTCAGTATCAGTGTTGTTCGTCAAAACAAGGGAGAAAGTGCTCTAGATAAAGCTTTGCTTGCAGCTGTGGATAATGCTGTCAACCAAAACAAAAAGACATTGGTCGATGCTTTGGAAAAAGAGCTGCAATATGGAATCAAAGAAGATAAGCTCAATGACATTCTGGATAGGGTCATGGAGCATGTGCAAAAGGATTTGGCTCGTTTGGCAAGTTTCCAATATTTTTCCAGTGTTCAAGGAAACAAATCCTATATTACCCGATTGGATAAAGGCATGAAAGTTTTTCTTACACCAAAAGAAAGTGGAGAAACCAAGATTTACTTCCGAGAAAGTGCAAAATGGGAGGAGATAAAGAAGGATGTTGATAATTCTGTCCGGTCTTTCCGCACAGGATCTTTTGCGCCAGTAAAGGATTTACTTGCTCAGGAAATAGCAGACAGCAGTAGCTCATCAGAACTTGCCAATATCCGTAAAAACCGATTGGATAAGGTCTTTACCATGCAGGAATTAAGCCAATCCGAAGCGATTTTGGGAGAGCAACTGATTCGTAGTGCCGCCAGAATTCTGGGAGCCGGTGACAGCAATGACAATGCTGCATATTTAAAGAGCCAGGGCATTAAAGTACCGGCTTATGATAAATACAGTGCAATCAATAAAGAAAAAGCATATTATATCTTGGCACAAGTTTATGCCAAGAAACAAAAACTACAATTGAAAAATGTACGAATTACCGATTTTAATGCCATTGAGGATTATACGTCGATTGACAGTAAATTCCAAAAGGATATCTTGGCGGGCTATCACTTAAAAATAGTGAAACTCCAAAATGGCAAGCTAAAACCGAAATCCTCTTTCGGTATGAAGGAATTGCGTGATTATTTAAAAAAATTATAGAGATTGTAGAGAAAGGAAACCAGAATGAAACAAGCAAGTACAATAGGCAAGAAGTTATTGGCGTTTGCGTTGGCGTTTACCATTTTGGCAAGCAATATGGTTTATGCCAATCCACAAATTGCGGTAGCTAGCGCAGATATTGTGAATGTTTTCTATCAGCTTTCTACGGATGTGGTGACAGGGGAACGTCAAATTCGCCCGACTATTCTGTTTAAATGGCAGGATCCGCAGGCTTGGGCTCCATCCACCGGCACCAATTTTGACCAGTTGGCAGACGATCCGAAAGGCTACCGTGTAAAGCTGCAAAATATCACCTTGAATACAACACAAACCTATCCGGTGTCTTACGATACTCTCGGAGCACATCAATCGGAAGTGTCCGAGAATATCAATTTGGCAACCGGCTCTATTTACAAGGTATCGGTACAGCCCTATCATGAGCATAGAAATCCGGCGACCGGACAAGTAATCCCGGCACCCAATGTAGGAGAGGATCCGTTTGCTTATGCAGTAACGGATTTAAATGTCAAACTGGAAAGCAGTGACAGCAGTATTGCTGTTATTTGGGATGATTTGAAAGTGGCAGATGCCAATTATCGTATTGTGTATGCGCTGGGGGATTACTCTAAGGACGGTGTCACCAAAAACTTTTACAACAATCGGGAAGGTGAAGTCAAGGATTTGACAGTCGACACCCCCGGAGTGACTCGCTTTTATGATAATGCAGCCAGACGCAGCAAATTGAAATATGTGCTAAAAGAAAAGATTTATCCCGGTCAAATCTATTCTGTAATGGTAGAGCCTACTTTTGATTCTTACGAAGGCAAAAAATTGTATCGAAATCACAATTTTCCACTTCTGCATGCCGTTTCTACGAATGTAAGACTCAGTTATGCAGAAGAGGGAGAAAACCTGAGATTGCAATGGAAAATTCCGGCCAGCTTTCAGGTAGGAAAGGATAAGGAAACCTATTCGCTGACCACCACCCATTTGGTCGAAATTGTGGACGGTAGCGAAAGAAACATTGCAGTCTTTCACAAGGAAGCCGGTGCGGTGAACTATTACCTGGTGAAAAAACCGAAACAGGAAACGGGCTATCAACTGAAACTTCTTTACAAGGCAGGATCAGGAAAATCACCTATTGAGGCGGTTTCCAATATCTTGATTTATTCGCCGACAGAGCTACGCATTACACCGACCAAGCCGACCATTCCAAAGCTGACGACACAGGCAATGATTGATGAATGGAAACTGAATGATCTCACGCCGGACGAAATCAAAGCCAGATTGAAGAAAGAGGGCCATTTATTGGATGCCTTTGAATATACCGGAGATTTGGCGGAGATATTCAACAAAGATGTCGTCTTTCATCTAAATAAAAAGACTGACACGATTAATTTGATTTGGTCAGCCTTTCGCCGGAAGAATATTGATGTGACTTCTCCGAATTATGATAAAATTATAGCCGACCTCAATACCTATTATGATATTTCGATTACCGATGATTACAATGCCTTGGCAGAAATTCCGACTTTGGAAAAGGATATTCGTTTTTCGCCAAGCTCCGGGAATCAATTGCTGCACAATAGCAGTGGAGATATTATCGGTTTCCGCAAAAGTTTTAATCAATACTTTGATTTTAAGACGAAGCAATTGACGAAATTTAAGCCAAACAAGATTTATTATATCAAGTTGGTGGCAAAGAAAAAGTTTGGTACGGATGAATTGAAATCGGATCCGACGATTGTCAGTTTTTATTATGATGAACTGGGAATTTATGCGCCACCGGTTATGACTAAGCCGCCACTGCGTGAACTGAAAGAAAGAACTACCAGCGAAGCAGTGACCATTGGTTGGAAGGAGAAATGGTATGAAGTCTCCGACATCAAAAACGGGGCCAATTCCAATTGGTATCCGGTGATGTGGGTAAAGGGAGATGAAGTTTCTCATACCGAGCTTGAAAATGCGGTAAAATACGAAGTATATAAGAGTGAAAGCGAAAAGAATAAATTCTTAAATGCGGTGAAGGATAATCCGAATTATAAATTCATTTCCAGACTGGTGGATATGGGAAAAAATGCGTATGTCGATTCCAGTATTGAGTATAAGTTTACCTATATCCCGTACAGTGAGGTACTAAGGGCAATTGCGGAAAAGAAAAAAGATTTGCTTTATGCCGATTATGATTTTTCCCGTTATTTTGAGGATTTGATTGAAAATGATAAAAAAGGAATTGCAAGCCTTGCCTGGAAAGGACTGAAACCTGAGAAAAACAAGGAAAATCCGGAAGAATTGCTGCATACCGAGCAGGGATTAAAGCAAAATACGACCTATATGTTTGTGCTTTATCCATATCGTTTGACCAAAGATGGCACGGAAGTATATGCGCATTTTCCGACACCGATTTTGGTGTCGACTAAGCCCGAGCAAGATAGCTTACATCCGGATCCGACCGTACCGAAGCTGCATGTGATTGATTCCACCGATACCACGATAAAAGTAGGCTGGCGTTACAATAAAGACTTTAAATATCATCTAAAGTATCGTCCGGTTTTGGGAGAAGAAAAAGAAGTGGAAGTGCCGGTAGAGGTATCGGATAATCCCAAAGATACAAATTATGGAAGAAATGGGGAGTTTTTCTATGTGGATGTCAAGGGCTTATTCCCGGACACCAGCTATAATTTCTACATTCAAGCAGAAAATGCCGGCAGCGGCAAGAAGTCGGACTGGTCGAATCCGGTAGTGGGTAGGACAAAGCCGATTTTACCGCCACCTGCACCTCCGGGATTCGGTATTGCCTCAGAAAAAGATATGCTGCGCTACAAGTATGAAAAGGCAGTGACCAAAGACTATTTTGCAGTGCAGTGGAAAGCTTTGAATGAGGACAATCAGGAAAATACCGAAAACAAGGAATTTAGTAAAGTATATGATTATATTTTGGAAGTAGCGGATAATGAGGCATTTATTGATGCCATGATTATCAATACATCGGATTCAAAGGTAAAAGCAGCAGAAGTTTTGGAAAAAACTTTGGTCAAAATCAATGGTTTGGTCCCCGGAAAGACTTATTATGCCAGAGTAAAGACCAGATTAACCGTGACTTCCGGTCAAAAGAAACTGGTCGTGGATTCTCTTGGCTATACCAATGTGGTACGAATTACTACCGGTATTGACTCCGGGGAGTATGACGGAAATAAAGATCCGAAATATGAGATTTTACCGGATAAGGATTTTGAGCTGATTTATGATGAAAAAGAAAAGAGTCTGACCTATCGTTTCCGTTATAACCAAAAGGATACACAGGGCAAAGCAGATAATCGGGTAGACCAAAGATTAATCAATGAGATTATCAAAAATGCCGATTATACCTATACCGCAGACTTAAGTAAGTACAAAAACAAGGAAATTAAGGTGCGCCGTATGGAGATGCCTTATCCTGTGTATGAAGCGTTTTTAAAACATAAAATCAAGGTGGAGATTTTAGCCGGTCATTTAGAGTTAAAACTGCCGATGAATGCTTTGCAAAAGGAAATGGATACCCCAAAGCATAAATTCGGCCAAGCCCCGACCATTCGTTTGGAATTAAAGGATAGCGACAGTCAGCCGATAAGTGCCGCTCAAAACAAAATGCGTGCACTGATGACCGCACAGGTTATGAAGGTGGAAGTGGTGTCAAGCAAGCACAAGCAGCCGGTAGAGTATTTGAGCAAGCCGATGGAAATCGGTCTGCACCCTCTTGACCGAACGGAAGCTTATCAAAAGACACCGCATGCCTATTTGCAAAATGCAGGCAAAGAGGTCAGAGCGGTTGCCGGAGTTTATGACAAGGCTAAGAATCTGTACCGATTTGAAACTTTGGACATTGGCGCTTATGGACTTTACACCGGAGCCAATGCTTTGACGGGGCCAAGTACAGGCTATGCCAAGCCGCACTGGTCGGATATGTATCGTGACAAGGTGATGGCACAGATGGCCATTCGCAATTTGGCCGGTTATGATGCAAATCAGGCAATCAGCGGCCAAGCTTTTTATAATGGACTGTACGCAGCTATTCGAGGAGAAAAGGAAATGAATGTGGAGGCGGATATTTCCGGTGAAAAAAAGAGAACTCTGGTGGGAAGCGGCTTAATGAATGGGGCTGCCGACTTGGAGGAACCGGTGAATCGTATGCAGGCATTTACCGCTTTTGTAAAGGCTTATGAAATGCAGCAGGAGGAAAGGCTGAGTTATGTTTCTTACCGAGTTGCCGAGGTTGCACGCAGTCAGAAGGTCAGCCAAGCAGAAGCGATTGTCTTATTAAAGGCGGAAAGTGCCGGTCTGTTATCCAATATTACAAGCTCGAGGCCAAGAAACGCTCTTAGTTATGGGGAATATTTTACATTGCTCAGTAAGGCTATGTATAACACTGCTCGCCTATATCGATAGAAAAGATAATAAGCGAAGATAGACAATAAGCCAATCCTTGTACTTGGCCGTCCAGGATTGGCTTATAAACCAACTATGAGGCTAACCACTTTGTGGTGGTTGCTTCTTTTCTGAGATTATTATAGCACAATTTTTTGAAGTTGACAACTCACAGGTTGTCTAGTGCACGGAAACGAGCCTGCGAGTGATGAGCTTCACAAACTCTCCGCCAAACAGGGATTTATAGAAGAGCTTTTGCTATAACTTTTGGAGAATCGCCGAAACTCGCTTCGCTCAAACAGTCGGCTCATCATCCAAAAGTTATAACAAAGCCCTGTAGCCGAAGTGCCTGAAAAGTTAGTTATGTGTAAATGGTTATTTTAAAACAGTGAAGTTTACTTTTTTGTAAACGTTTATCTTTTCGAGCTTACATTCATTCTTTTTTTAAACAGCCATTTATAGGGGAGTTCCTATGCAGTGGTGTCTGCACCCTCGAGTCCTGTACTTGGACTATCGAGTCTTACGTGAGGGTATGCTCACCGGATGTCTTCCTTAAAAGCACTCTTTCTCGTTGCTGTCGAACAGGATTTGCTCCGCAATTCCTTGCCTCTCGGTGTCCTAAGCTTTCGTCGCCGAGAGCATACTCGAGGCACGCTTGGCCTCTTTTGAAAGACAATCATTTTAGAGCGTGCCTCACAACTTCTAATTTACAACTTTACTATATTTTGGGAGGAATTATGCAAAAACTATTGAAATACTTTATTGCTTTGATGCTTTTACTTGGCATTTTTGCCTCTCCTGCCAGGGCAGCGGAAAATTATGTCGTATGTCGGGTGGACTGGCTGTCCGACAGCAGTGCTACGGTCAAACTGGAGTGGAAACAGGCAGGTGGGGAGCCGCTGATGATTACCGGTTGGCAAATGGGCGAAGGCAAGAAATTGCTCATTTACTATCAAAAAGCCAAAGAGCAAGGCTTTGACAGTCGAGTCATAGAAGTGGCAAAAAACCAATTGCCGGCACAGGTGGAGTTGATTCCTTCAGGAGAAAATAAGGAGAAAAAGGTAATTTTTAAAGATATGCCAAAGAATCCCGAAAATGCAGGAGCGATTCAAAATCTTTATTATCAAGGAATTTTGGGTGGTTATCCGGATGGTACTTTTGCCCCGGAGAAGGCAGTCAGTCGGGCTGAGTTTGCCAAAATACTGTGTGAAGCAATTCGTTTGCCGCAAGCAAAGGCAGCAAAAACGAGTTTCAAAGATATCGAAAAGAATTGGGCAAAAGGATATATTTTGGCCTTGGCAGATAAGAAACTGGTCAATGGTAAAGCCGAAGGAGTCTTTGATCCGAATGGTAAAGTGACAATTGGTGAAGTATTGGCTCTGCTTAATCGCAGCTTTTACCTTTATCAGGAAAAATCTCTTCCGGTGGATAATTTAAAGCCGCATTGGAGCAATCAAAATTATACGGCAATGAAGCGTTATGGTGTGGTCAAGACACAGGACAGTATTTATATGCAATATACACCGAATAAGCCGGCAACCAGAGCGGAAGTAGCGCTGCTTTTATCCCGCATTTTAGAGCAAAAGCATGACCGTGTATATTCAGAATAATTACTTTTATAAAAATCAATCATCAAAGTCAAAAGAAAGAAAAGTCGACATTCATGTGCTTCTAGGGGCGTGAAGGGTCGACTTTTTGCTTGCAGTTTTGTAGTCCTGTTCTTTGGATTCTCTGTCAATAGTTGCACTGGGATTTTAGGAAGCATTTTTTGAATTACAGAAATTTTTAAGAATGTGAAATTGTCAGGTATGTCAGAACTTTTCCGTCTTTTAAGACGAAATGGATTGAGAAATATAGGAAAAACTGTTATAATGAGCCCAACAGTAAGTCGGAAAAAGAAATAAAAATTACAAGTGACAAACTCAACTTTCCCACGTTCCCGCTCTCCAGAGCGGGATAGGGTCAAAAAAGACTGTGGGAAAGTTGAGTGACAAAGGTAACCGTCAAAGAGCTTTCACATAAAGGAGAAGAATATGAAAAACTTAGTCGTTGGGCAATCCGGAGGGCCGACAGCAGTAATTAATGCCTCGCTTGCGGGAGTGATTCATGAGGCGATAGCACAATCCGAGATTGAAAAGGTCTATGGAATGATTCATGGGGTAGAAGGTCTGTTAAAGGGAAATTTAGTTGATTTAAAGCAAATGACCGAAGAAGAAATTATACTGCTGAAAACTACTCCAGCCAGTTATTTGGGTTCTTGTCGTTTCAAATTGCCGAGTGACATGGATTCTCCGGTTTATTCGGAGCTTTTTGCCAAAATGGAAGAGGCAAATATCGGATACTTTCTGTATATTGGTGGAAATGATTCTATGGATACGGTTTCCAAGCTTTCCAGACAAGCAGAAATGAGAGGGAGCGATATTGTCTTTTTAGGAGTACCGAAAACAGTGGACAATGATTTGGTGCTGACAGATCATACACCGGGATTCGGCTCTGCGGCAAAATATATTGCTACTTCCGTGCGCAATGTGGTGACAGATACCGATGCGTATGATATGAAGTCCGTGACAATTATCGAAGTGATGGGAAGGCATGCCGGATGGTTGACCGGTGCGGCGGCGCTTGCCAGAAGATATGAAGGGGATAATCCGGCCTTACTGTATTTGCCGGAAGTACCGTTTGTGGAAAGTGATTTTGTGGCGGCAGTGAAAAAAGAATTGGTACAAAGAAACAGTGTGGTCATTTGTGTGTCCGAGGGCATTCGTGACAGGCAGGGAAATTTTGTATGCGAAAGCGCTGGCGATATGCAAGAAGATAGTTTCGGGCATAAATTATTGTCCGGTTCGGCTGCTTATTTAGAGAGAGTGGTGAGAGAGCAAATCGGTGTCAAGGTCAGGAGTTTTGATCCGGGGTTGACACAGAGGGCTGCCAGCCATAGTTTATCCGGAACAGATGTGGAAGAGGCTTATATGGCAGGAGAATATGCTGTGCAGCAGGCTCTATCGGGACAAACAGGCAAAATGATTCGTTTTGTGAGAGCAGAGGGCAAAGAATATCAGGTTCAATGCGGCTTGGCAGATGTCAATTTGATTTGCAATCAGGAAAAGGTAGTGCCGGCAGAATGGCTTAGCGAAAATGATGTCAAGGAGCCATTTCTTTCTTATATCCGTCCTTTGATTTTGGGAGAGATTTATCCGCCGATGGAAGAGGGACTTGCGAAATTTTTATATAGAAGATAGAAAGTGAGAAAACTATGACCATTCAAGAATATTTTGAAATAAAAAAAGATTACTATCCGGAGATTGAACCGTTTCATACCGGTTATTTAAAGGTTTCAGAGAGGCATGAGATTTATTATGAACAGTCCGGCAACCCGGAGGGAGTACCGGTGGTTCATTTGCACGGCGGTCCCGGAGGGAATTGTAAGCCATACCACCGCCAATATTTTGATCCGGAATACTACCATATTATATTGTTTGACCAAAGGGGAGCCGGTCAGTCAAGGCCGTTTGCGGAACTGGAGGAGAATACCACTCAGGATTTGGTGGCGGATATGGAGAAGTTGAGAGAGCATATCGGAGTGGAAAAGTGGCATGTCTTTGGTGGAAGCTGGGGTTCGACTTTGGCACTGGTTTATGCCATTGCACATCCAGAGAAGGTTTCGGCCCTGATTTTGCGGGGAATTTTCCTTGGTAGAAAGGAAGATATCACCTGGTCTTTCCGTAAGGGAGTAGATGCCTTTTATCCGGAGGAATATCAGGCATACTTGGCTCCACTTAGCAGAGAAGACAGGGAGAATCTTAGAGTGGTGGAAGGCTATTATCAATTGCTGACTTCAGAGAACAAAGAGGTCAGAGAGAGTGCGGCCAAAGCTTGGAGCAACTGGGAAGGGAATCTTGTGACTTTGATACCGGACAAAAAGATTTTGGAGGAATTTAATGCTCCGGAATTAGCGGTTTCTCTTGCCAGACTGGAATGTCATTATTTCATCCACCATTTGTTTTTACCAAGTGATAATTATATCCTGGAAAACTGTGATAAGATTGCGCATATTCCGACCATCATTGTGCATGGTCGCTATGATATGGATTGTAAGCTGAGTGCGGCCTATGAATTAAAGCAAAGATTACCGCAGGCGGAGCTTTGGATTATGGAAGCCTCCGGGCATTCTTCCGGAGAGCCGAAAATCGGTGAAGCTTTGATATTGGCTGCGGATAAGATGAAGTTTTAAGGAAAAAGACATTCCCTCATTCTCTCGGAATGGGGGACTTTTTTTGGAAAAAGTTATTGTAACTTATACCTAAATAGTATATAATGTTAGGATTGAAGAAAAGAAAGATGGCCGGCAGCGCGCAGCTCTGCAAACGCTGTCGGAGTGATATCAAAATATATGGGAGGTAATCATGGCAAGAGAATTGGAGAAGAATTATAATCCTGCCGAAATGGAGGAGCGATTATATCACAAATGGGAAAATAAGGGATACTTTAAGGCAGAAGTCAATCGCAGTAAGGAGCCGTTTACCATTGTCATTCCACCCCCAAATGTCACCGGACAATTACATATGGGACATGCACTGGATAATACCATGCAGGATGTTTTAATTCGCTTTAAGAGAATGCAGGGCTATGAAACACTGTGGCAACCGGGAACGGATCATGCCGCCATTGCAACGGAAGTGAAAGTTGTAGAAAAGCTGGCAGAGGAAGGTTTGACCAAGCAAATGCTGGGCAGAGAAGGCTTTATGGAAAGAGCATGGGAATGGAAACACGAATACGGCGGACGTATTTTGGAACAGCTGCGAAAACTCGGTTCTTCCTGTGACTGGGACAGAGAGCGTTTTACTTTGGATGAGGGCTGTACCCGAGCGGTAAATGAGGCATTTTGCCACTACTATGATAAGGGCTATATTTATCAAGGCTATAAACTGATTAACTGGTGTCCGAATTGTAAAACCACCATTTCCGATGCGGAAGTTGACCATGAGGAAAAGGACGGCTTTTTCTGGCATATCAAGTACCCGTTTGCGGACGGCTCAGGCAGCATTGAAATTGCGACCACAAGACCGGAAACCATGCTTGGAGATACCGCAGTGGCGGTTCATCCGGAAGATGAAAGATATGCCGGCGTGATTGGGAAAATGGTGATTCTGCCACTGGTTAATAAAGAAATCCCGATTATTGCAGATGATTATGTGGAAAAAGACTTCGGAACGGGAGCGGTGAAGATAACCCCTGCTCATGATCCGAATGACTACGAAGTGGGTTTGCGTCATGATTTGCCGCAAGTCAATGTGATGAATGATGACGGCAGCATCAATGAAAATGGCGGCAAGTATCAAGGACTGGCTCGTTATGAGGCGAGAAAGCAAATTGTCAAAGATTTGGAAGAGGGCGGATATTTGCTCCATATCAAACCACATCGTCATAATGTCGGTGTGCATGAACGCTGTGGTGAAGTGATAGAGCCGCTTTTGAAAGAACAATGGTTCCTCCGTATGGAAGAACTGGCGAAACCGGCGATTGAAGCTTTAAAGAGTGGAGAATTGAAATTTGTGCCGGAACGTTATGGAAAGATTTATTTGAACTGGCTGGAAAATATCAGAGATTGGGCGATTTCCCGTCAACTTTGGTGGGGACATCGAATTCCGGTATATTACTGTGAGGACTGCGGACACAAAAATGTAAGCGCCCATCCGGTAGAAAAATGTAGTAATTGCGGACAGAGCCATCTGCATCAAGATGAGGATTCCTTAGATACTTGGTTCAGCTCGGCATTGTGGCCGTTTGAAACGATGGGCTGGCCGTATAAAACCGAAGAAATGGATTATTTCTTCCCGACAGATGTCCTGGTAACCGGCTATGACATTATATTTTTCTGGGTAGTCAGAATGGTATTTTCTTCCTTGGAATTTACCGGTAAGTTGCCATTCCATACCGTTCTCATTCATGGACTGGTTCGGGATGACCAAGGCAGAAAAATGAGTAAGTCACTCGGTAACGGGATTGATCCTTTGGAAGAAATTGAAAAATACGGGGCGGATGCCTTGCGTATTACTCTTTTGACCGGCAATGCTCCGGGCAATGATATGCGCTACTATAAAGAAAGAGTGGAAGCCTCTCGTAATTTTGCCAATAAGATTTGGAATGCTTCACGCTTTATTTTGATGAATATGCCCGAAGAAGAGCTGAGTGCTGATTTTACTTTGGCACCGGCAGATAAGTGGATTTTGAGTAAGGTCAATACCTTGACCAAGGAAGTGACCGAAAATCTGGATAAATACGAAATGGGTATTGCTCTTGGTAAGCTCAATGATTTCCTGTGGGAAGAGTTTTGCGATTGGTATATCGAAATGGTAAAACCAAGATTAAGTAGCGAAGATATCAAAGATAAGAGTGCCGCACTTTGGACCTTGAAAACCACATTGATTCAAGGATTAAAACTGTTGCATCCGTTTATGCCGTTTATTACGGATGAAATCTTTACCTATTTGCAGGAGGAAGAGGATTCCATAATGGTTTCCGAGTGGCCGACCTACAAGAGTGATTGGGAATTCCGAGCGGAGGAGCATGCGATTTCCGTGATTAAGCAGGCGGTTGTCAGCATCCGTAATCTGCGTAACGAAATGAAGGTCAGCCCGAAGAAAAAGGTAAAAGTAATGGTAGTCAGTGAGGATGCGGAAGTAAGAGAAATCTTTAACCGCAATGCACTTTTCTTTGGCGTTTTGGGCATGGCTTCGGAAGTAGAAGTGGCAACAGGAGAAAACAAGGTAGCAGAAGACTGGTTGTCGGTCGTGATTCCCAATGCCGTTATCTACATGCCGTTTGCCGAACTGGTAGACTTGGAGCAAGAAAAGCAACGTCTGGAGAAAGAAATCAAAAAATTGCTGGATGAAATTGACAGAATTGATAAGAAACTGGGCAATGCAGGATTTGTTGCTAAGGCACCGGAAAAGGTAGTGGAAGAAGAAAAAGCCAAAAGAGAAAATTATCAAAATATGTTGAAACAGGCAGAAGAAAGCAGAGCCAGACTGGGTTAAAGAATATCAAAGAGCATGTTTTTGGAGTAAAGTTTTTTAAAAAGACACCGATATAATACTTGTCAGTTAAAAGACGATTAGGAGGAGGAAAACATGCTTAACAATCCGTATGCGAAAATTAAAAATAATTCTATCATGACAGCTTCGCCGGCAGAGCTTACCTTAATGCTCTATGAAGGAGCTATCAAATTCGGAAATCAGGCAATTGCGGCAATTGAAGCGAAGAATATACAAGAAGCACATCAATTGATTATCCGAGTGCAAGATATTATAGATGAATTTCGCAGTACTTTAAACCATGATTATCCGATTGCTGATGAAATGGATCGTTTATATGAATTTATTTCTTTCACTCTGATGGAGGCCAATATTTCCAAGAGTACAGAGAAACTGGAAATCGCTCTGGACTTTATTCGAGATTTTAGAGATACTTGGAAAGAAGCTATGGTTTTAGCGAAAAAGTAAGAAAATAGAATGATACAAAGCCTGCCTTGCCTTGAACAAAGGATCAAAGCAGGTTTTTTATAGTGTGTATGATATCCGATAGGAGAAGAGATGAAAGATATTTCAACCAAGTTGAATCTATTGTTGTTCAGTCTGGAGAAGAAGTGGGAAAAGCTATGTGAAATCAAGATTCATACGGAGAGCCAAAGGCAAATGATTGTAAAATCCGAGCAAAGCTTTTTGGAATTGTACCGGAAAAAACAGAGTTTAATGGAAGAAATTGATAGATTGAATCAAGGCTTTTCCAGTGTTTCCAAGGAACTTATGCCGGTCTTACAAGAACATTCCGAGAAATACAAAGAACAAATTAAGCAAATGCAGGGCCTCATTGAGAAAATCGGACAGATAGAAGCGGAAATTCTGGATTTGGAAAAGAAGAATTTTGTAGAGTATCGACTGAAGTATCAAAAGAAAGACGAAATCTCAGGAGGACGTTTGCCGAGAGAAGAAGTTTCTAAGAAATATAAACAAATGAATCAATAAGGCTTTGCTTCGGAAGGCAATTCGGATGGGATTGCCATAAACGAATCATAGCGTGAGAAAGAGAGGACAGAAAGATGTTATTGGTAATTGATGTAGGAAATACAAACATTACAGTGGCTGTCTATCAAGATATGGTGAACCAAGGTAGTTTCCGGCTTAGAACCAAAACAGAGAGAACCAGTGATGAATATGGCGTGGTTTTGGCAAGCTTGTTGCGGGAACGAGGAGTAGATAAAGAGTTGATTGAAGATGTCATCATTTCTTCGGTTGTTCCCAATCTGATGTATTCCTTGCGAAATGCTATCTATAAGTATTTTGGGATTCATCCGATGATTGTCGAGCCGGGCTTGAAAACAGGAATCTCCATTCACACCGATAATCCACGGGAAGTTGGTGCGGATAGAATTGTCGATGCCGTTGCGGCATATCAGGAATATGGCGGACCGGTACTGGTAATCGACTTCGGCACAGCGACCACCTATGATTTAATCAATGAGCAAGGTGTATTTGTAGCAGGCATCACTTCGCCGGGAATTCGAATCAGTGCGGATGCTTTGTGGAAGCAAGCTGCAAAATTGCCGGAAATACAAATCGAAAAACCAAAGAGTATTTTAGCGAAAAATACGATTACCAGTATGCAGGCAGGATTGGTATATGGATATATCGGACAGGTAGAATACATTATCGATAAGGTCAAAGAAGAATCCGGCATACAAGATTTGAAGGTAGTGGCAACGGGAGGATTAGGCCGAATTATAGCAGGAGAAACGGATAAAATCGAAGTCTATGATCCGGACTTGACCTTTAAAGGTCTTTGCTTCATCTACGAAAAAAATAAGGCAAATAGGGATGGCAGAAAACAATGAGGATTGGGAATTTAGAATTCCGTCATGGGCTTTTTATGGCACCTATGGCGGGTACAACAGATTTAGCTTTCCGAGTTTTGTGTAAAGAGCAGGGATGTGAATTGGCCTATACCGAAATGGTCAGTGCCAAAGCCTTGTCTTTTGACAATAAAAAGACCGAAACATTACTGGAGATTGATGAAAGAGAAGGGCAAGCCGCTGTTCAGCTTTTTGGCTCGGAGCCGGAACTGCTGGCAGAGATGGCAGAGAAGATTGACAATCCCCGAATTGCCCTTTTTGATGTCAACATGGGCTGCCCTGTTCCAAAGATTGTCAATAATGGAGAAGGCAGTGCCCTGATGCTGAAACCTAAATTAGTCGGTGAAATTGTCTCGGCGATGGCAAAACGCCTGAAAAAGCCGGTGACTATAAAAATCCGCAAAGGTTTTAACAATGATAATATCAATGCCGTGGAAATCGCCAAGATTGCCGAGCAAGCCGGTGCGGCTGCGATTGCCGTGCATGGCAGGACGACCAAACAATTTTACAGCGGCAAAGCGGATTGGGATATCATTCGTCAGGTGAAGGAAGCCGTACAAATACCGGTTATCGGCAACGGCGATATCTTTTCGGGAGAAGCGGCGGTACGGATGAAAGCCGAAACAGGCTGTGATGGCGTAATGGTGGCAAGGGGAGCCGAAGGCAACCCTTGGATTTTTGCAGAGGTAAAACATGCACTGGAGGGATTGCCTTATCACAAACCGGATATGAGTGCTCGGCGAGATATGATTCTTCGCCATTTGCAAATATCCATGCAAAGCAAGGGGGAGTTTAGTGCCATGCAGGAAATGAAAAAGCATTTGCTTTGGTATACCAAGGGCTTGGCAGGGGCAACGGCACTTCGCCGAGAGCTGATGGATATGACGGATGCCGAGAAGGTAATAGAGTATTTGACAGAAGCATTTGAAAGAATGGAGGAAAAAGAGTAAAAAAATTGGAGGAATGATTTAGCTGTTCCGTAGAGCTCGGTACTTTTTGCTGCACCGAGGGAAAAAGCTTGACAAGACATAAGGGATAGGCTATAATACCAAAATGGTATTGAAGGTATGTATCTGAAAAGGTCTGTTTCGCAGACTTTTTTCATTATAATGATAGAGGGAAAGAAAGAAGGAGTAGCAATTTGAAGACAGTTGAAAAGAAAATACTTACATACAGCGGACTTAAAGCATTAGAAGATGAATTACAGAATTTGAAATTAGTGAAACGTAAAGAAATTGCCCTAAAGATTAAAGAAGCGAGAGAGCAGGGAGATTTATCCGAAAATGCAGAATATGATGCAGCCAAAGACGAACAAGGCGAAATTGAGGCCAGAATTGTTCAAATCGAGAAAATCTTAAAAAATGCCGAAGTAATTGATGAAGATGAGGTCGATCTTAGTATCGTTAATGTTGGTGTAAAAGTTTTAGTCTATGATATGGAATTTGACGAAGAGCTGGATGTTGCCATTGTCGGATCGACAGAAGCAGATTCTTTGGCCAATAAGATTTCCAATGAATCCCCAATGGGACAAGCTTTAATCGGTGCGAGAGAAGATGAAATTGTGCAATACAATACACCGAATGGAATGATGAAGTTAAAGGTATTAAAAATTCATCAGTAATAGAAATCAAAAAGTGTAGCAGTAGTGGCAACCGAAAATGTTGGCACTGCTGCTATTTTTCGTCAAAGTAGCCATTGCAGACGGTTTCAAAAGAATGCCTTCATATTTGTTGCTTTTCTTCGGTTTTCAAGAATAGAATTTTTAGGAAGGGCTGCTCCAGAGTAAGAACAGATTTAAGGAAGGCAAGAAAGTTGAGTTTTCAAGGTTGA
>JAUMXK010000138.1 GCA_030535295.1 Eubacteriales bacterium | reverse complement strand
CTCAAACTTAGTGCAACTTCTAGCCCTACTAGAACTTACTTTGAAAATTTACCAATTTTACAAATTGTAATAGAAATGTAATCAGTTCAAGGTTGAGTTTGCCTGATTTTTGGGATATAATTTATCATACACATGGGTGTCAACATTGTTAAAATTCAGATTTTTTAGAAAGTGCCAAAGAAAATGAAAAAAATCTTTCGAAGATACAATTTTATATTATTTTTATTTTTGGGATTTTTCCTTTTACAAGGGCAGTCGGTAAATTCCACTCTGACAGAAACAGGAACACCGCCCGAAGATCAAATCAACATTTATTTCAATGAAAAGAAAATAAATTTTACTCCGGAATTCGGGTTTCCGTTTGTAGACGAAAACAGTCGTACTCAGGTACCGCTCAGAGTGATGATGACGGCAATCGGCGGGAAAGTCACATGGAATAAAAACAAGAATACGGCAGTCGTAAAATTTGACGGACATACCATTGAGGTACCGCTCCGCAAGAACTACATCGTCTGCAACGGAAAGACACTTTCCTATGATACTCAGTCAACCATTCGCAACGGTAGGATGTATTTGCCGATTCGAGTGATTATCGAAGCGATTGGCGGACAAATTTCCTGGGACGATAACAGTGCAAAAATCAAATATAAGATGCAAGGTGCATCGGTCAAAAGAATTCCCAATTACTTTGATTTACGTGATTTCAACCGAGTCAGTCCGGTCAAAAACCAATTGCAGTCCGGTGCCTGCTGGGCTTTTTCGGCATTTGGAGCAATGGAAAGTGCATTATTGCCCTTTCAGGATTATGATTTCAGTGAAGACAATATGAGCCTGGGACATGGCTATAATTTATCACAGGCACAGGGCGGAGATTATATGATTGCTCTGAGCTATTTGACTCGCTGGGCAGGCCCGGTTTTGGAGAAGGAAGATGTTTTCGGAGATGGCATTGTCAATACGGAAGCAAAGCCGGTCGTGCACTTGCAGGAAGCGATGTTTTTGCCGAAAAGCAATCGGCTTGCCATCAAACGAGCAATACTTCTCTATGGCGGAGTACAATCTTCTTTGTATTTGGATCAAGTACAGGAATGGAAGGACAGCGAATTCTACAATATGGAAACGGCTGCCTATTTATATGAAGGAAATCAAAAAATCAATCATGATGTAGTCATTATCGGTTGGGATGATGAATACTCAAAAGACAATTTCAAGAAAAAGCCGAAAAGAAACGGAGCTTTTTTGTGTAAAAATAGTTTTGGAACGGAATTTGGCAAAGACGGATATTTTTACATTTCTTATGAAGACCAATATATCGGTGAAAATGCTATTGCCTATACCAAAATAGAGCCGGTGACAAATTATCAGAATATTTATCAAAGTGATAAGCTGGGATATTTGAAGCGAGCAGGATATGGGGAAGAACAGGCATATTTTTCCAATGTCTATGAGGCTAAGGGCAAAGAAAACCTAAGAGCGGTTTCTTTTTACGCATTGGAACCGAATTCTACATATGAAGTGTTTGTGGTGACCGACTATCGTTCGGTCAATGACTTGCAAAAAATGGATTCGGTGGCCAAAGGTTCCTTTACCTACGCAGGCTATTATACTGTCAAGCTGGGCCAAGGGATTCCGGTGGAAGGTAATTTTGCGGTAGTGGTGAAAATCAAGTCACCCGGAGCCAAGCATCCGATTGCAACCGAAGCGAAGGGCAAGGCCGGCTGGGTTGGCGAGATAGATTTGAGTGATGGCAAGGGCTTTATCAGCTATGACGGGAAAAATTGGAAGAGTTCGGAAGAATATTTGGAAGCCAATGTATGTTTGAAAGCTTTTACCAACAACCGATAGAAAATAGAGAAAAGCGGTGCCCTGCGGCACTAAAAGGAGAGATATGAACGAAAATTTAGTCTTGGCAGTGGCCAATGCTTATCAACAGAAATATTTTTTAAACCCTGTCTATAGTAAATTACCGGAGGAAATCAAGAAAAAAATTCAAATTTTGGCAGTGCAATTTGTCGAAGAGGTTGGAGGGATGTTGGAATTATCCTTTGATGAAGAGGGCTCTTTACAGTTAAAAGTGCATGTGGCAGAGCATGATTTTTCTTTTGATGAAATCGGTGCAGAGCTTTTGATTAAAAGACTTCAAGCGGAAGAGGAAGAGCTTTTCACCCAATTGGAAATGTACTTTATGGGAATGAATCTTTAAGAGAGGGTAAATTTTCAAAGTAAGTTCTAGTAGGGCTAGAAGTTGCACTAAGTTTG
>JAUMXK010000051.1 GCA_030535295.1 Eubacteriales bacterium | reverse complement strand
AACAAAAGCTTTTTTGTTCAATGCAAATCATCTTGATGATATGCCTGATATAAACAAAAGTATTTTTTTATCCATGCAAATCATCTTAAAGAATGTATTTGAGGAATATTTTTATCAGGACAAGGAGATTCCGGCGACAGAAGGGGAGGCCCTCAAAAGACTGTTCCGGGACATGTGAGAAAGTTAAGAGATTTCATAGTAGAGGGATGAGGAGAGAATATGAAAAAAAGACGAATGATTACAATGATGGTAGCATTATTATTTATGCAAATCTTTTGGATGCAGCAAGGAGTGTTTGCCACCGAGCCGGAGCAATCGGTGAATACTGTGACAGTGCCGGAGCAGGCGGAGCAAAACTCGGAAAGACCGACACCGATTTTATTGGATGAGCCGCTGGTGGAAGTTCCGAATGAAGAAATGGAGGAAGAAACACCAAAAGGTGCGACAACCGATAGCATGCCAAAAGAGGAAAAGGAAGTACTCCCGACATCGGAGCCGGAAATCGAGGATTTTCCGGAAGAAAGTATTCCACTAGGAAATCCGGAATTGCCCAATACTTCCGGGGTTGCGGCGGAAGTCTATGCTTTTATCGGGCTTGGATTTTTGCTTGCAGCGTATTATTTGTATAGAAAATAAAGAATGGACCTCTTGCCGGAATGCTCTGACAAGAGGATTTTTATATTCGTTAGAAATTGACTAGAAAAGTTACAATACCGTAACAATCAATTTTCGACTTGCAAGCAAGGAAGGATAATGATACAATAAATCTAATTATAGTTATTGACTCGCCATGTTCTCTTTGGGTGCTCCACAGCGGCATAGAGCAAAAAGATGGTAAAAAACGGAGTCATTCATTCGAGCGGAATTGCTCAAATTATAGAAAATGATAGGTGGAAAGGATATACATGAAACTGTTAGAGAAAATTTTCGGAACCCATAGTAGTAGAGAATTAAGAAGAATAGAGCCCTTAGTAGAGGAAATCGAAGGCTTACAAGAAGAATATCGCAATAAATCGGATGAAGAATTGAAGGCCAAAACACCGGAATTCAAAGAAAGACTGGCCAAGGGAGAAACCTTGGATGATATCTTACCGGAAGCATTTGCAACCGTCCGAGAAGCGGCGACCAGAACCTTGCAAATGACACCATACCGTGTGCAGTTAATTGGCGGTATCGTATTGCACCAAGGCAGAATTGCCGAAATGAAAACCGGTGAAGGTAAGACTTTGGTAGCGCCATTGGCGGCATATCTGAATGCTTTGGAAGGAAAGGGCGTTCACGTTGTCACGGTCAATGATTATCTTGCAGCTCGTGATGCCGAGTGGATGGGAGCCATTTATAACTTTTTGGGACTGAGTGTCGGTGTTATTTTAAATGACATGGACAATGAAAAACGTCGGGAAGCCTATAATTGCGATATCACCTACGGAACCAACAATGAATTCGGTTTTGATTATTTGAGAGATAATATGGTGGTTTATAAGGAAAACCGTGTGCAAAGAAGTTTACATTATGCCATCATCGACGAAGTGGATTCTGTGTTAATTGATGAAGCTCGTACACCGCTTATTATCTCCGGTAGTTCCAGTAAATCCACCCATTTGTATGATCAGGCAGATATGATTGTTCGTCGTCTGAAAAAAGGTAGAGTCATTGGAGAAGTCAGTAAGCTGGCGGCAGTTCTCAATGAAGAAATCACCGAGGAAGGCGATTTCGTAGTAGATGAAAAATCCAAGCAAGTCAGTCTTACAGCGGAAGGTGTGGAAAAAGTAGAGCATTTCTTCCAAATTGAGAATCTCTCCGATCCGAAAAATATGGAAATTCAGCACCATGTCAATTTGGCGCTGAAAGCCAATAGTTTGATGCACTTGGATAAAGATTATGTCATTAAAGATGACGAAATCATCATTGTAGATGAATTCACCGGACGTTTGATGCCGGGCAGAAGATACAGCAATGGCTTACACCAAGCGATTGAAGCCAAGGAAAAAGTAAAGGTAAAAAGAGAGTCCAAGACTTTGGCAACGATTACCTTCCAAAACTATTTCAACCGTTATGTCAAAAAGGCCGGCATGACCGGTACCGCCTTGACAGAGGAAGAAGAATTCCGACAAATCTACGGCATGGATGTTATCGTCATTCCGCCGAACAGACCGGTCATTCGTAAAGACCAGGATGATCAAGTATATCGCAGCCACGAAGAAAAATTGAATGCGATTGTAGAGGCTGTAAAAGAGAGCCATTCCAAAGGGCAGCCGGTTCTTGTCGGTACCATTACCATTGATTCTTCGGAAGAGTTGAGCAATCGTTTGCGCAAGGAAGGGGTTCCGCATAATGTACTGAATGCGAAATTCCATGAAAAAGAAGCAGAAATCGTAGCAGATGCCGGACAATTCGGCGCAGTTACCATTGCCACCAATATGGCAGGTCGTGGTACGGACATTAAGTTGGGTGAAAATGTCAAGGAAGCAGGCGGCCTTCGTATTATCGGAACCGAGCGCCATGAATCCAGACGGATAGACAACCAGTTACGTGGTCGTGCCGGTCGTCAGGGAGATCCGGGCGAATCTATTTTCTATATTTCTATGGATGATGAATTAATGCGTCTTTTCGGAAGTGAAAGAATGAAATCGACCATTGACAGAATGCGTTTGCCGGAAGGTGAGCCGATTGCGGCCGGTATTTTAAGCAATACCATTGAAGGGGCACAAAAGAAGGTGGAAGCCAACAACTTCGGTGTACGGAAGCATTTGCTCGAATACGACCAAGTTATGAACGACCAAAGAGAAATTATCTACGAAGAAAGACTGAAAGTCTTGGAAAACCAAGATTTGCGTCATGTCGTACTCAATATGATGGACGAAGTCATTACCCGTATGGTCAATAAGTATTCCAACGGAGTCGATGAAGTGGATGAATGGGATTTGCCGGGATTGAGCGATAATTTAAGAGAAATCATCCCATTCCGTCAAATTGAGATGAAGGATGAAGAAAAGGAAAACATCACCAGAGAGAACTTTATCGAATTCTTGAAAGAAGAAGCGCATAAACTCTATGCAAAAAAAGAACAGGAATTTGATGATGTAGAGGAATTCCGTGAAGCGGAAAGAATCATTTTATTAAAGGTGATTGACCAAAAATGGATGGATCACATTGACAACATGGATCAAATGCGTCAAGGTATCGGCCTCTATTCCTATGGACAAAAAGATCCGCTTAGAGAGTATAGAAGTATCGGTTTTGACATGTTTGATGAAACGATTGAGAGTATTCAGGAAGATACGGTGAAAGTGCTTTACCGAGTGGTTCCGAGAGAAAAACTGGAGCGGGAGCAGGTGGCCAAGAACATTTCCACCAATCGTGGTGAGGATGTCAAGAAAAAGCCGGTACGCCGTACCAGCGAAAAGGTGGGTCGCAATGATCCTTGTCCATGTGGAAGTGGAAAAAAATACAAGCAATGTTGCGGTAAATAAAGCGAGGAAAGTCAGTTAGTTTTAACTGACTTTTTTGCCATAAAAATTAAAAATAGAAAATACCGGATTGAAAAAAGACTGGCGAAAGGAAGTATTGCCTGCCAATCAGAAAGGGTGATGAGATGAGGAGAAGACATTTTTATGAATTAAGCCCGACCTGCTATAAGATTTCAGTGCAAAAAGAAATACTGAAACGACATTTGAAGGACTGGTTCAGTAAAGAGAAAATTGCTGGAACATACTCTGATCAGGTGCTGCCCAATATTGTAAAAGGGCATAGCTCTGTCCTGGTGCGCAGATTACATGGTGTGGATATTCGCCTGCAAGAAAATAAAAGAGTAAATATTGCATTGACCTGTGAAAAAATCAACGGCATTGTGATTGCGCCGGGAGAAACCTTTTCTTTTTGGAAAACGGTGGGTAATCCTAGCAGTAAAAATGGCTATTTGGAGGGACTTGTCATTCAAAAGAATAAGGTCAATGCCGGTATTGGCGGCGGACTTTGCCAAATGGGAAATATGATTCATTGGCTGGTTTTAAACAGCCCCTTGCAGGTGACGGAGCTGCACCATCACTCGGATGCTCTGTTTCCGGATGAAAGGAGAAGGGTGCCGTTTGGCACCGGAACATCCGTTTTTTACAACTATATCGACTATCGTTTTAAAAACACGACCGACCAAAAGATACAAATATTGGTGTGGATTGAGGGAGAAGAGCTTTGTGGAGAGTTGAGAAGTGAAAGAGAATTTCCGTATTTTTATCGTCTGCTGGAGGAAAATCATCATTTTCGCAAAGAGGGTGAAAAGTATTATCGGATTTCGCAGGTTTATCGTATCAAAAAAGACCGCTCCACCGGTCGGGAAGTAGAAAAAGAGCTGATTTTAGACAATCATTCCGAGGTGATGTACGACTATTCCCTAATACCACCGGAGCAAATCCGTCAGGATTAACATACGAAAATGCTGAGCAGACAGACCGGAAAAAATAAGAAAGAAAAATAGCAAAAGCAAAAGGAGAGGAAAATGGAGGGTTTTTACCGAATTGCCAAAGAATATCCTGAGCGGATTGCCTATCAAGTGGGTGAGGAAAAGATTTCTTTTGGAGAATTGTGCTGTCAATCGGAGTATTATGCCGAACTTTTGCGCAAGCAAGGGGAAAAACCGGTGATATTATATGGACATAAAGAAATATATATGGTGATTGGTATCTTGGCATGCCTCAAAGCCAGACGGGTGTATGTGCCGATAGAAAAAGACATACCTCTTTATCGAATCGACCGAATGATACAACAAACAGAGGCCAGCCTTATTATAAGTGAAAAAAAGCTTGCCATCGAAGGGATAGACTGTTGCAGCCTGAAAGAACTGGAGCGATATCAAAGTTCTCAGACAAAGGATTGTCAAAGTGATATTGCCTATATCATGTTTACTTCCGGCAGTACGGGACAACCGAAAGGAGTACCGATTGGCAGACAAAATCTCAGCCGCTTTATCGAATGGATACGCAACTTATTTCCACTTTCGGAATATGATTCTGTAAAAGTGCTGAATCAAGCTAATTTTAGCTTTGATTTGAGTGTGGCGGATATCTTTTACTCCCTGTGTAACGGACATCATTTGATGGCATTTTCCGGCAATTGGCTGGAAAATCCATCGGTCATCTTTGCGCAAATGAAAGAAATCGAAGTGGCCGTTTTGACTCCCGGATTTGCAAGACTGTGTTTGCTGAATCAGGATTGGAATTGCAGGAATTTTCCGTTTCTTCGCTGCATTTATTTTTGTGGGGAAAAACTGGATAAAAATTTGGTAGCAAGGCTTTGGAGAGCATTTCCACACTTGAAAATACTCAATGCTTACGGGCCGACAGAGGCAACATCGGCGGTTTCGGCTATTTTGGTAGAGCCGGAAATGCTGTTGGAAGAAGAATTACCGGTAGGAGAAGTTGCCGCGTCAGCCTGTGAGATTTCACTTCGGGAGGGAGAAATTCTGCTGAAAGGTGAAAGTGTATTTTCCGGTTATTTACAGGCAAACTCTCCATCCTGTTTTGTAGAAGATGGACGAAATTGTTATTTGACGGGAGATTACGGCTATATAAGAAATGGAAAACTATATATATCCGGCAGAAAAGACAATCAAATCAAGTGGAAAGGCTATCGGATTGAGTTGGAGGATATTGAAAAGAATTTGCTGAATATTGAGGGGGTAAAAGAGGCGGTAGTGGTCGCCAAAAGAGCAGAAGACGAAAGTATAAAAATGTTGAAAGCCTTTGTCGTAAAAGAGGAAGGAACTTCCCCTGAAGATGTCAAAGCAGAGCTGGCAAAGCGCATACCGCAGTATATGATGCCAAAAATTTTTCGTTTTCTGGAACGTTTGCCTTTGACAGCAAATGGCAAAATAGACAGGAAGGAGTTGGAGCGTTTATGATAGATGTCAAAGCGATTTTATTTCAAATTTGTGAGGATGATGCAGTGTATCAAAAGGATATCGATTTGATGGAAAGCGGCTTACTGGACTCCTTTGCCTTGCTGGAATTATTTTCTGAATTGGAAGACAGGGGGATTTTTCTCCAACCGACGCAAATTGATAGAAATTTGCTGCGAACAGTGCAAGGAATTGAACGACTGGTCGAGCAGGCAAGGGCGGGCCGGGCAGAAAGCCAAGATTGACGAATGGCGGATTTTGTGATAAAATACCAAAAATCCAGAAAGTAAAAATGCAGCCGGTTTATCTCGAAGTCCTATGAAAGAATTGGAGAGAAGGAATGCGGCTATGCAGACAATGTGCTGAAAAGGATGAAAGATACGTAAAGAAAAGATACACCAACAAGCAAAACCAGAAAAAGGATGTGATTTTTTGTTAGAGCTGGAGCAATTAAGAGATAGTTTGAAATCTTACACAGACAAAATAAAAGAATTGGGTGTTTCCCTTTGACCTGGCCGGTCTGAAAAAAAGGATAGAAACACTGGATGTGCAAATGCTGGATGCCGGTTTTTGGGATGATTTGGACAATGCGCAAAAGGTCAATCAAGAGCTGAAAGCCTTGAAAACGAAGGTCGAGCGTATGGATAAGCTGACCGATGATTTTGAAGAAATTCAAATTATGATTGAGCTGGGGATTGAGGAAGGCACTTTAGAAATGCTGACAGAAATCGAAACCAAGCAAAAAGAGCTGGAAGAAGAACTGGAAGCGTTGCGAGTGGAAACTCTTTTAAATGGGGAGTTTGATGGCGGCAATGCCATTGTTTCCTTACATGCCGGAGCCGGCGGAACAGAGTCTTGTGACTGGGTGTCCATGCTCTATCGTATGTATAGCCGATGGGCAGAAAACAAGGGTTTTCAGATGGAAGTGCTGGATTATCTGGACGGAGAAGAAGCCGGTATCAAGTCGATTACCTTTCAAATCAATGGGGAAAATGCCTATGGATATTTGCAGTCCGAAAAAGGCGTGCACCGTCTGGTGCGTATTTCGCCTTTTGATTCGTCGGGAAGAAGGCATACCTCTTTTGCTTCTTGTGATGTCATGCCGGATATTGAGGAAGACATTGACATTGAAATCAAAGAAGAAGAAATGCGAGTGGATACCTATCGTGCCAGCGGTGCGGGTGGGCAGCATATCAATAAGACTGATTCCGCCATTCGTATCACCCATATTCCGACAGGCATTGTAGTGCAATGCCAAAATGAACGCTCTCAACATAAGAATAGAGAAAGAGCGATTAAAATGCTGAAGGCAAAGCTTTATGAAATCAAGGAAAGAGAGCATTTGGAGAAGATTCAGGACATTCGCGGGGAAATGAAGGACATTGCCTGGGGCAGTCAAATCCGCTCCTATGTCATGCACCCCTATAGTTTGGTCAAAGACCATCGTACCAATGAAGAAATCGGAAATGTGGACAAGGTAATGGATGGCTACTTGGATCATTTTATGAATAGCTATCTGATATGGAAATCAACCGGTGAAAAATAGAAATAAAATTGCTTTTTATGTTATTTTGCTGACCGAAAAAGACGATATAGAATAAAGAGAAATGGAGTTTATAAAAAACGAAATGGAGTAGAATCAGTTTTTAAGGAGGAAAATAAATTGGAAGCAACAAAACAAGTGGTATTTCATTTGGATAATGAAGAATATGGCGTAGATATCATGAAAGTAAATGTAATTGAGAAATATCAGGATATCGTGAAAGTGCCAAACAGTCCGGAATACATTGAAGGAATTATCAATTTGCGTGGTGAGATTTTACCGATTTTCAATCTGCGCAAAAAATTTAATCTAAAGGAAAAAGCAATTGACGAAAACACCAAGATTATCGTAGTCTTTTTGGGGGATATGAAGGTCGGATTTATTGTTGACTCGGTTTCGCAGATTATTAATATAGAAGAAAGTCAACTTGTGCCTGCACCGAAAATTGTCACCGGTGTCAATCGTCGCTATATCCAATCGGTAGCAAAAGTCGGAGAAAGAATGGTAGTTTTACTGGATGTCGATTTGATGCTGGAAGACGAAGAAAAACTATCCTTAGGAAATATCTTCGAGGAAAACAACGGCTGATGATTTAGTCTGCAACGGCAGATGGGAAGTTGAGTGTAAAATGTTAATCGTAAAGAAATTTGGTGGAAGTTCCGTAGCGGATGCGGATAGAGTGAGAAATGTAGCCAATCGCATTATTGAAGACTATAACAAAGGTCATCAAATTGTAGTGGTACTGTCGGCGCAAGGCGATACAACAGATATTTTATTGGAAAAAGCGGGAGAGATTACTAACAATCCTTCCAAACGAGAGCTGGATATGCTTTTGTCTACCGGAGAGCAACAATCGGTTGCTTTGATGGCAATGGCGATTAAGGCGGCAGGCTATCCGGCAATCTCACTCAATGCCTTTCAAACAGGAATTACTACGACCAGAGTCTATGGCAATGCCAGAATCAAAAATATTGATGTTGAGCGTTTGAAAAATGAATTGGAGCGTCGCAGTATTATCTTAGTCACCGGTTTTCAAGGGGTGAATCGCTATGAAGACTATACGACATTAGGTAGAGGCGGCTCGGATACGACGGCGGTTGCGCTGGCGGCAGCGCTCAATGCGGATTTGTGTGAAATCTACACCGATGTGGATGGTGTCTATACAGCAGACCCAAGGGTGGTACCGGGAGCAAAAAAAATCGAGGAAATTACCTATGATGAAATGCTGGAGCTTGCTTCGCTGGGAGCCAGAGTCTTGCACAATCGCTCCGTGGAACTGGCCAAGAAATTTAAGGTTAATATGGTAGTGCGTTCCAGCTTGAATAATCACAGCGGAACTTATGTGAAGGAGGAAACAAAAGTGGAAAGAATGTTAATTAGCGGTGTGGCCAGTGACTCGAATGTTTGTCGTCTTGCCGTATCGGATATCAAAGATGAGCCTGGAAAAGCATACGAAATTTTCTCCTTGCTTGCACGCAATAACATCAATGTCGATATTATTTTACAATCCATCGGTAGGGCGGATAAAAAGGATATTTCCTTTACTGTGGAAAAGAAAGACAAAGCTGAGGTCATTCGACTGTTGAAAGAGCATCAAGCGTCGATTGGTTTCCGTGAAATCGAAGCGGAAGACAATATTGCCAAGGTCTCTGTAGTCGGAGCCGGCATGGCATCCAACTACGGTGTTGCGTCCAAGATGTTTGAGGCACTCTATGATGCCGGAGTCAATATCAATATGATTTCCACCAGTGAAATCAAGATTTCCGTACTGGTTAATGCCGAAGACGAAGAAAAGTCGGTGAGAGCAATTCACGATGCCTTTTTCAAAGGGAAAGAATAAGAAAAAAACTATGATAGGATTGAAAGTGAGATGGCAGGTGCTGTCTCACTTTCTTAAATAAAAAGGTTGTAACCGATTGGAAACTCGGTTGCAACCTTTTTAGCTTAATCTCCGGTAGAAGATTTGAGAATCACCTCAGATAATACATAAGTAATGGCGGATGGAGAATTTGGATGTTCCATTCGGAACATCAGCTGGCTAGCCAAGCGCTTTCCTAAGCTGTCGGTTCTGACCAGTGCCGTAGTCAGCATTTCGGAAATATTACTATATTCCTTTCTGCCGTCAAAGCCGGTCATAGCCACATCTTTCGGAATGGAGTAACCATTGGCGGATAAATAGCTTTCCACATATTGCGCCACGAAGTCGCTGACACAGACAAAAGCTTCCGGCATTGGTTTCAAACTCTTCAGAAAACAGTGAATTTCTTCTTCGTAGTGATAAATATTAATCGGATCCGTCAGGCAAATGCTTGAATCGACCTTAAGCGAGTAGTCGGACATCGCATCCAAATAGCCGCTATAACGCTCGAAATTTGTTTGTGCATAGTTGATATCACCGATAAAGCCGATACGAGATTTTCCCTTGGAAAGAATATGAGAAGTCAACTGCCTGGTGGTGTTTCGGCCTTCGATTAAAATCAAATCTCCTTTCAGGCTTTCGGGTTTAACTTTTGGCGGAACATCCAAGAATACCATCGGCATATCCAAATTATTAATCAATTCGGTCATTTTCGAGTCATTGATATTCAGGACAATTGCTCCAGCTACTTGTTTGGAAGTTAGGATAGAAGGAAGTTGATAACCTTCTTTATAATAACTCGGAACATAGGTATACATTAAATTGATGTTGTATTTGTTTAATTCCTTGGCAATTTGATGAATGATATCCATCCAGAATTTTGAGGAGTCCGGTCTTGAAACGATTACAGAAACAGTTTTAGAAACTTCTTCCACTACCGGCATGGCAGGCTTGATACTGTTTTTTAGATATCCCATCTCTTCCGCTTTGTTGAAAATATCTTTTTTCAATTTGGCGGATATTCCCGGATAATCGTGAAAGGCCTTCCATACTGAAATTCGGGAAACCCCAATTTCGTTTGCGATATCTTGCATTGTTACTTTTTTCATTTAAATTCTCCTCTTTACTGAGTCACCGAATGCTAGATTAAACATATTTTAACATAGAATTAAATAAAAAACAATAATATAGTTAACTTTTTTTAGAGTGTGTTAATTACGACGAAAATACGAGGTAATATTTCTGTAATATGAATGAGGGCGCTTTGGAAGTTTACCATAATTATGCATAAAAATAATAGTGAAAAAAAGAAAAATATAGTAATTTATAATTCGTTTTGAAAAATATGCTTGACATTCGCGAAAGCAAATGTTAAAATTGGATTAATAAATGGTTGGAAACGAAATTAACTTTGTTAATGAATGAGCATTGTTAATTCTTTGACTGGAATCCGCCATGTGTAACCACTGAAATCAATGAAGTGAGGAATAACATGACAAATGAAAACAAAACAACTACGAAAAAAGTAAGAACAAAGAAAAGATGGACACGTGACGATACGGAGTTGGCCTTACTGGGACTACCGACCTTTATCTGGTATGCCATCTTCTGTTATTTGCCAATGTTTGGTTTGATTATTGCCTTTAAGAAGTTTAAGCTCTCACCAGGCAAAAGCTTTATCGCCAGCCTGTTTGAAAGTGACTGGGCAGGAATCAACAACTTTACTTACTTTGTAAAGTCCAATGCCTTTTACCTGGTTCTTAGAAATACTATCTTATATAATGTAGTATTTATCGTCTTGGGTATCTCCATTCCGGTTATTTTGGCAATGATGATCAGCCAGCTTTACTCCAAATGGAAATCCAAAACCTATCAAACCATGATGTTCTTCCCACACTTTATGTCTTGGGTAGTAGTCAGCTTCTTTGTATATGCCTTCTTAAATCCGGACAGAGGATTTTTCAATGTGGTCTTACAAAGCATGGGTTATGAAAAAATCAGATGGTATGATGAAGCAAGATACTGGCCTTTCATTTTGACTTTCATGGCCTTATGGAAGGGTACCGGTTACAGCATGGTTGTGTATCTGGCAAGTATTACCGGTATTGACCAAAGCTTATATGAAGCGGCGGTAATCGACGGAGCAACGAAGTTTCAACAAGCAAAGTACATCACCTTGCCTTCGATCAAACCGATTATCATCATGATGTTCATTTTAAGTTCCGGACGTATTTTCTACTCCGACTTTGGACTTTTCTATCAAGTAACCCAAAGAATACCAACCCCGCTTTATGAAGTGGCATCCACCTTTGATACTTACATTTATAATGCGATGCTTGGGGGTAGCGTAAAGATTGAAAGAGTGGCGGCAGCCGGTCTTTTCCAATCGATTGCATGTTGTTTGACGATTTTATTAACAAACTACATTGTAACTAAGATTGACAGCGACAGTGCAATTATATAAGGAGAGAAATGATGAAAGCAAGAACATTAAATCAGATTAAACCTTTGACAAACTTTATATTTAATATTATATTCTTTTTTGCGGCAGCCATTTCGATTATTCCTGTCATATTCGTATTTATGATTTCGATTACTTCGGAAGCATCCCTGCAAGAATACGGCTATCGCTTTATTCCGGCAGAGTTTGCGGCGACGGCGTACACCTTCCTTTGGATGGAAAGAGGCATTATTTTAAATGCATTCTGGGTATCGCTTTTTGTCACAGTGGTTGGCGTTATTTTGGGTCTGGTACTGACAGCCACCATGGGATATGTATTATCCCGTAAAACCTTCAAAGGAAACGGTTTTTATACGGCAGTAGTCTTTATCCCGATGATTTTCAATGGCGGTATGGTTGCCAGCTATGTGGTCATGACCAATGTACTGCAATTGAAGAATAATGTATGGGCTTTGATTTTGCCGATTGCGGTATCATCGTTCAACATCATTATTTGTAAGACTTTCTTCCGTAGCACGATTCCGGATTCCATCATTGAATCTGCGAAAATCGACGGAGCTTCTCAGCTGCAGATTTTTACCCGTGTAGTTTTGCCGATTTCCAAGCCTGTACTGGCTACCATTGGATTATTCTTATCCTTTGGTTACTGGAATGACTGGTTCCAAGCCTCTCTTTATATTACCAAACCGGAACTCAACTCCTTACAGGCGATGATGAACGGTATCTTAAAGAGTGTGGAATATATTGCGAAGCACCCGGAATACGCAACTTCTCTGCAAGACAAGATTCCTGCAGAATCCGTAAGAATGGCGATTGCGATTTTGGTAGTTGTACCGATTGCGCTGGCATATCCATTCTTCCAAAAATACTTTATTACCGGCTTGACAATCGGTGCGGTAAAGGGTTAATATCTAAAATGGTGTCACACAAGTGGCAACCGCAACTTTATCAGATAGATAGTAGCTTCGGCTATTACTATAAACACGTGGAAAGGCAACCGCCATACCTTTTCCCGTGACATCAATGTTATGGCGACACCTAAAATAAAAGGAGGAACAACAATGAAAAAATTAACAGCTTTATTGTTATCAGCAGTATTGCTCCTTTCCTTAGCTGCTTGTGGAAAGACCGAAGCTCCTAAGAAGGAAGAAGAAAAGCAAACAACTACTACTGAGGAAAAGAAAGAAGATCCTGCTCCTGTCGCTCAAGAAATCGTACCTATTAAATGGGTATTAATCGGTGGAAAACAACCTGCTAACTATGATGCTTGGAAAGCTCATATCAACAAGTACTTGAATGAAAAAATCGGCGTTGAATTAGACGTTGAAATCATTTCCTGGGGCGACTGGGATACCAAGAGAAGCGTAATGGTTTCTACCAACGAACCTTACGACATTATGTTCACCAACTTAGGAACCTTCGTTGATGACGTAAAATTAGGCGCATTTGCTGATCTTACCGAATTATTGAACAAGACTCCAGAATTAAAAGGCTTAATGGCTGATAAATACTGGGATTCTGTAAAAGTAGACGGAAAAATCTACGGCGTTCCTACTTACAAAGACAGCTCTTTAACCGGATACTTCGTATGGGATAAAGAAATGCTTGACAAGTACGAAATCAAAAATGTAGAAGAATTAAATACTTTAGAAAAAGCAGAACCTGCTTTGGCTAAAATTACCGAAGGCGAAAAGAAACCTGCTCTTATCTTAGGCCAAGGTCAAGGAATTGACTCTATCGAAGCTTTTGACGGAATGGGCTTAGGCTTGCCAATCGGTGTTAAAATTGATGATACCGAACGTAAAGTTGTAAAACAATACGAAAACGAAAACTACAAGAACCACTTCAAATTATTACACTCTATGTTTGACAAGGGTATTGTAAACTCTGATGCTTTAACCTTAACAGAAATGCCAAAATATCGTGCATTCTTCTGGGCACAAGGATGGAGCGGCGCTGCTAAGACCGTTTGGGGTCCAAACATGGAAAAAGAAGTAATCGCTATCCAAAACGGTGATACCGTATTGACCAACGACACCGTTCGTGGATCTATCAACTGTATCTCTGCAAACTCCAAAAACCCTGAAAAGGCATTGGAATTGTTACAATTAGTAAATACCGATACTTATGTTCGTGATGCTTTATACTATGGTTTAGAAGGCGACAACTTCGAATACACCGCTGATAAGAAAGTTCACAAGAACAACAACGACTGGTCTATGGCTGGTTATGCTCAAGGTACTTTCTTCAACGTAAGCTTATTGGATGACGCTGAGTTCAACCAATGGGATGAAGTAAGAGAATTAAACGAAAAAGCTATCGCTTCTGTATTATTAGGTTTCAACGTTGATACCGACGAATTCGAAGATGAATTAGCAAACTGTAAAGAAGTATTTAGCAAGTACAGAAATCAAATCATCACCGGTGCAGGAAATCCTGATGAAGTATTCCCTAAATTGGATGAAGAATTGAAGGCAGCTGGAATCGATACCATTATCGAAAAAGTTCAAGCTCAAATCGATGCTCAATACAAATAAGCTATCATAAAAAAATAGTATATTATTTTAGGAAGAAGACTCAAGGAACTTCACAAAGGGAGAGGAGCTCTTCTTCCTAAATTCTACTGTGAAATATGCAAGAACAGAAAAGAATACAGCATTGCATACATAACATTTAAGACTGTGAAAACTAGAAAGTAAAGGAGAATTATTATGGCAAAGATACTAGGAAATCCATTGCCAAATATACCATGGGAAGACAAGCCCGTAGATTGCAAAAAGCCGATTTGGCGTTATAGTAAAAATCCGATTATCGGAAGAGACGGTCAAAAGCGTTCCAACAGTATATTCAATAGTGCGGTTGTTCCCTTTGATGGGGGATTTGTCGGAGTGTTCCGTTGTGACAGCTTATCCATCAGCATGGATATCTTTTTAGGCAGAAGTAAAGACGGAATCAACTGGGAAATTGAAGACAATCCGATTCAATTTACCGGTGCAGACAAAGAAATTTTAAATCGTGAATATAGATATGACCCTAGAGTTTGTTTTATGGAGGACAGATACTATATCACATGGTGTAACGGCTACCATGGGCCAACCATCGGCATGGCGTACACATTTGATTTCAAAGAATTCGTTCAATTAGAAAATGCATTTTTACCATTCAACCGCAATGGTGTGTTATTCCCAAGAAAAATTGGTGAAAATTATATGATGATGAGTCGTCCAAGTGATAATGGACATACTCCTTTTGGCGACATTTTTGTCAGCCAGTCCAAAGATTTGGAATTTTGGGGAAGACACCGCTATATGATGGGTGCCATCAAAGGTGATTTATCAGCCTGGCAGTCCACCAAAATCGGACCGGGGCCGATTCCGATTGAAACCGATGAAGGATGGCTGTTGATTTATCATGGAGTCATCACCACTTGCAATGGCTTTGTATACCGTATGGGAACAGCACTGCTTGACATTAATGAACCATGGAAAGTCTTGTATCGCAGCAAGGATTATTTATTGGCACCGCATGAATACTATGAATGTGTGGGAGATGTTCCGAATGTTGTTTTCCCATGTGCCGCATTGACCGATGCCGATACCGGAAGAATTGCAATTTACTATGGTTGTGCAGATACTGTTACAGGAGTTGCCTTTACCACAGTCGATGAATTAATTGCTTTTACAAAAGAAAATGCAATGTAAAATTTATAAAACCGCTTTTTTAAGCGGTTTTATTTTTTTGCAAAATATGCTATACTGGTCAGTAGGAGATTGAAAATAAGGCAGAAAAGAAGAGTGAAGAAATGTATAAAATAATGTTGGTAGAGGATGATCCTGTTATTGCAGGAGAGTTGAGCAATTTTTTAAGTAGTTGGAAATTTGAAGTGATGCCGGTACGGAACTATGCGGAAGTGCTTTCCGAGTTTTGTGCAGCAATGCCGCAATTGGTACTGATGGATATCAATTTGCCATATTATAATGGTTATTATTGGTGTGAAGAAATCAGGAAGCAGTCCAAGGTACCGATTATCTTTATTTCCGGGCAGGCAGATAATATGAATATTATTATGGCGATGAATCAAGGAGCAGATGACTTTATTGCCAAACCTTTTGATTTGTCGGTTTTGCTTGCAAAAATGAATGCCTTGTTGCGGAGGACATACGATTTTACAGACAGTTATAGTTTTATGGAACATCAAGGTCTGATATTGAATTTGGCCGAAGCAAAGCTCTTTTACAAAGAGAAAAGCATGGATTTGACTAAAAATGAATATCGTATTTTGCAAACCCTCTTTGAAGCAGACGGCAGCTATGTCGGACGAGAAGAAATCATGCGCCGGCTTTGGGAAAGTGAACTATTCATTGATGACAACACGTTGACAGTGAATATGACCAGACTCCGTAAAAAAATGGAAAAAGAGGGGATTCCCGATAGAATTGAAACTAAGAAAGGAATCGGATATCGACTGGGAAAGGCGAAAACGGATGAATAAATATAAAGCACTAATCAAAGCGTATTTACGTGACCATCGTCTGGGAATCACGCTTTTTTTAGCGGAAGTCTTTTTACTGTTGACCGTAATTGAGCTGAGTGATATTTCCAAAGAAATTAGTCGCTATTTGCTGACATTGCATTTGTTTTTGTTTTCGATAGCTTTTTTGGTTAGTTTTATAAGTTATAAGAAACAATATTTTCATTGGTTGTTGATTCGAGAAAAGAAGGAAGAGGCTCATTGGTTCGGAGAGCACTGGAAGACGGATTCTTCGGAGCTGATGAAACTCTGTGAAGAGGTAATTGCTGCTCAGGGAGCACTTTTGCGGCTCCAAGAAGAGGAAAGCCGAAAAAAGTTGCGGAGACATCAGGAATATTATGCTATGTGGGTACACCAAATGAAAACTCCGATTTTTGCCTTGGAATTATTGCACCGGACTGTGGAGGATTCAGCGGCGCAATCGCAAATGAAGGCAGAATTATTGAAAATCAAAGACTACACACAGGTTGCCTTGCAGTATATTCGGATGGAAAATATGGCTGGGGATTTGGATTTGAAATCCTGTGATTTGTCTAACGTGGTTAAAAATCAGCTGAAAAAATATTCTGTTTTTTTTATCAATCAAAAAATTCGCTTGCAACTGGAAGAATTTGATATCAAGGTGACAACAGATGAAAAGTGGCTTTCCTTTGTGATAGGGCAAATATTGACCAATTCCCTCAAATACACGGCAGCCGGTGGGGAGATTAAAATATATTTTCTTGAAGATAGCCTGGTCATAGAAGATACCGGCTTGGGAATACGCACAGAAGATATTCCGAAACTCTTTCATAGAGGTTTTACCGGCACCAATGGCCGTTTGCAAAAAGAAGCGAGCGGCATGGGCTTATACCTTTCGGCACAGGTGATGCGGACACTGGGGCATAACATTCGCTTGGAGTCCTCTTTGGGAGTAGGAACAAAGGTGTTTCTTGTGTTTCCGGAGAATACGGTTGAGGCATATTAAAATTTTTCTACAAGACGCAAACACAAGAACTAAAACATGAAACCCTATCGCAGATGGGGTTTTTCTTTGCCCTCGATTGGTTAAGAGAAAGATACAAAAGGAAGACTTATAGACTGTGATTTCTTACATTTCTGTAAGTTTTATTCTTATTTTGTAAGTTTGTGTAAAGGACGAAGGGTATTTCTTGAGGTATAATAGTGTCATAAACATTTAAGATGACTTTGGAAAGAAAGGAATGAAATATGAAGGTTTTAGAAGTAAAGGAATTGAATAAAGTATATACTACAAGGTTCAATTTGAATAAATGTGAGGCACTGCGGAGTGTCAGCTTTGATGTGGAAGAAGGAGAATTTGTAGCGATTATGGGGGAATCCGGCTCGGGTAAGAGTACATTGCTCAATATTATTGCCTCCTTGCTCAAGCCGACTGCCGGTGCCGTCATTTTAAACGGAAAAAATATGGCGGATGTCAAGGACAGCCAACTTTCGGCATTTCGTAGAGACCATTTGGGTTTTGTATTTCAAGATTTTAATCTGCTGGATAATTTCAGTGTCAAAGACAATATGTTGCTTCCGCTGGTGCTGGCGCAAAAGCCTTATGATGAAATGATGAAGAAGGTGAGTGAAGTAGCGGAAATCCTGAAAATTAAGGACTTACTGGAAAAGTTTCCTTATGAGATTTCCGGCGGTGAAAAACAAAGAACGGCAATCGGCAGAGCAATTATTACAGGGCCGGAGCTGCTTTTGGCCGACGAGCCGACCGGAGCACTGGATTCCAAAGCTTCGGAAAGAACATTGAGGCTTTTTCAGAAAATTAATGATGCCGGACAAACTGTGCTGATGGTAACGCATAGTGTCAGAGCGGCCAGCAAGGCAAAGAGAGTTCTGTTTATCAAGGACGGTCAAGTGTTCAATGAGATTTATAAGGCAGAGCAAAGTGATGACGATTTTTATCAAAAGATTATGAACACTTTATCGGTGATGACAAACGGAGGGGAATAGATGAAAAGTAATTTCTTCTATGCACAGCTTGCAAAGACCAATTTGCAAAGAAATAAACGAAACTTTATCCCGTTTTGGGTATCTTGCATGGTTGTAGTAGCATTTTTCTTCAATCTGATTAACCTTAAAAATGTTATCCAGAGAGCGGAAATGGTATATGGAAATAGTACCGTAGCCGGGTTTTTGACATTTGGCAGTGTAGTGGTTGCCTTGTTGGCGGCAATCTTTGTCTTTTATGCCAACAGTTTTCTGATGAAAAATCGAAAAAAAGAAATCGGGCTTTACGGCATACTGGGCTTAGAAAAAAGGCATATCGGCTTAATGCTTTTGATTGAAATGCTGATTGTTGCCGGGACATCGATTATTTCCGGCATCGTATCGGGGATGGTATTTGGTAAATTGATTTTTATGCTGATGCGTAAAATCATACGGTATAATGTCAACTTAGAGTACTCTGTCTATGGAGAAGCGATTCTTTATACGGTGATATTTTATGGACTGCTCTTTATGGTGCTGCTGGTTTATAACCTGATTTCGATGCATTTGACCGAGCCGATTGAACTGCTCAAGAGTAAAAATCAAGGCGAGAAAAAAGTGAGATTTTTAAAACTAAGTGCATTGGCGGGAGTGATTTGTTTGGCAGGCGGCTACTATATTGCGATTACCGTACAAAATCCTCTAAAAGCGATAATGTACTTCTTTTTGGCAGTTTGTTTGGTAATTGTGGCGACCCATTATCTTTTCTTGGCGGGAAGTGTTGTGGTCTTGGGATTATTAAAAAAGAGCAAGCGCTTTTACTATAAACCGACCAATTTTATCTCGACCTCTACTTTAATCTACCGGATGAAGAAAAATGCGGCAGGTCTTGCCAATATCTGTATCCTTAGTTGCATGGTTATGGTAACGGTAGCCGGTACGGCGGCAGTTTATAACAGTATGGAGCAAATGATTGATGTGGAAAGTCCGGAAGCCTACACGAAAACTTGGACCTTTGAGAAAGATAGGGACAGATTGGCGATTTATAAGGGTTTATTAAAGGAGTACAGCGAAAAAACAGGAGTAACACCAAAAGGCGTATATGATTTCAAAGAAATTGAATTTATGTCCAAAGTAGAGGGAAATCATTTGCTTCGCCAAAAGGTCGAATACAATATGTTCGCCGCAGATTCGCTGGAGAGCTTTGTCTATGTTAAGGGAATGACCCAAAACGATTTTGCCAAAGTAACGGGAGAGCCGCTTCATCAGGAGTTAAAGTCCGGCGAGTTAGCGATTACTTCTTTAAAAGGGCAAAGCAATCTAAACGAATTAAAAATAAAGGACAAGACCTACAAAGTAGCAGCAAATCTGAAAAATGATTATGTAAACAAACTGGTCAGTCTTAGAACGGTAGGCGGTCTTGACAGCATGGTCATAGTGGTAGCGGATGACCAAGAATTGTACTCTTTGGCACATCATGAAGATGCAGTCGTAGAGCCGGTTTTCCAAACCCTTGCCTTTGATGTGGAAGGCAGTGCGGAGGCAATTCAAAAGTTTAATCAGCTTAGCTTTGAAAGTCGCAACAGAAAGGACATTGACAAAGATTTTGGACTCAATATCAGAGAAGAAAATCGGAGAGAATTGTATTCTCTAAACGGCGGGCTTTACTTTATCGGTATATTTCTGGGAAGTTTGTTCCTCTTTTTGACCGTTTTAATCATCTACTTCAAACAAATCTCCGAAGGAGAAGAAGACAGAGAGCGATTTACCATTTTACAAAAAGTGGGACTTTCCGTAAAAGAATCGAAGCAGGTCATTCGCAAGCAGCTCTTAATGATGTTCTTCTTGCCACTGGTAACGGCAATCATCCATGTCAGCGTGGCGACAATTATCATCTCCAGAGTATTGATGGTTGGCTTCGGCATCGGCATGAAGACATTGTTGCCGTACATGGCTTCTACAATGGGCATATTTGCGATTATCTACTTTGTAGTGTATCTTTGGACTTCACGTGCCTATTATCATATTGTAAAAGGAAGCGAAAGCGTTCACTAAATATAGCATTAAAAATATAAAATTCCCATAGAATACGGGAACTCCAAAAGAGGAGATGCCCTATTCTATGGGAATTTTATATTATCGGATTTCCTGCCGATGCATCATAGAGTATAAACGTTGAGATTAACATTTTTAAATATGTTAACAAGAAAGAGGGAGGATGCCCTAGGAAATAAGGTGAAAATAGGTAAATTTTCAAAGTAAGTTCTAGTAGGGCTAGAAGTTGCACTAAGTT
>JAUMXK010000137.1 GCA_030535295.1 Eubacteriales bacterium | reverse complement strand
CTTCTTAAATAGCAGTCCTGGTTTTGTTTTACGACAGGATGGTACAAACGAACTGTCGGCATAAAATGCTTGTCTACTATAACATAAAAAAATCCACTTTTCAAGCATGGGTTGATCTTGAAATCCAAATCCTTGATAAATTTCTTTAAAAAGACTCCCTTCTATGATATAATCTCCTCGTTGTCATTCCCTATACCGGCAACGGAAAGGGGGTGTTTGCTTTGGAAATTTTAACATCTTTCTTTATTTCTGTTGTGGCAAGTATAACGGCTTATTATACTTGCAAATGGTTAGACAGAAATCATAATGACAACTAGCCAAAATAAAAACCCTAGAGTTCGTGGCTCTAGGGTTTTTGTGTTGCTTTGATTTAACATCTTTCTTGCTTGTTTTTATTATAGCCTTTTCTTGCCACTCTGTCAATTTCTTTCCCACGAAATTTATTAAAAAGTAAATTTCAAAAAGCTAAGCTTCGTTGCCATAAACTAATTTTTTTTATTCTGAAACCTAATCTCTTTTTAAAAACTACGCACTCTGCTATTCTTTCTTCATTCTCATTCCCTATACCGGCAACGGAAAAAGAGCCGGCCTTAGCTGCCATGATGAAACTCCCTTAACCCATCATCATCTGCTAATTTTCTCAGCTCGGTAATCTGCTCCGGTGTCCCCAGTACGATAATGGAATCTCCGGCTTTTAAAGGCTCATTCGGGTCGGGATTGAATTTGATGTCGCTTATGCCCTTTTTCTTGGTGGCAAGGACGGTCAAACCGATTTTTTGCGGAATTTGGATTTGCTTTAAGGACTGATTTTGCATGGTTGAAGCCTGACCAATCACAATATCCTCCAAATCCAGTTCCACATCCCCTGCCCTGGTAATGGTGTCGAGGAAACTGATAATCGTCGGACGAAGCACCAAAGCCGCCATACGATTTCCCCCGATTTCATTGGACGAAACGGTATTATCCGCACCGGCTTTCATCAGCTTTTCTCTTGAGTTTTTCTCAATGGCACGAGAAACAATATACAGATTCTTGTTCATATATCTTGCCGTCAAAACGGCTACAATATTATCAGAATCTTGGTGAAGTGTACTGATAAAGCCCGAAGCCCTTTCAATTCCTGCTTGCTTTAAAGTATCTTCGGAAGTGGCATCGCCCAGCAAGGCCGGAATATCTTTTTCCAAAAATGCCTCATACTTTTCTTTGTCTTTTTCAATTACTACAAAATCTTTTTTGGCATGTTGAAACCGTTTAAACATTACCTCCGTGCTTTCACTCCCACCGGCAATAATAATATGATTTTCCATTTGCTCTATTTTTTTCTTCATGGCTTTATTCCTCCAAATGCTTTTGAAATTGCTCTCTAAAATAATGATTTCCAAGGTCGTGAAGGTATATCCCACAATACCGATACCTCCAAAAATAACAAAAATGGAAAACACCTTTGCTAACGGTGTCATATCGACAACTTCTTTATAACCCACTGTTGATATGGTGATTATCGTCATATATAACGCATCGGTAATAGAAATCCCCAGCAGAAAATAATAGCCAAATGTTGAAATCCCAATCAATAAAAGCAGGCATATAACAATGCCAATGATTCGATTTTTTTCGATGTTCCCATAGACCGCCCTCTCTTATTGCAAAATAACCGTTGTTATTTCTATCATACAATAAAATCGTTGAAAATCAAACAAAAATTTCAAAAAGCCGATGAAATTTACAATCATTCCTCGGCTTTTGCTCAGTCACAGACTCTTACTACAACAATTTTGGGGGTGGTTGGATTCTACTTATAGCACAAGCCTTTCCTTCTTTTACGCCCATTTCCCCCTATGTCTATCATAATTTTTGTAGACAAAAGGCAACAAAATCAGAGATACCACCGCATAAAAAACAAGAAGAAAGAAAATCTGCCGAAAAACAATACCGCCTACCTCGTAAATATAATAAAAACGCAGGCAATTATTAATATTCATCAACTGGTCGGGTGTCAGTTGGAAAAAGGTCTTAAACGGCATTTCTCTGGCGATAAAAGGCGATACCGCAAATAGAAAAAAAGGCACAAAGATTGCCACCGCATTCTTCCGAGTCTTCACTGCCATCAGCATTGCCGTAGAGGCCGCCAAGAGAAAAGGTTGCTTCGGCTCCGGTTTGAAACTCATCGGTAAAAATCCCCGATACCGGTATCGTCAAAAGCAAAATCATAATCAGCCCCAAAGTATTGGTATAGCGTGCTAAAATATCCCAAGATTCATACGGCTCATAGTAAAAGGGCGTTTTTACTTCCT
>JAUMXK010000050.1 GCA_030535295.1 Eubacteriales bacterium | reverse complement strand
GCGGATTTGGGACTTTCACCCTTTAGAAACGTGCGCCGCAAGGCGCACCCAAAAACTCCCATCCAGGCGTTGCTGCCTCGATGGGAGTTTTATTTCACTGGTTGTTTTACTTATCCGGTTCCCTTATTTCAAATAATCATCTTCCAATACATAAGAATCTATAATTTCCGCATAGTACACAATATGGTAATTTCCGTGCGGATAATACATTTGTTTGATGGAATCATCCAACATATCGGCATTCAACTCTTGCTTAGTGATGACTTTGCATTCATAGAAAAGCTGGCAATTATCAATCACCGGAATATCAAGGGTTTGTCCCTTTCCTTTGATGAGACTTTTCTCTTCGAATTTATTTCGTTCTCTGCCGCTATAACTACCACAGAAATTGATATTATCCTTTTGGCTTTGGTTTAGCGGAATGCTGATGGTAAACTCACCGGTCTTGTCAATCAGTTCACAGCTGTATCTGGATGGACGAATGGTCACAATCAACACCGGTCTTCCCCACATAGAGCCAAATGCCGCCCAACCTACCGACATGACATTTTCCTTTTCTCCATCTTTGGTACATAAAAAAGCACCCTTTGGTAATTGCTCTACTGCATCTTTTAAATAACGGTTAAAATCAACTTTTTTGATACTCATTTGGCTTCTCCTTACTTCTATATTTTATTATTTTTTCCATTTCCTCCCAAGTTCTGCATTACCCAGCCCAGAACCGCTTCCTTCATCTCTTCTTTGGCAATGGTCTTGGAAAATCTTCTTTCCATCTGAGAAAGACCTGCAATCCCTGCCGGAATTTCAACAGCTGTTTTGGCAAAAAGCTGCTCTGCCAATTCAAATCCTTCTTTCACCTCCGCTTCTCCCAATGCTTCCAGCACCGAAGAAGCAAATTTATACGGATTTGCCGTCGATACAACCAATGTTTTATGCCTTAGACAGTCGACTTTTTCTGCTACCGCCACTGCTACTGCTGTATGTGTGTCAATCAGATAATTTTCTTTGTCGAACATTGCCTTGATACTTCGGCTTACTTCTTCTTCGTCGGCATATTCACCATAAAAATCACCCATTGCCTGTCTTTGCTGCGACTCAATTTGATATTTTCCCTGCTCCTGCAATTGCTCCATATACGTTTTGACTTTTTCCGTTTCGGCGATATCATACAAAAGCCTTTCCAGATTGGAGGAAATCAGGATATCCATAGATGGCGATTTCGTGAGATGCATGGCTCGGTTGCGGTCATAGACATTTTCCTTCATAAAGTCGGCAATGACTTTATTTTCATTGGATGCCGATAGCAAAACTCCAATCGGCAGTCCCATTTTCCTAGCATAATACGCTGCCAATATATTTCCGAAATTACCGGTTGGAACTACCACATCCAAAAGCTCTCCATCCTGCAATTCTCCTTGTTTTAAAAGCCTTGTATAGGCATAAATATAATATACCACTTGCGGGATTAATCTTCCGATATTGATGGAATTGGCACTACTGACCAGTAGTCCTTGTTCGGAGAGTTTCTCTAAAAAATCATTATCCGCAAAAAGCTGCTTGACTCCATTTTGTGCATCGTCAAAATTGCCTTCTATCCCCATGACTGCAAGATTATTTCCGGTTTGTGTGCACATCTGGTATTCCTGAATAAAGGACACCCCATCCTTCGGATAAAAAACGATTATTTGCGTCTTATTCACATCAGCAAAGCCTTCCATGGCAGCTTTTCCGGTATCTCCGGAAGTGGCTGTCAATATCAGAACCTGCTTATCAATGCCTTGCTTTTTCATGGCCACCGTCATCAAATGCGGCAAAATTTGTAAGGCCATGTCTTTAAAGGCATAGGTCGGTCCGTGAAACAATTCCAAAAAGTAGTATTTCCCATGTTTTTTTACCGGTGCAATCTCCGGCGTGTCAAACTGCTCTCCATAAGCTTTTTTGACACAGGCTTCTATCTCTTCCGCACTGAAGTCGGTAAAATATAGAGCCATGATTTCCTTTGCCAAATCCTGATAACTCATACTTGCGTATTCTTTGATGCTTTTTGGCAAATGCGGAAACTCACTCGGAACATAAAGTCCTCCGTCTTTGGCTATTCCGCTGACAATGGCAGCCGAAGCCGACACATTACGCTCTAACCCTCTTGTGCTTTGATATTGTAACATATATTTCCTCTCAATCCATCCTGTGAAGTTGCAAAGATAAGGCAATTGCTCGCCGATCAATCTCCCTATTCTCCTGCACCAGCCTTCGGAACAAATAGCTCTTGATTTCTTCTTTTCACACTACACAACAAAATATTTTGTGAATTTATTAATAAGTATATCACAATTACAAATAGGTAGCAATTGAAATTTGAAGGATTCCTGTGCAAACAGGTATAAAGGCAAAGCAAATTTACTCCACCAAGTTGCAAGTCAACTTTAAACTTCTCAGCCGAAATACGGCCAAACAACTCTTCTCAGAAATAAAATAGTATTGATATTTTACCATTTTTATACTTATTGCTAATATTTTATGAATTATTATTTCTTTTCTAAAATCCGCACTCTGAGGTCACATATTTTTTCACCTTCTTTTTTACGTTATCTTTTTAACTTATTTTGTTTTAATTTGCCTAGGTTTTTTGGTCATTCTGATAGCACTATTTTAGCCTAATTGATAACGATAATCATTCTTTCCCCTCTGTTAATAAGGTTTTACCAATATATCGTTATATAATTATCTATTTTTTAATGATAATGCCGATATTTTCTCAGCTACATTTACTTTTTATTGTTTCTTTGCTATAATTTTGTCAGAGGTTATCGATTATTCATAGTCGAAATTAGGAGGTAATGAATGGCTAAATGTTCAATCACAGATCAATTTAAAGAATTAGACGATTTCATTGATGCAATGCCCTCAACAAAGGGCGAATTAATTCGTGTTCTGCATCACGCACAAAAGACTTACGGCTATTTGCCGCAGGAGCTCCAAGTACATATCGCAAAAAAGCTAAATATCCCGACTTCCAAAGTATTTGGTGTTGTTAGCTTCTACTCTTTCTTTACTATGGAGCCGAAGGGTGAATTCGACGTGGCAATTTGTATGGGTACTGCTTGTTATGTTCGTGGTGCCGACAAAGTTTTAAATGAGTTTAAAAAGGAACTTGGTATTGAAGTAGGTGGAACGACATCCGACGGAAAATTCTCCTTGACCGCATTGCGCTGTGTCGGTGCTTGTGGACTCGCACCGGTCGTTCTGGTAAACGGCAAAGTTTACGGACGTGTCACAGAAGCGGAAGTAAAGGGTATTCTGGATGAATACCGCAATAGAGACTGATAGATTCTTTGATAAAAGAACGAAAAGGAGGACTACAATGCCAAAAATCACTTCAGTAGAAGATTTAAGAAATTTAAAAGAAGCTGCACTTTCTAAAATCAATGCTCGTATTCAAGGCGAAGAAATTGATCGATTAGTGCAAATCTATGTAGGAATGGATGAATCCGGAATCGCTGCCGGTGCAAAGGAAATTTTTCATGAATTCTTTCATTCGGCTGCCAATAAGCCAATCGTCGTAATGCAATCCGCCAAGATTGAAGATTTCGCCGAACCGGCCGTCAAGGTTGTAAAGCCGCTGGACAAAACTGCTACGGTATTTGAAAAGGTTACAAAGGAAAAGGTAAATCAAATTATTTCTGAATTTATTGAACAAGGAAAATCTATTGACGGAATGAATGATGTAAAGTTCGAATAAGATTGGGAGGCTAATACATGTCAAACTATAAGATGCAAATTTTGATTTGTGGCGGAACAGGATGTTTATCCTCTGAATCCGAACAAATCGTCAAAAATTTAAAAGAAGAAATCAAAAAGCGCAATTTATCCGAAGATGTCAACGTCGTACTGGCCGGCTGTTTCGGCTTTTGCGAGAAAGGCCCTATCGTAAAGATTTTGCCGGATAATACCTTTTATACTCAAGTCACTCCGGCAGACGCTGCGGAAATCGTGGAAACTCATATTGTCAGAGGCCACAAAGTAGACCGCCTGCTCTTTGTAGAGCCGGAAACCGGTGAAGCCATTTCCGACTCCAAGCACATGAATTTCTACAAAAAACAGCAAAGAATCGCTCTTCGTAACTGCGGATTCGTTGATCCGGGCGATATCGAAGAATATGTAGCAAGAGACGGTTATGCCGCCCTGGCCAAAGCTTTGACCGAAATGACCCGTGATGAAGTCATTGCCGAAATTAAAGATTCCGGCCTGCGCGGTCGTGGTGGTGGCGGTTTCTCCACCGGCTTAAAATGGGAATTTGCCAAAAAGTCGGTTTCCGATAAAAAATATGTTATCTGTAATGCCGACGAAGGAGATCCGGGCGCTTTCATGGACCGTTCCATTTTAGAGGGTGACCCACACTCTATCGTAGAAGCTATGGCAATCTGCGGATACGCTATCGGTGCGGACGAAGGTCGTGTTTATATTCGTGCCGAATATCCACTTGCCATTACCCGTCTGCAAAAAGCAATTGATGATGCCAGAGAATATGGTTTATTAGGAAAGAACTTATTCGGAACCGACTTCAATTTCGATATTATTTTATCCTTCGGTGCGGGCGCATTCGTCTGCGGTGAAGAAACTGCACTCATTCACTCCATGGAAGGAGAGCGCGGTGAGCCGACCACCAAACCTCCGTTTCCTGCGGAATCCGGTTTCTGGGGCAAACCTACCAACGTAAACAACGTAGAAACCTTGGCCAATGTTCCTGTTATTTTACTGAAAGGAAAAGATTGGTTCAAATCCATCGGTACCGAGAAATCTTCCGGAACCAAAGTATTTGCTCTGGCCGGAAAGATTAACAACGTCGGTCTGATTGAAGTGCCAATGGGAACGACTCTTAGAGAAGTAATTTATGAAATCGGCGGCGGTATCAAAGACGGCCATCAATTCAAAGCCGTACAAACCGGCGGACCATCCGGCGGTTGCCTGACCGAAAAAGATTTGGATACTCCGATTGATTTTGACAACTTGGTAGCAAAAGGCTCCATGATGGGCTCCGGCGGTATGATTGTAATGGATGAAACCGACTGTATGCCGGCTGTTGCTAAGTTCTATCTGGAATTTACCCAGGAAGAATCTTGCGGAAAATGTACTCCTTGCCGTATCGGAACCAGACGCTTACTGGAGCTTTTGGAAATGATCACCGATGGCAAAGCTGAAATGAAACATTTGGACGAACTGCGCCGCCTGAGCCGTGTTATTTGTGACACTGCACTTTGCGGACTTGGTCAAACCGCTCCAAACCCTGTCTTGTCGACTTTGGATGCTTTCTGGGATGAATACGTCGCCCATGTCAAAGACCATAAATGTCCGGCAGGTCACTGCGAAAAATTAATTCGCTACTTCATCAACGAGAAATGTATCGGATGTACTGCTTGTGCCAGAAAATGTCCGGTTAACTGTATCGCCGGTGAAAGAAAGCAAAAACATGAAATCGACCAAGAAAAGTGTATTAAATGTGGAGCTTGTTATGCAGCTTGTAAATTTAATGCTATTGACAAAATGTAAAGGAGTACTCATATATGATTAATTTAACAATTGACGGAAAAGCCGTTTCCGTTCCTGAGGGAAGTACAGTCTTAGAAGCTGCCAAAGCACTAAATATTACAATTCCAACTCTTTGTCATTTGGATTTGCATGACACCAAAATGGTCAACAAAGCAGCTTCCTGTCGTGTTTGTGTTGTAGAAGTAAAAGGTCGCAGAAATCTGGCTCCATCCTGTGCCACTCCGGTATACGAAGGTATGGAAGTCATCACCAACAATGTCCGTGTTATGGAAGCACGTCGCATGGTAATGGAATTACTGATTTCCGACCACCCGAAAGATTGCTTGTCTTGTCGTAAAGCAGGCAATTGTGAATTACAAGACTTATCTGAAAGATTATCCTTACGTGGTCACTCGATTTCCGGTGACTCGGTAAGTTCTTATAAGCAAGATATTTCTCCATCTCTGATTCGGGATATGGATAAATGTGTCATGTGTCGCCGCTGTGAAACCATGTGTAACGAAGTGCAAACTGTCGGTGCTCTCTCCGGTATCAACCGTGGTTTTGACGCTGTAGTTTCCACCGCTTTTGAACTGCCGATGATTGATACCGTATGTACTCACTGTGGTCAATGTGTGGCTGTTTGTCCTACCGGTGCTTTGACCGAAAATGACCACTCCTGGAAGGTTTATGAAGCCCTTGCAGACCCAACCAAAACCGTTATCGTACAAACTGCTCCTGCCGTGCGTGTGGCATTGGGAGAAGCTTTCGGTGAAGAGCCGGGCAGTATTATGACCGGTAAAATGGTAGCCGCATTGAAACACATGGGCTTTGACTATGTATTTGATACCAACTTCTCTGCCGACCTGACTATCATGGAAGAAGGAGCGGAGCTTCTGGATCGCTTGGATAAGTTTTTAAATCATGATGACAAGAAAGCTCTTCCTATCCTCACTTCCTGTTGTCCTGCATGGGTAAACTTTATTGAAAGTCAATTCCCTGAATTGATTCACATTCCATCTTCTTCCAAGTCGCCACAACAAATGTTCGGTGCTATTGCAAAAACCTATTTTGCTGAGAAGATTGGCGTAAAACGGGAAAATCTGGTAGTTGTTTCCCTAATGCCTTGCCTGGCGAAAAAGAAAGAAGCACATGAAGACGATTTCTATGTAGATGGTAATCCGGATGTTGATTTGGTTGTCACTACCCGTGAGTTTGCCAATATGATTCGTCAAATGAACATTGATATTCATGGTTTGGAAGATAAAGACTTTGACCATCCAATGGGAATCTCGACCGGTGCCGGTATGATTTTCGGCTCCACCGGCGGTGTTATCGAAGCAGCCGTTCGTACCGCTTATGAACTCAAAACCAAGCGTCCGCTGGAAAAAATTGAGTTCGAGCAATTGCGTGGCTTTGACGGCGTAAGAGTCGGTCATGTTGACGTGGACGGATTTGTCCTCAACATCGGTATCGCCCATGGCCTTGGCAATGCCAGAGCCTTACTGGAAGAAGTCAGAGACGGCAACCCAAGAGATATTCATGCAATCGAAGTAATGGCTTGTCCGGGTGGCTGCATTGGCGGTGCCGGTCAGCCTTATCACCATGGCAACTCCGATATCTTAAAAGCTCGTCAAAAGGCGATTTATGAAATCGACAAGGATTCCACCTTTAGAAAATCTCATGAAAACCCTGCAATCATTGAGCTTTACAAGACCTTCCTCGGAGAGCCTCTGGGAGAAAGAGCACATCAATTACTGCATACGCATTATAGTATCAAGGATAAGGTATAATACAAAATTTCATTCACAAAAATCAAGGGGCAGCTCGAATGAACTGCCCCCTTTTCTATGGTAAGCTTCTTTTCAGGTTACAAGATTCCTATCTTGTCCTACGCTTCTTCTTCCTTTTTCTTGCCGAATATCGGCAAACTGATGGGCTCGGGTTTCTCCGGCAGGCCCATTTCCTTACCGATAACATCGGCAGCTTCTTTCCACAGAATGCGCAAAACTCTGCGCAAATCCTTTCTTCTCTTTTCATCCAAATCTGTCATCAATTTCAAAAGCTCGAAGATATCCCGAAGTTTCATACTGCTGAAATCATTGACCGTCTCTATTTGAGCCTGCTCAAGTAAATGAAACAAGGTATCGACAAATTGTGCCCTTTCCTCATTGCTCATCTTATCCAGCCAAAGATTGACCGTAGTCTCTACCATATTACTCTCCGCATCCAGCTTCTTTTTGAAAAGGAAAGAATTGCCCTCCACCTGCCAAGAAAAAGCATCATGTTGCCAGGCTCCTTTGGCATCACTTTTGACCACGGAATAGACCTCTGTATGCTCCAGAAACCTACCCACGATTGCCGTTTCCGGTAAATAGGTACGTACCTTTTCCATGGTTCTGATATAATCCGGATGTTTTGCCACCTTTTGCCGAAATCCCGGCCCGTCAAAATTGTCGATTGCTATGATTTTATCTGTGATTTCATTATTCGCATGAATGGCTGCATAGACCGCCAAATTACCTCCCTTGGAGTGACCGCCCATACGTATCTTGAAATTACTCCATTCATAAATCCTTTCCAGATAGTTCGCCGCTTCCTTTTGGGCAGGTACTTGGTCCATATAGGTCATATTGAAGTTCTCTCGCCAGCCGACAATGGTATTATCGGTTCCGCTATATGCCACATAGATCGTACCGTCCGGAATCCACACCGTCATAGCGGAAAATTGTTCCTGCTTTTCTTTGTCCACCAAATTGACATAATTGGCAAAATGCAGTTCGGAAAAACGTCGACTTTTCTTGAGTAAGCCCAATAATTTGGCCGGCTTTTGCTCAATTCCGAGTTTTTTTTCAATCTCTGCCGGACTGTTTTTCAGCCAATAGCTCTCAATCAATTTTGGCATACTGATACTGCGTTTTTCATTCCAAGGCGGCACAATCCCGTCCAGATGCAAATAACATAGCTGCGTCAAAATTAGACTGTCCACTTCATTAAAGGAATCATTTAAGAAGCTCAAATCTCCTCGCCATTTAATATAATCTTCTATGTTCGCCATGGTATCCTCCCTCGTATTTTGCTTTTTCATTTTTCGATAACCGTCGATGCTTTAACTGTTGCCTGCATTGATTCCTCCGGCTTTCGGAAAGAATCCGCCGCATACACTGCAATTTCCTTACATCTTTATTTCAAAAAAGCATACCGTTTCCATGCTATTTGAATCTGCATTTTCACTGTATGCTTTTCTATTTTTGTTCGCAATCCTCTATTGAACTCCGCCGGTACTGCACGCCGTTTGGCCATATCGGCATTTTCTCTTTTTGAAACTTATTTTGTCACTACGGTACAATGTCCGTTTTCATCACATTCATATAAGACTTCATTGATAATTTGCTCCCCAATCGTAAAGAAGCAGCGAATGTTTTCCAAGGTCTGCTCTGCGATATTATTTAGAGCCTCTTTGGTAAAGAATGCCTGGTGAGAGGTCACCAGTACATTGCTAAGCGACAGCAATCTCGCCAATACATCATCGGCAATAATCGAATCCGAACAATCCTCGAAGAAATATTCACTTTCTTCTTCGTATACATCCAGACCCGCCGCAGCTACTTTCCTTGTCTTTAGGGCTTCCACCAAATCCTCGGCAAAAATCAAGCCGCCACGGGATGTATTGATAATCATCACACCATCTTTCATCTTGGCAATGCTATCTTTATCAATCATATGATAACTCTCATCCGTCAGCGGGCAATGCAGGGAAATAATATCCGACTCCCGGAACAAGCGGTCTAGCTCTACATATTCCACATCCAATTTCGGATTTGGATACTTATCATAGGCCAGAATCTTACTGCCGAATCCCTTCATAATCTCAATAAACACCTGTCCGATACGGCCGGTACCAACGACTCCGACGGTCTTTCCTCTCAAGTCAAAACCCATCAAACCGTTAATGCTGAAGTTATTTTCTCTGGTACGGTTGAATGCTCTGTGTGTTTGTCTGTTCAAAGTCAAAATCATCGCTACCGCATGTTCTGCAATCGCATAAGGGCTATACGCAGGTACTCTGACAATATGTATTTTTCCACTGGCCGTCACAAAGTCTACATTGTTGTAGCCGGCTGCTCTCATGGCAATCAGGGTAATACCGTTTGCCACCAAGGCCTCAATCGTTTTGGTTCCCAAATCGTCATTTACAAAAGCACACACCACGTCAAAACCTTTGGCAAGCGGTGCCGTTTCTTCATTCAGTTTATACTCAAAAAATTTAATCTTATAATTATATTTTTTGTTTTGCTCGGTAAAAAAGCGAATATCATACGGTTTGGCATCAAACAATGCAATCTTTAAGTTTTCGTTTGTCTTCATCTAAAATCCTTTCTTATTTGCTGTTTTATCTAAAATTATTTTTTCCAAAGTCCTTCTCAATTCCATTCGACATCTTCCAGTAAACTACTGCCATCGGCTGCCTCCGTTGCCAGCACGTCACAGCGCTCATTTTCAGGATGTCCGTTGTGTCCTTTCACCCATTGATACTCGACCTTATGTAACTTCATCAATTCCAGAAGGCGCTTCCATAAATCTTGGTTCTTGACAGCTTCCTTCTTGTTTCTCTTCCAATTGTTTTTCAACCAATTGTCCACCCAGCCCTCTTCAAAAGCATTGACAATGTATTTTGAATCGGTAAAAACCTGTACGCTGCAAGGGCTCTTCAGCTCCTCCAGCCCCCGAATCACTGCCAATAACTCCATTCGATTATTGGTGGTTTGCCGATAACCGGCCGATAATTCCTTACTATGTACTTTCCCTTGGGCATCCTCAAACTTCAGGATACTTCCATATCCTCCGTTGCCGGGATTCCCCCGACAGGCACCGTCGGTATATAGCAACACCTTCTTCATACTCCTACTTTACTCCACATCTCCCGTCATTTCAATCCGATTACGAATAATTTCCATTCGCTCATCCAATGCGGTAATAATCTCTGCACATTCCTTGAGTTCCTTTGAAATCTCCTCTGCATTCGGTAAATCCTTCTTATAATGTAACTTGTGGTCAAGACTTGCCCAAAAGTCCATAGCAATCGTGCGAAACTGGACTTCCACCTTGATAAATTTCTTTCCCGTGGACAAGAAAATCGGGATTTCCATAATAAGGTGCAAACTACGATAGCCATTGGGTTTCGGATTGGCAATATAATCTTTTTTCATCAATAATTTGACATCATCCTGCTGAATCAACAAGTCCGCCAAGCTGTAAATATCATCAATAAAGGAGCAAATAATTCGGATTCCGGCTACATCAAATAAATTTTCCTCTATACTTTCAAGTGTTGTAGGAAATCCTTTTCTTCTCAGCTTATCCATAATACTGAGCGGTTGTTTGACTCTGCTCTTAATGGACTCAAAAGGATTTCTGTTGTACTGAATCGAAAATTCCTCATTTAAAATCTTGAGTTTCGTTTCCATTTCCAACAAAGCAGATTCATATTGAAGCATCAATTTCATAAAAGGTTCGGCTTGTTTCCATAACACTTGCGGGTCGTCCATATTGACGATATCCCTTAAATTAAAATTATCCATGGTATTTTTCCTCTCCAATTTTGTTTGCTTTCCCTTTTAAGAGTAATGAAATTTCGGCTTGCTGTCAATGAATTTTCAATTAAAATAAAAATTCTTTTTCCGGCAAGCAATTGACCTCACTTGCAGCAAACCTTTTTTGCTTACTCTCTATCCCAACTAACCTTTTCTCTCCGAATAAAAATCCCGGATGCAAAAAAGAGCCATTGCACTGCAATAGCTCCATATTATTTACTTCATTCTGCCATACGCATAAAAATGTCTGGTCCAGTAGCCATCGGAAAGCGGTGTGATTTGCACCCGATTGCCTGCCGCATGAATCATTTGTCCGTTGCCGATATAAATGGCCGAATGGGTAATCGGCACTTTTGATGAATAGGTTCTGGTAAAGAAAAGCAAATCCCCTACTTGCAATTCTTCACGGCTAATTGGCTGACAAAGTGCATACAATGATTGCGAAGAACCCCTTTGATAACTACGTGCTCCTGAAGTTGTAAACACCCAATGCACGAAGCCGGAACAATCAAATCGGTTCGGCCCGGCCGCCCCCATCACATAAGGCATTCCCAAACGGGAAGTGGCTACTTCCAAAATGGACTTTCCATAAGGATTGGCTGCCTTTTGTGCCTCTTCTTCCAGATGCTTCAAATAGGAAGCCATCACATCATTTTCGGTGACTTTCTTTTCCTTCTTTGCCTTTTCACTTAGAATATCTTTTTCCACACCATAAATAAAAATAGAAGCAGTTTCTCCAATCCATTGAAAGGGAATCTCAAGAGTATTCAAAATCTCTCCCAAAGGAAGAGCAACTCCCTTTTCCATATCTACATCCGCCGAAATCTCACTCATTTCCTTGCCGCCATAATAAATCTTATTTTCATTCAAGGAAACCTTCAATACACTACCTTTCCACATAAATAAAAAGGAGTGATCTTCCAAAATCCAATCCACCGAATCGGAAAAAATATCTTCCAGCACAGAAACCGGAATATAGGTTTTGCCATCCCGAATGTACGGTGCACTTTCTATTTTTCTTACTTCTTCATCTTTCAAATATTCTGTTTGTTGTAAACTCAAATATACACTATGTTGATTCTCTTCTACCATTGCCTGGCGCAATTCCACATTTTTCGCTTTATGCTCGTCAGTCATGGCATTTGCCGCATTGCCATAAAAACCGGCCAATACAATCACTGCCACCAATAAAAATAACTTTCTCAAAACGTCCTCCACACTACTGTTGTCAACGATTCCTGTTCCAATCATCTTCTATTCATTTTCTAATCTGTTTTTAATTATACTAAACCAAAACGCTTTTGACAAGAAGAAACTTTGTTCCCCTATTGCTCGGCCAAAAATCTCCATTTTCTTTCTTGATCTTTTTGCGAAGCATAGCCAATCCCAATCCGCTTGTAGCGGCCAATTTTAACCTTGGTTCCATCCTCTTCCAGCCATACTTCATTTTCAACATTCAATGCCGCCGCATTTTGCTCTTTGCCGATTTGCATGGCTTTGGTAAGTTTGCCCGGCCCGTCAAAGCCCTCGACTCCCCGAATCAAAACCGCCTCCGGGTGCCCTTCTTTGCCGGTTACCACATTGAACATTTGATGAACGCCGTAGCATAGATAGACATAAGCAACCCCACCCTCGTGATAAAGAACCTCCGTCCGCTTGGTTCTGCCCTTGTGGGCATGGTTGGCGGTATCTTTTTCGCCGTAATAGCACTCCGTTTCGGTAATGCGATAGCGCAGCACCTCTCCATCCGGCAAACGCCTGCACAAAATCTTTCCCAAAAGCTTGGGTGCCAGTTCTTTCGCATTGGCTAAATAAAAACTTGGCTCAATCACTCTTGGGGGATAGGTCTTTTCTTTTTCCTGTCTCAGCTCTCTGAAAAAGCGTTTCAGTAAGGTACTGCATTCCGGCTCCAACACCCCGCCGACAACTTCCGGCTGATGGTTGAATCCCTCCACTGCCATCAAATTGACAATGGTGCCGGCACTGCCTGCCTTGAAATTGGTGCTGGCATACACCACTCTTCCCACTCTGGCCTGGACAATGGCACCGGCGCACATGGGGCAAGGCTCCAGTGTCACATAAAGAGTGCACTCCTCCAATCGCCAATCCTGCAAATGCTTTTCCGCCTCCGAAATGGCCATCAGCTCGGCATGAGCCAAAACCGAATGGTCAGTCGCTCGGCGATTGTAACCGCTACCAATCACTTCGCCCTCATGGACAATCACGCAGCCAATTGGCGTTTCTCCCAAACGATAGGCCTTTTCCGCTTCCAAAAGTGCCAAAGCCATAAATCTCTTATCGTCCTCTTGCTTGTCTTTTCTTTCCAATTCCTGCACTGCTCTTTCCTTCCTCTATCCGTAGCCCTTTCACAAGAACTACCATCCACAGTTATTAATATCGGTCACTTCCCGGCTTTCCTTGAATTTCAAAAAATCGACCGCCACGGGTTCGTATCTGCAATCCCGGCGGTCGATACTTCTTTCCTATTCTATTTACAGGCTATAGCTCCACTACCAGCCTTATTTTTTCTTCCCTTCACCGCTATCCGGCTTCTGCCTGCTTAAATCAAAGTCAAAAACTTCAAAAGAATTTTTGAAGAATTGATTGCCGCTTGTCTGGTGAACTCATTAAAGTCCATATCCGCTACATTATTGGCTTTGTCGGAAATGGAGCGAATCGCCACAAAGGATACTCGATTCAAAAAGCAAACCTGAGCAATGGCAGCGCCTTCCATCTCCGTACAATCTCCCTTAAAGAAACTATATAGATACTCTCTGTCTTCCGTCTTCGAAATAAATTGGTCACCGCTTAACATACGCCCGGTTATCACTTTTATTTTCGAGCTCAACACATCACTGGCTTTTTCTACCAAATGAATTAAATGACTGTCCGCTTTGAATACGGAATTCTCCATTTGCGGGATTTCTCCTTTGGCATATCCAAAGACCGTGGCATCCACATCGTGATGCACAAATTCTCTGGAAATAACCACATCACAAATGTCCAATTCCGGCGAAAGGGCACCGGCTACACCTAAATTGACGACAATGTCGACTTTAAAAATATCAATCATTATTTGTGTGCAGACCGCCGCATTGACTTTACCGATTCCGGACTTTGCCAATACTACTTCTCTATTTCCAAGGCTACCCTTGGCATATTCTATATGAGCAATGCTTCTGATATCGGTAATCGTCATTTGCTCTCTCAGCATCATGACTTCTTCTTCCATTGCTCCAATGATTCCAATTAATTTCATAGTGCCCCTCCTTATTCGTAATATATCAATTTTGTTATAAAATTATCTATTCTAATCATAGCCGATTTTATATAAAAATACAAGAGAAAGATAGAAACTTTTCCTCTACATAACGCAAAGAAATTTTCTTTTTCTCCTGTACTTCACATGAAAATATTTTTATCCCAAGTACGCCTGCCGAACTCTATCATCATGAAGTAGCTCCTGACCGGAACCGGTCATGATAATATTGCCTGTTTCCAGGACATAGGCTCGATTGGCAATCGAAAGAGCCTTATTGGCATTTTGCTCCACCAAAAGTACCGTCATACCGTTTTGATTGATGTCCTGAATGATATTAAAAATTTCATCCACCAAAATCGGCGCCAGTCCCATGGATGGTTCATCCATCAAAAGCAGCTCCGGCTTACTCATCAATGCTCTGGCAATGGCTAACATTTGCTGCTCTCCACCACTCATTGTCCCTGCCGTTTGCTTACTTCTTTCCTTCAATCGGGGAAAACGGACATACATTTTCTCAATATCCTCTTGAATCTCTTTTTTATCTTTGCGCAAATATGCTCCCATCATCAAATTCTCAAGCACAGACATTCTGCCGAATACTCGTCGTCCCTCCGGCACTTGAACCAATCCCATACTGACAATTTTCTCTGCCGGAATAGAGGTCAATTCCTTGTTGTGCAGACGAATACTTCCACTTTCAGCTTTCAGCAGTCCCGACAAAGTATGCATAATCGTTGTCTTTCCTGCACCATTTGCTCCGATTAGCGATACGATTTCTCCTTGATTGACCTCAAAACTGATGTTCTTTAGGGCATGAATGGCTCCATAAAATACATTTAATTCTTCTACTTGTAGCATACGCCCTCCTAACTGCCCAGATAGGCCTTGATTACCTGCTTGTTTACCTTGATTTCTTCCGGCGTTCCTTTGGCGATAATCATACCATAGTCGATAACCACCAGTCTTTCGCAAATGCCCATGACCAAATTCATATCATGCTCAATCAAAAGAATGGCCAAATTGAAATGCTTGCGAACAAAGGCAATCGTTTCCATCAGCTCCTTCGTTTCCTGAGGATTCATCCCTGCAGCCGGTTCATCCAATAGCAATAGTTTCGGATTGGTTGCAAGTGCCCGACAGATTTCCAGTTTTCTCTGCTTACCATACGGTAAATTCTTGGCCAGTTTGTCCGCATCCTCCTGCATATTGAAAAGTCCAAGCAAATCCAAAGCCTTGTCATGAATGACATTTTCCTGTTTCCAATATGATGGCAAACGTAAGACTGCTTCCAGAGCAGAATATTTGAGTTCTTTTTGAAAAGCGATTTTGATATTATCAATCACTGACAGATTTTTAAACAAACGAATATTTTGGAATGTTCTTGCCATACCCAAATTGACAATCTCCGCCGGACTTTTTCCATTGATTTTTTTGTTGTTGAAAAAAATTTCCCCTTCGGTCGGCTGATAAACTCCGGTCAGCAGATTGAAAATCGTCGTTTTTCCTGCTCCATTCGGGCCGATTAAACCAACCAGCTCCTTTTCCTGCAATGCAAAATCAAAATGTCCTACCGCCTGTAAGCCGCCAAAAGCAATCCCGACATCATTGGTTTTCAATAATTCCATTTTGTCCTCCTAATTCTTTCCGGTCAGCTTGGTTTTCAGCCATCTCATAGATTTTACCAAAGAAAATTCCCGATTGCCCAGTAAGCCGCTCGGCTTAAAAATCATGACCGCAATCAAAAGCACGGCATAAATGACCAGGCGCAGTTCATCCACCTGGTAAAGAAATTCATTGACAAAGGCCAGAAAAAGTCCGGCCAAAATCGTTCCGGTAAAGCTGCCCATGCCTCCCAATACTACAATGATAAAGAACTCAATGGACAACATAAATTTAAATTTATTCGGGTCAAGCGCCCTTTGGAAAAAAGCCAGACATCCACCGGCAACTCCCGCCAAAAATGCGGATACTGCAAAGCCATAGACCTTGTAATAAATAGTAGGAACACCCACGGACTCAGCCGCAATTTCATCTTCCTTAATCGAAAGCAATGCCCTTCCATGTCTGGAACGGACAAATAAGAAGAGAAAGGTCATGACCAGAATTAAGATAATAAATAAAATCGGCAAATTGATTATTTTCGGTATTTTTTTCAAGCCGGCCGCTCCCCCTGTAAAAGGAAGATTATAAAGAGCTATCCGAATAATTTCACCGAAGCCCAAGGTCACAATCCCCAAATAATCGCCTCGCAAGCGGAGTGCAGGAATACCGATAAGAATCCCGAAAACACCAGCCATTGCTCCACCAAGCAAAATCCCAAGCAGCAATTTGGCCATGAGCGGCATATCGGTGTGTAACCCAATCATGGCAGCGGTATAAGCACCAATCGCCATAAACCCGGCATGTCCGAGAGCCAGTTGCCCCATGTAGCCTGTGGCAAGATTCAGGGAAGAAGCCGCAATAATATTGATTCCGGCTATAATCAGTAAACCTTGATAATAATTGTTCAGCAATCCCGTTTGCATACATATCATTAATATGCCAAAAAGAAAAAGAACGGCAACAAAATTAATGATATAACTTTTCCAAATATCTTTTGTCTTCATTTTCCGTCCTTTCTATACTTTTTCCTTGATATTTTTCCCTAAAATACCGGTCGGCTTAAACACCAGTACCAGAATTAAAATACCGAACACAAAGGCATCTGCCCATGTTGTGGAAATATAACCTCTGGTAATCGTTTCCACCGCACCGATGACAAAACCGCCCAGCATTGCTCCCGGAATACTGCCAATGCCACCTAAAACCGCCGCTACGAAGGCTTTTAATCCCGGCATCATCCCCATATACGGTTGCACTTCATAATAGTTCATGCTATACAAAATACCACCTACCGCACCCAGCGCCGAGCCGATGGCAAAGGTCATGGCAATTGTCCTGTCAACATTGATTCCCATCAATTGGGAAGCTTTGGTATCTTCCGAAACCGAGCGCATCGCCTTTCCGGCTTTGGTATAATGAACAATCACCTGTAAGCTGAGCATAAATAAAATCGCCACAAAAATGGTGATAAAGGTCATGTAGGAAATGCGAACATTGCCCAGCATAATTGCCTGGTCTGCCCGAATAATTTCCGGCATTCTTTTGGTATCGGCTCCAAATAAATAACGAAAGCCGTTTTCCAAAAGCATACTCACGCCCAAAGCGGTGATAAGAGCAGAAATCCTCGGTGCATTTCTCAAAGGCTTGTAGGCCACTCTATCAATCAGCATTCCCAGCAAAGCACAAATTGCAACTGAGATAATCAGCGCAACCCCAAAAGGCAAGCGATACGCTACCAAACCAAAAAAGGTAAAGTATGCACCCACCATCAAAATATCACCATGCGCAAAATTAATCAATTGCACAATTCCATATACCATTGTATATCCCAAAGCAATTAAGGCATAAATGCTGCCGACATGCAGGCTGTTTATTATTTGCTGGAATAACTGCGCCATAATATCCTCCTTTTATCACTGCTTATGAAGAAATGTAATGGGTAGAAATTCTTCCCATTACATTTCTTCGTTTTTTTATTTTCCCTTTACTTTTGTTTCTACTACTGCTTTTCCGTCCACTACTTTGATAACAGTAACATCCTTATTTTTCGGATTGCCATCTTCATCGAATTGAATGGTTCCGGTGATACCATCAAAGCTGATATCTTTTAATGCCTTTGCAATATCTTCTTTATTGGAAGAACCTGCTTTTTTCATAGCTTCCACAATGATTTGTCCTGCATCATAGCCAAGTGCCGCAAAGGAGCTTGGTTCGATATTATATTTCTCACGATATGCTTTTACAAACTCTTGTACCGCTTCACTAGTGTCATTGGTAGAGAAGTGAGTAAGGTAATAGCAGCCTTCCGCTTCCTTAGCATAGTTGGCTAGCACTCCATCCCATCCGTCTCCGCCTAAGAAATCAGCTTCCACTCCGGCAGCTTTTAATTGCCCGACAATCATACCTACCTTATTGTAATAATCCGGCACAAAGACGATATCCGGATTTCCGGCTTTGATTTTGGACGCCAATGCACTGAAATCTTTGTCCTCTTCATTGTACGCTTCATGATTGGTAACTTCAACACCTGCTGCATCCACTACTTTTTTAAATTCATCGGCAAGTCCCACGGAATAATCATTTCCTACATTGTAGACAATCGCTACTTTTTTTGCTTGTAGGTTTTCTACGACAAATTGGCCGGCGAGCACTCCTTGATACGGATCGATAAAGCAAGCCCGAAATACATTTGGATAGTCCGGAGTAATTCCTAAGTGAGTTCCGGTCGGAGTAATCATCGGAAGTCCTTCTTCATCGGCAATCGGTGCAACTACTAAAGATTCCGAAGAAATGACACCGCCGACAAAAGCGGATATCTTGTCATTGCTCACCAACTTATTAAATAAGTTGACCGCTTTGGTTTGGTCGCCTTCCGTATCATATAGAACCGGCACGACTTTCTTACCGTCCAAATAGTTTTTGTTGTTTAAGGTTTCAATTGCCAGTAAAGTTCCGTTGGTCGAAGCGACACCATATTCCGCAACCGGTCCGCTGAGCGGCCCCAGCATACCAACCTTTACTTCTTCCCCTCCGGTAGCTGTTTGTTGCTCTTTTCCTTGGTCGGTGGAAGTTGTATTGTTTCCACAAGCCGTTACCACAAGCATCAACGCCAATAATAATACAACCATTTTCTTCATAATTGATATCCCCTTTCATTTCTGCAACTCATTTTTATTTTCCTTCACTTTAAAATGAGTTTTTGACTGTTTTTCCTTATAATTTAGACAAGCTCTAAAATATAAATGAAATTATACAACATCAATCTTGCAAAATCAAGTCTTTTTTCAAAAGATATCAACTTTTTTCTGCCATCATTCCGTCTCGGTATAAGCTGTCTAAAATCACCATTTTTTCCTGACCGGATTCGTTTTGCTCGGTCGGATAATAAACTTTAATATATTCCTGAATATGACCTGTCATATAGGTTTTTCCTTCAATTTCCGTCTGCTCTTCCGGCAATACTTCAACTCTTTTACCTACAAAGCTTTGCAGATATCGTTGCTTTGCCGCCTCGCCAAGGGCAATCATTCGGGCACTTCTTTCATTTTTGATCGGCTCAGGCACCTGGTCTTTCATTTGTGCCGCTTTTGTGCCATCTCTCTTGGAATATTTAAACACATGCAGGTCTGAAAAACCGATTTTTTCTACAAAGTGAAGCCCTTCTTCAAATTCGGCATCCGTTTCCCCCGGAAATCCGACAATGATATCGGTGGTGAAGGCAGGGTTATCATAAACCTCCCTCAGTAGTTTTACCCCTTTTGCAAACTCTTCGGTACGATAGCGGCGATTCATTCTTTCCAGCACACCATCCGAGCCACTTTGTAAGGAAAGATGAAAATGCGGACAAATACTTTTGAGCTTGGCAATTCTTTCGGCAAACTCCGGAGTAATTAATCTTGGCTCCAAAGAACCCAGACGCACTCTGCGCACTCCCTCTATTTTATCGATTTCTTCCAGCAAGTCGATAAAGCCGACCTTCTCCGAAAAATCAATGCCATAAGAAGTCAAATGAATACCGGTAATGACAAATTCCTGATATCCCTCCTTGACCAATCCCATAATCTCTTCGAGTACAAGCCCCGGTCTACGGCTTCTGACTTTGCCTCTGGCATAGGGAATGATACAGTAAGTGCAAAACTGATTGCAACCATCCTGTATTTTGATAGTGGCTCTTGTTTTATCATGTCTTCTACTGATTTTTAGGTCTTCGTAGTTCGGCTTATTGTAGCCTTCCTCCACCACATCAATCATTTCACTACTTTGATAAAATTGTTCCAAGATATTTAGGATTTCTTTTTTGTGATTGTTTCCTATTAAAATATCCACTCCGGTCAAAGACTTCATCGCTTTATGCTCTCTTTGCACATAGCAACCGACCGCAATCACCACACAGGCAGGATTTTTTTTCTTTCCTCTTGCCAGCATTTGTCTAGATTTTTTGGCTGCCATATTGGTCACGGTACAGGTATTGACCACATAAACATCACTTGGCTCATCCGGACTGACCTCACGGTAACCATCCGCCAAAAACAGCTCCCTGATTGCTTCTGTTTCATACTGATTGACCTTGCAGCCTAAAGTAAAAAAGGATACCGTCCTTTCGGCTGCTTTTTCTCCCACTCCACTAAAGTCAGCCGCTGCAATCGGCTCTATCATCTCCAATTCCTGTCTTGCCGCAAGCCCTTTTCTATCAATACGAATCGTCCTAATCGCAGTTTCTTCTATATTAATATCCTTTGGATTTTGAATTTCAATTTTTTTCATCTTCGCCTTCCTTTCTTTTAATGATTTGCTACCTTTCCCTTATGTAAATAAAATTTCGCTATGCAAATCATCTTAATGATATGCCTTGCAGATATAGAAATCTTAATTCTCTGTGCAAATCATCTTGATGATATGCCTTACGTATATAGAAAAC
>JAUMXK010000049.1 GCA_030535295.1 Eubacteriales bacterium | reverse complement strand
CGTCAAAGCCTGTAAAATTAATAAATTTGGGCTTGACAGAATAGGAAGGAAAACTTGAAAACAAGACAGTTTTTATGTGAAAACAAAGAGTTTACTTTGGATAAAGCAATAGGCTCCTTAATTGGATTGGCAATTGGAGATTCCTTAGGAGATGCTGCCAGAAAACCTGATAATCAAAGAGATTATGGATTTACTACCGATTTTCATCGGGGAGCATCATGGAGTACAGATGATACCGAGTTTGCCTTGATGACTGCCGATACAATATTACGGGCCGGAGGAGATTTTACTTCGGATGATGTAGTGGAGGCATGGATGAGGAATGTTGCTACCGAGGATGAGCTACGCCGTGGCGGAGTCAGTGAGGTAGAAGCTTGCAATAATTTACGGAGAGGCATACGTCCTCCGGATTCGGGAAGATTTAATCCTTATTATATGAGTGATGGAGCGGCAATGCGTAGCGGCCCGATAGGTATTCTATGTGCCGGAGATCCGGAGAGAGCATCAAGGCTGGCAGAAATTGATGCCTCGGTCAGTCATCACATGGATGGTATTTGGGGAGCTCAAGCGGTGGCAGTGGCAGTATCTTTGGCCATGGTGGATGCGGAAATGGATGAAATACTATCGGCGGTGCGAAAAACAGCGCCGCCGAATTCGTGGTTTGGAGTCTGCCTGGACAGAGCATTTGAGATTGTAGAAAAGGCAGGATATCAAATTATGGATGCATGGATGCCGTTACATTATGAATTATTTTCAACCCATCGCTCTACAGTTGCGGAGGCATTGCCGGAGGTCTTTGGTTGCCTAAAGCTGGAAAGCACGTCATTTCGTTCCGGTTTACTACTTGCGGCTAATTTTGGACGTGATGCCGATACGATCGGTGCGGTAGCCGGTGCAATTTTGGGTGCAAAATATGGGGTAAAAGCAATTCCGACACATTGGGTTGAAAAAACCAGATATCCGTCAGGTACTTGTTTATCGTTTACCAAAGGAATTGACATTTTGGATTATGCCACACGCTTGGCAGAGTTAATTCAATAGGAAGGAAGCAAAATGGTAGATCAATATTTGGAAAAAGTATATGCCGGTTTTTTAGGAATGAATATTGGTATTCGTCTGGGGGCACCGGTGGAGCCAACTATCTGGACTTATGACAGAATTTATAAAACTTATGGTGAAATCAAAAATTATGTCAAAGAATTTAAAAACTTTGCAGCGGATGATGATGTCAATGGACCGGTATATTTTTTGAGAGCACTGGTAGATGATGCGACAGATGGCAATCTAACACCGCAACATGTCGCCAGAGCATGGTTGAATTATGCAAGGGAAGGCATTGGCATGTTTTGGTGGGGTGGATATGGTGTCAGTACCGAGCACACGGCCTATTTGAATCTGAAAAAAGGGATTCCTGCACCGCAGTCCGGCTCGATGAAACAAAATGGAGTGACCGTTGCAGAGCAAATCGGTGGGCAAATCTTTATTGATACATGGGGGCTGGTTTGTCCGGCAAAACCGGAAAAAGCGGCGGATTTCGGAGAGGCGGCGGCCTCAGTGTCACATGATGGTAACGGAATTTATGGGGCACGTTTTTTCTGTGCCTGTATCGCCGAAGCCTTTGTGGAAAAGGATATACAGAAGATTATCCAAACAGGATTAAGCTTGATTCCGTCAGATTCGACCTATGCACGAGTGACAAAAGCAGTAATTGATTTTTATCAGGAAGAGCCGGAAGATTGGCGAGCTTGCTACCAAATGCTTAATCAAAAGTGGGGGTATGATCGCTATCCGGGAGTTTGCCATATTATTCCAAATGCAGGAGTGTGCATTTTGGCGATGCTCTATGGAGAAGGGAAACTGGATAAAACAGTGGAAATAGCTACCATGTGTGGATGGGATACCGATTGTAATGCCGGTAATGTCGGTACAGTTCTTGGTGTCATGAACGGTATAGAAGGGCTGCCGGAGCGATATCGTGCACCGATTAATGATGGCATTATTCTTTCGGGTATTTCCGGGTTTTTAAATAACCTCAATGTGCCTGAGTATGCCAAAGAAGTGGCTGCACTGGGTTATCGCTTGGCAGGCGAAGAAATGCCGATGGAGATTCAACCGGTAAATTCCGGAGAACATCATTTTGACTTTGAGCTTCCCGGTTCTACACATAATATACGTGTATCCGATTCTTTTTTCTGTATAATTTCCAATTCGGAAGAAAGGGCATATCGGGGTATGCGTTCGCTTAAGATTTTGGTAGATAGAATGGTCAGAGGTGATCAATGTAAAATATTTTACAAACCAATGTATCGTAGAGAGGATTTATCGGACGAGCGTTATAGTCCGGTATTTAGCCCGACCGTCTATCCGGGGCAGAAATTATCTATGTATCTTTATCTTGATCAGTGGAACGGTTGGGAAACTTTGGGGGTAGCACCTTATGTGCGAAGCAGCTCGGACAAACAGAATCATTTGGGTGGATATGTCAAACTGGTTCAGGATGAGTGGATTGAGCTGGAATATACGATTCCGGAAGTCAATGGCGATTTAATTGATGAAGTCGGTATTGTAATTGAGGGATATGCACCTTCCAAAAGTAAGAGTCTAGGAGTTGTTTATTTGGATGAAATGCGGATTACCGGTAAAGCAAAGTATACCCTGTCAATGTCAAAACAGAAAAAGGAATTGGCTGCAGTTTCTCCTTTTTCTATGGATCATGGTGCCTGGATGTTGGAGAATAACATGCTTTCTTTGATGCGTTGTGATTCTGCCTTTGCCTATAGCGGCAATTATTACGCCAAAGACTATAGTGTGACTACCAAGCTTATACCGTTAAACGGAGAAAATCACTTGCTGCAAATTCGTTCACAAGGTGCGATGAGAGGATATCAAGGTGGCTTGTCGTCGGAAGGGAAAGCAGGAATTTATAAAAATGATTTCGGCTATCAATTATTGGCAGATGTAGATTTTCTGTGGCAATGCGAGAGAGAATATGAAATTCGTTTACAGGCAGATGGGAATAAGATTAGTCTATGGATTGACCGGCAGAAAATACTGGAAGTACGGGATGGCAGTTTTGCTTATGGTATGTATGGCTGCGGATCGCTTACTATGGGGCGTACGCTGTTCGGTGATTTTGTGATTGAAGAAAAATAAGCATTTCGATGCCAAACTATAAAGTGAAAATTTATAGTTCAAGGATACACTAATTCGCTATCAATTTGCCGTCAATTTCAGTATGTATAGAGATTGACGGCAATTGTTTTGAAAGGGCATTTGAATCAGAGGATAGGCTGACAATCACATGGCAGGAATTGACATTGAAAGAGTGAATATATTTTGATATAGTATTAAAAAAGCAGGAAAAAAAGAGAAAAATATTTTCAGAAACTACAGAAGTGTAAAGTTAGAATAAGAAAGAAGTGTGAAAATATGACATTTAAACCGATTTTGAATGAAAGACTATCGGATAAAGTGGTGGAAGTCATTATGGAGCAAATTCATACCGGAAAATTAAGACCGGGAGATAAGCTGCCATCAGAACCGGAACTGGCAGACCTTTTGGGAGTCAGTCGGGGTATTTTGCGTGAGGCATTGACCGTTCTGCAAGCCAGAAATTATGTAATCCGAAAACCCAAGGAAGGTACGCTCATTCATCCTGAAATTAATAAGATTTTGGAAGAAAGTTCCGGTATTTCATTGAAAGAAGCAACATACCTGGATTTGTTGGAAATGCGAGAATGCATTGAAAAAAGAGAGGTGGAAAAAATTATTGATTCTGCCAGTGACGAAGAAATTGAGGAATTAAGAGAATTGGTAAAAGCAAAAGAGAATGACGATACTCCCGGTACCGTAGATTATTATTTTCACTATCGTTTGGCAGAAATGTCCAGAAATGCAATCTTTACCAATTTCATTGATAAATACTATGATGTATTTGATGAATTGGTGGCACGCACTATGGTCAAATCCGAAAGAAAAGAGGAAATTTATTCTGAGCATATGGAAATTGTCAATGCCATTCAGGCAAGGGATAAAAAACGTGCGAAAAATGCGATTATTCATCATTTAAGTAGAGTGAGAGAAAATATTAAGGGAATTTGAAAGATAGTTCCAATCACAATGAAAGAGCCTGTAAGCTTGCCAATTTGTCTTACAGGCTCTTTGAAACTTCAGAAAATAATATCCTTTCCCATCATCAGTATTATGGGAAGAAATATCAAACCGGCCACCAAAACTACAAGTCAACGCTCCTAGAGAAACGATAAAGTTTGATTTAAGCATTTAAAAGAAACAAATAAGAGAATATAGAATAGAATATGTCTAAATTTCACAAAAAATATATTATATATTATAAAAAACTGACATTTACATCGAGAATGAAAAATGCTAGAATAAATATGTAACCGCTTACACAATAAAAAAAGAGAAGATTATGAATATACAGGATATAGCGAATCAAGCCGGTACTTCTATTGCTACAGTATCCAGAGCTATCAATAATTCCGGATATGTCAAGGAAGAAACGAAACGAAAAATATTGAAAATTGTAGAAGAAAATCATTTTGTACCCAGTGCAATTGCTCGGAGTTTGAGTCGGAGCGAAACAGCGACAATTGGCGTGATTGTGCCGGATATTGAAAATCCCTTTTTTTCCAAAATGATTTCCGGAATAGAAGAATGTATTCAAGATACAGAATATGAGTTGATTTTTCTAACCAGTGATGAATCCTGTGAAAAGGAACACCGACTCATCAATATGATTGAAAGGCAAAGATTGAGTGGTCTTATAATGATTCCGGTTGCCGAAGATGACCGAATCACCAGAAGACTTTTGCTGCAAATGGATAAGAAAAAGATCCCGGTAGTATTGATTGACCGGGATTTGCCGGACAGCAATCTGGATGGTGTCTTTATGGAGAATACAGCCGGAGCTTATAGCGGTGTTGAGGCTCTGATAAAAGAGGGACATCATAAAATCGGTATTATTGCAGGGCCGACAAGGTCCAAACCGGGCAAGGAACGGCTGGATGGCTACAAAAAAGCCATTCGACATTATGGACTACCTTATCGGGAAGAATATATCATCAAGGGAGATTTTAAAGTTTTGAGTGGTTATGAGGGGGCGAAAAAACTGTTATCACTGTCGGAGGCTCCTACTGCTATTTTTACCTCGAACAACTTGATGACACTGGGGGCTTTAAAGTATTTAAACGAGCAATCCTATCAGCCGGGAAAAGAAATTTCACTGCTTGGATTTGACGAAATTGAAGTTTTGAAGATGATAGGATATCCGCTATCGGTAGTTGCTCGAGATGTTTCACTACAAGGTAAAAAAGCAATGGAGATACTCTTGGAGAAAATAAAAGTATTCTCGGAAAATGGAGAAACTTCCAAAATATGGAAACCAAAGCGAGAAATTATTCCCTATCAATTGATTTTAAGAGGCTCAGAAAAGTTCTTATAAGAGAGAACTTTTCTGAGGACATAAAGAAAAAGACGATTTTCATGGCGCAAAAGACTCTGGATAACACGAAGCATATCATTAAAATGATTTGCATAGAGCATAGTGTTTTCGATATTTGTAAGGCATATCATTAAAATGATTTGCATAGAGCCAAAAGATTTCTATACACGTAAGGCATATCCTTAAAATATTTTTTTATGATAATATGTAAACGCTTACACAATGAAAAAGGGAGGTAGCTATGAAAGAAAGAATATTGGTGTTTGGCAGTTATGTGGCAGATTTGATGGCAAGAGGCGATCACTTGCCGGTGCCGGGAGAAACTATCAAAGGCAGTATGTTTCAAATGGGAGCTGGTGGAAAGGGCTTTAACCAAGGGGTATCGGCTTTCAAATCCGGCGGAGAAGTGACCTTGGTCACCAAAGTAAAAAAAGATGCTTTCGGTGAACTGGCATTGAAAACAATGGAAGATTTGAAAATGGATACATCCAGAGTTCTTATTTCAAAGGAAGAGCCTTCGGGTGCAGCACTGATTTTGGTAGATGAAAATACTAGCCAGAATGCTATTATGGTAGTACCCGGAGCTTGCGACCATATCAGTGACGAAGAGGTGGAAAGCTTAAGAGATTTGGTTAAAGCAAGCAAATATGTGTTATTGCAGCTGGAAACCAATATTTCTTCGATTTACAAAATGATTTCCATGGCAGAAGAAGAAGGAGCAAAGATTATTTTAAATCCGGCTCCGGTGCAAAAAATTGAGGAAACGATTTATCAAAAAATTGATTATCTTACACCGAATGAAGTAGAAGCTGAGATTTTAAGCGGCATTTCTGTTCAAGATTTAAAAGGTGCTGAGGCGGCAGCGAATTGGTTTATGGAGAGAGGCGTAAAGAATGTGGTAATCACTCTGGGAGAAAGAGGTGCTTATTGTAAGAATGGTGAAGTCGCCGAGCATATCCCTGCATATAAGGTTAAGGCACTGGACACTACAGGAGCTGGGGATGCCTTTAACGGTGCTTTTGTGGTTGCACTGGCAGAAGGAAAGAATATTTTGGAAGCTACTCGCTTTGCCAGCGCAGTGTCAGCACTTTCTGTTCAAAAATTGGGAACAGCAATATCTATGCCATATCGAACAGAAACCGACGATTTTTTAAAGCGCTAGAATTCGATACATTCACCGGAAGGAAACCATAGAAACAAAAGGCAGAAACGTATGGCGAAAGTAAGGAGGTAAATATGTTAAAAACAGAAATTATTCATCCGCAACTGAATCGTGTATTATCGGAATTGAGACACAATGATTTTTTGGTCATCGGAGATGCAGGATTGCCGATTCCTAGAGGAGTAGAGAGAATCGATTTGGGCTGGACCAAAAACAACCCAAGATATTTGGATGTCTTGCAGGCCGTTGCCAATTGTATGGTTATTGAAGGAGCAACTTTTGCAGAGGAAGCGAAAACCAATGGAGAGGCAACCTTGGAAGTACATAAGCGAGCATTGGAGATTTTGACAGAAAAAGTAGAACTTGATTATATTCCGCATAGTGAACTAAAGGCTAGATGTGCAAATGCAAAAGCAATCATATTGACCGGAGAATATACGGGCTACACCAATGTGATATTGCGCTGCGGATGTGCCTATTAAATCGGCAAAGGAGGGAGCATGAAAACGGATAAGATACTGGAATTACAGGAAATAGTGAAAATCTTTCCGGGGGTGAAAGCTCTTGATAGAGTGCACATGGATGTTAGAGAAGGTGAAGTGCATGCTTTGTGTGGAGAAAACGGTGCAGGTAAATCCACTTTAATGAAAATTATTGCGGGAGCAGAAAAGCAAACTTCCGGAAAAATCATACTGGAAGGGAAGGAAGTACGCTTTAATTCCACAAGAGATGCCGAAAAAATGGGAATAGCTATGATTTATCAGGAGTTTAATATGATTCCGGATATGACCGTTGCAGAAAATATGTATTTGGGAAGATTTCCGGTGAATAAATATGGCCTTTTGGATAAAAAAACTCTGAATCAAAAAGCGGAAGAAGAACTTAAAAAATTAAATCTTCCAATCAATCCCAAGACCAAAGTGAAAAACCTGACGGTAGGAATGGCTCAGATGATTGAAATTGCGAAATGCCTAACTATCGGTGCAAAGATTATCATTATGGATGAGCCGACAGCAGCGCTGACCAATGAAGAAACCGAGGTTTTATTTGAGCTGATTGAAGATTTAAAACGTAAGGGAATCGCCGTTATTTACATTTCACACCGTATGGATGAAATTTTCCGGATTTCAGACAGAATTACAGTTTTTCGGGATGGACGATATATTGACACGCTACTCGTCAAAGAAACCAACTATGATAAAGTAGTATCGCTGATGGTGGGAAAAGATATTCACGACCTTTATCCTACTAGAAACTTCGAAGAAAGTGAAGTGGTATTTGAAGCGAAAAACTTAAAAGGCAAAGGGGTACATGGAGTATCTTTTGAGCTGCATAGAGGAGAAATTCTAGGAATTACCGGTCTTTTAGGCGCCGGAATGATAGAACTTTCTAAACTGATTTACGGTGCTATCCCTTTGGAAAGCGGAGAACTTTGGATGAACGGTGAAAAGATAGAAGTTCACAGTCCAAGTCAGGCGCTGAAAAATCAAATTGCTTTTGTTTCAGATGACAGAAAGCAAGAGGGTTTGGTATTGGTTCGAGATATCAAAGAAAACAGTGTTATGATATCCCTTGGTTTAGGACAATTTGTCAATCACGGAATTTTAGAGCGCAAAAAAGAAAGACAATCGGTACTGGAAGATATAAAAAAGCTCAATATTAAATGTCACAGCATGCGTCAAAATACAGGCAATTTGAGCGGTGGAAACCAACAAAAGGTGGTTCTGGCAAAGGTTTTAAAAAGTAATCCGTTAGTTTGCATAATGGATGAGCCCACCAGAGGCGTAGATGTCGGTGCTAAGGCGGAGATTTACAAACTAATGGATGAAATGACACAGGCCGGCAAAAGCATTTTATTGATTTCCAGTGATCTGCCTGAGGTAATCGGCATGTCGGATCGCATTTTGGTAATGAGAGAAGGACATAAAGTACTGATGATTGAAAAAGAAGATTTTTCACAGGAGCTGATTTTAGCGCATGCTTCGGGAGGAGTTGAAGATGAAAACTCATAAGAAAATTAATATGACGGAAATCGTCAATTTATATCGCTCGGTAATTATCTTAATTATTATTGCACTGGTAGCGGCGATTGCCTCTCCTGCCTTTCTAAGTGTGGGTAACATTTTTAATGTTATCCGTCAAATTGCAATGGCCGGAATTGTCGCTTGTGGTATGACATTTGTAATTTTACTGGGGGGAATTGATTTGTCGGTAGGCTCAGTGGTCGGACTTGCCGGTGTAATTGCGGCCGGTATTTTAAGAGATACGGATAATGTATTATTCGCCATTTCCGGAGCGGTTGCAGTGGGTGTGATTTGCGGAGCATTGAACGGTCTTTTTGTTTCCCGTTTTTCGATTCCGCCATTCATAGCTACTTTGGGTATGATGACATTGCTCAGAGGCTGTATTTTAGTTTATACCAACGGCTCTCCGATTCCGATAAAGAATGATGTGTATAAATTTATAGGAAAAGGGGATGTACTGGGAGGAATCCCTGTGCCGATACTGCTTTTGTTTGTGATTTATGCCATTGCACATTTTGTTTTGTCCAATACCCGCTTTGGACGTTATGTTTATGCCTTGGGAGGCGGACGGGAAGCCAGCCGGCTATCCGGTATCAATGTAAAGCGTGTAGAATGGATTGTCTATATCATCAGTGGTTTTTTAAGTGCCATTACCGGCATTATACTTACAGCTCGTTTGGGCTCGGCACAATCTACAAATGGAGAAGGAATTGAAATGGATGCCATTGCAGCGGTTATTTTGGGTGGAACTTCCATGAGCGGCGGAACGGGATATGTTCTTCCGACGGTAATCGGTGCAATGATTATGGGTATCATAGATAATATTTTGACTTTGATGAATGTAAATCCGCATGCAACCAAAATTGTGAAAGGAGTGGTAATTCTAGCAGCTGTATTAATTGACAAGAAAATTAAGGATGTTTCGGCAAAAAGAGTAATGAAAGAAGAAGTATCAGTAAGTGAATAATGCAATAACAGCATGTTGCGAAAGACAACTCAAAAGTTTAAGGAGGGTAATTATGTTGAAAAGATTTTTAGCACTTATGTTGGTAGTAGTAATGGGACTGGTGATGGTATCTTGTAACAATCAAGGAACTCCGAAAAAAGAAGAAGGACAAAATAAGCAGTATAAAGTAGGGCTCTCGATGAATACGCAAACCAATCCATTCTTCGTAACGGTGGTAGAAGGTTGTAAAAAAGCAGCACAAGAAAAAGGAATGGAAATTTTTGTTACGGATGCACAAGATGATCCTGCAACTCAAATGAAAGATGTCGAAAACCTAATTACCAAGCAAGTGGATGTAATGATTATCGACCCATGTGATTCGGATGCCATTGTTGCAGCTGTAGAAGCTTGTAATAAAGCTAATATTCCGGTGTTTACCATGGATAGAGAATCCAAAGGTGGCGAAGTAGTGGCTCATATCGGTTATGATGCTATCAAATCCGGTAAACTTGCAGGTGAGTTTTTAGCAAAAGCATTGGGAAATAAAGGCAATGTAGTTGAATTACAAGGAATTATGGGTACCAACGTTGCTCAAAATCGTTCGGAAGGATTCAATTCCATCATGAGTGAGAATAAGGATATTACTATCGTGGCACGTCAAACCGCCAATTTTGATAGAGCGACCGCTATGTCGGTTATGGAAAATATATTGCAAGCCAATGAAAAAATTGACGGTCTGTATGCAGCCAATGACGAAATGCTTCTGGGTGCACTGGAGGCCATTCAAGCAGCAGGTAGACAAGATGAAATGATTGTTATCGGCTGTGATGCTTTAGACGAAACCTTAGCAGGTATCAAAGAAGGAAAAATTGATGCAACGATTGCAGAGCCACCGTTCTTCCTTGGAAAAGCAATGGTAAATACAGCCTATGATTACTTAAACGGTAAAAAAGTAGAATCCAGAGTTATCCTTGAAAATCAATTAGTAGATAAAAACAATGTCGAGCAAATTAAGACAAGAGATTAGGAAAGTAGATATTACAAAAAACGGAGTGAAGCTTTGACGGCCACTCCGTTTTTTCTTTTATCAAAATTTAGGATCAATTCAGGAGAGCTTGCTTATATAATCTTTTTGCTTCCATTTTAAGAGCATGTTAAGAGCTTTTGCTAAGGAAATAGTTTTTTTAGATTTCCATAGCAATTCGAAAATAGTTATGATAAAATATACGAAAATAAAAACAGTGACACACAATAAAAGGAAGGAGTTGTGAGGTGCGTTCTGAAAGGATTTTCCTGAGCTATCTAGCTGCTTGCCGCCGCCAGACCAAATGCTACGCATTTGTCGCACCTATGGTGCTCTCCGTCTGACGGTGAAGCACCGCAAAATGAATATGCCCACTTCGTGGTCGCATCCCCCTTTCGCAACTTACTTCGTAAGATTGCTTTCGGGTCACATGCATTTGTGCTTGCACACTTCAACTTAGGAATTGTCATTATAAACTTAGGAGGTTTAATTTGCAGAGATTAAAGATATTTTACTATAACTATATAACTTGGATTTATACCTTGCAGTATATTTTCTTTTCTATGATTTTGTTGCTTTTGGTTTCGCTGATTGATTTGCGAATCATTCCGGTGCATTTGTATTTGCCTGATGTGATAAAATTGAAAGTGGACTTTTCGCAAAGCATTTTGATTACTTTATCGGCGGCCTTTTTGACAATTACAACTTTCACTTTTTCTACTATTTTGACCGTTTTAAATACTTATGCGTCCAGCTTTACACCGAGAGTAGTGGAAAATTTCATCAATATGAAAATTACTTTGAAGGTCATTGGAATATTTATTGGCGGTTTCTTTTACTGTGTGGCCTGCCTGGTCTTTACCAGAGATTTTTTTGAAAATGAAGTGATTATTGCCGGTTTTGTAGCCATACTATATTCGATTCTCTGTATTATTTACTTTGTAGTTTTTATTCAAAGAGTGATTACCAAATTTCAAGGGGTAAATGTGATTTTGGATATTGCCAATATCGCTCAAACAGTCATTGATGAAGAAGTACAGCGTAGAAAAGATAGCAGTTCTTTTCCGGTGAAAGAAAATTATTCCAGTATTGAAATCAAATCCGGAAATTCAGGTTATTTGAGCAGCATTGACTTGGATTCGATTACTTCTTTACTTTCTGATAGAGAGGGATATTTGCGGATTGACAGTAAAATTGGAGAATATGTTGCAGAAAGTACTGCCATAGCTACCCTTTATTTGAAAAATGGAATGGAGGAAGAATTACAGGAAAAGGTTTTGAGTTATTTTATTTTTCAAGATAAGAAAATAGAAACCAGTGATTATCGCTACAATATTACCAAGCTGCTAGAAATAGCTTTGCGTGCGATTTCTCCGGGAATTAACGACCCCAATACAGCCATTCACTGTATTAATAAATTAGGTGTGCTGCTTTCCGCCTTTGCCAAGGTAGAGAATTATCATATTCAAAAAGCCAAAGACAATCATTTCAAAATATACTACAGCACCTATTCGTTTAAGGAAGATTTGGAAACTTTTTATTTGCCTCTTATTCACTATGGAAAAGAAGATTTGCAGGTAGTATTGGCGATTTTAAACAGCTTATCGGTATTGTTTACGAATGCTACTCCCAAGAACAAAAAACATGTTTTAGAAATTGTCGAGCACTTGAAAATTAAAGTGGAAAAGACTTTGGAAACAGAGCTGGAAAAAAATATCTTTGAAAAAGAGATGGCTCTTTTCGGGTAAGAGAGTATGGTATAAGAAAGCTCATGATTGATTACAAGGGAGCTTTTTGTTCTTTAAGATGCAGACACTGCTTTATTTGGAGGAGAGAGGCATTTGATAAGAGGAAAAGCCTACGATTAAGAAAGGCGAGAAAAGATGATAGAGGCTTTAAAAAAGAAAATGAGCAACTATGAACCGATTACAGATAAAGAAATGAGATTTATGCTGCAAAATATCGGACACGTAAATCCGGAGATTAGAGATGACCTTATTTACGGATTGTTTTGCATTGGACTTGAAAAAGAAATGTTTTCAATTCATCAGGTGAAGGAAATCATCCGTTATTTGTCGGAAAATAATTTGCTCTTTCAGGGATTAGAGGATGGTATGATAGAATCCACTTTGAGAAGGAGTTTTACAGCTTTGATATGGGCTCTTTTGCTCTACTTTGACGATAAAGAGAATTCCGTATATTTTAGACTTCTTTCACAAAAACAAAGAGAAAATGTGTTTGAAATGAGCATAGAGCATTTATCCAAAGAAAGAGATGCAACCGGATATTTAAAGCCTTATGGCTGGGTACATACAATTGCTCATTCTTCGGAGCTGCTACTGCGTGCAGTTTGTCATTCTATGTTTCAGAAGGGGTTAGCAGAGCCGGTTTTAAATTCTGTTGCATCAATGTTTATGAAACAGGAGAATGTTTTTAGTGACAGAGAAGAGAAAAGAGTCGGATTGGTTTTGCTTGAAATGCTGGAAAGGAAAAAACTATCCGTATCGCAATTTAAAAAGTGGATTGAGCAGATGGCAAAGCATTATGACACCGAAAAACTGTTAGAAACAAAGGATTTCAGAAGTAAAGAAAATGTAGTAAATATGTTAAATTATGTGCTGCTTTATATGGAAGAACCGATGGCAAGAGAATTACGGGAAAATATAAAACAGTTGAATTCATTTTAAAGGAGAGAATTATGGTTTGGGAATATTTTTTCTATCAATACAAAGATTGGGATTTGGAAACGATTCGTCAGGGAATTGACGAGTTAACCGATATTGGAGAGGCGAAGGAAATCGTTGAGGTCATTGTAGATATCATTGATGAACCGACAGGGGCATTGCTTGTAAAAAAGGCATTAAAGGCGGGAGTGCGTTTCAGCAAAGAGGATATTATCGAGCTGCTGGGTTCTTTGGACGACAAAGAGATTGGCATGCTGGTTAAAAATTTACACGATGAGGGGGTACGCTTTACCAGGGATGAAATTTTAGAATTATATGGTTTTATAGAGAATCATTTATTATCTGAAATTGTAATTCATTCTCCGTCTAGCTTTTACGAGGATGATTTAGCAGAATTGGAAGAATATATTTCGTATAGGGCATATCAAATATTAAAAGAGAAAAGATTTTAAGGATTGACAGAGTGGGCAATCTCTGTTATATTAAATAAAAATGAATAAAAAAAATAATTCATTCAAAAAAAAGGAGGCTTTATGGACGAAAAGAAAATAGCCTTGGATAAAACAGCGTATGAAATATTTTTGAAGAATGGCTATAAAAATACAAACATTGCAGAAATTTCAAAAAAGGCAGGTATCTCGGTAGGGGCATTTTATAAATATTATGATTCCAAAGAAGATATTTTTGTGGATATTTATATTCGTGAAAATGAAAGTATGAGAAGTAAGCTGCTGAATAAGATGAACTGGAAATTGCAGCCACTTGAAGTCATGACTGAGCTATTTCAGTATATTGAAAAGAATATGCTGAATAACAAAATCTTGGCGGAATGGAATAATCCTAAGTTGAATGACAAATTACGTAATTATTATTTGTCGGAGGAAGGTATCCGGAACAACTCTTTCCACCAATTTATTTTGAGTTATATCAAAAAATATTTGGTAGAATTGGGCTATCAGGAAGATGAAATTGCTAAAATCATTCGTGTTTATGAGATGACATATTTTATAGACTGCAATGTAACAGAAGAAGAATTTGCCGGCAAGAACGAAACATTAAAGGTCATGTTGAATTATTTTATTCAAGGGGTTTTACAAGATAAAAGCTGACTTACTTTTGACTGGTATCGTTTTGAGCGGCTATCGTAGCAGAGATTGGAAGGGAGTTTCGATTCCCTTTTATGTTAACATTATATGAATGAATTTAAAAATATGTTCATTCAATAATTATTACAAAGAAAGGAAAAGATTATGAAAAAAGAAAATCAACCAAAGTTTACTGTAAAAACAATTGCCGGGGTATGTTTGATACTGATTTCAATACTGGTAATTTTATATGGATGGACATTGTTTCCATTTTCATTCGGAAATGTGGATTTTATGAGTTTTTTGGTGGGAGGCATGATTGGGATTGTAATGGGGCTATGTATGATATCCGGGATTGCGAGGGTTGTTAAACAAGGAGTAATTCTGATTGCCGGCATGATCCTTTCAGGATATTGCTTTTTGTTTGACATGGATTTGCTTTTGAAATTAATCGCAACTGTATGTATAATGGGAATAGCATTTGGATTGGTTTTTTGGATGTCTACAAAAGAGCATGCCGGAAACACTATTAAAATATGTAAAAAATGCTCTGCCGTTTCACCACAAAAACTGGAACAATTTGCGGCAGAAAATGGTTATAATGCGAAATATGGATGTATTGGAAAGTGTATGGGCAATTGCAACCGGAAACAGTATGTCGGATTACAAAACGGACAAGTGATTTTAGGAGAATCAGAGCAGGATTTTTTTGAAAAATTAAAGAAGCAATCCCAATAGATAAGAAAATCATGAAAGAGGATGACGGAATGGAAAATCGAAAACAGTAAGATTTTTATTTCATAGAGCGGTACAATCATTTTGAATTTTGTATCGCTCTCTTTTTCTATTTCATGGAAATTTATAAAAAAATGTGATAAAATGGTAACAATTACAGATTGTCATGCACTGCAAGTTTCCAGAAAACTGTGCGAAAGACACCAAAGCGTTGTCTATAAAGGCGTTTTATGTAACGCATCATTTAAAAACCGGATAAGGAGGAGCGAATGTCAAATCATTGCATAATAATGACCAGCGTACCGAATAAGGAGATTGCAGATAAGATATCAAAAAGGATGCTGGAAAATAGATTGGTAGCTTGTATTCAAAAGCAAAAGATAGAAAGCTCCTATGTTTGGCAGGACGAAATAGTAAATGATAGTGAAATACTTTTGCTTCTAAAAACAAAGCAAGAAAGGTACCCTGAGATAGAAAAAACAATTCAAGAATTACACCCCTACGAAGTACCGGAGATATTGGCAGTTGATGTAGTGAAGGGGCTGGATAAGTACTTGAAGTGGCTGGATGAAGTGGTGCAATAAGGAGAAATACAATGTTAGAAAGCTTTACCCCCGAGCTACTTGCTCTAAAAGATGAGCCTTACAAAGATTTCAACAGAAAACTCATTCCCAATGTCCCTGAGGAGAGCATGATTGGGATTCGTACCCCGGAGCTGAGAAAGTTGGCGAAGAAGCTCTGGAAAGAGGATAGGGAAAGGTGCATGGATTTTATGGACAGCCTGCCCCACACCTATTTTGAAGAAAACAATCTACATGCCTTTTTTATAGAGGAAATCAAAGACCTGGAAGATACCTTGAAGCGAACGGAGCAGTTTTTACCCTATATTGATAATTGGGCGACTTGCGATACTTTTTCTCCAAAGGTATTCAAAAAACATCCGAATTTTTTACTGGAATACATTCGGAAATGGCTCAAATCGGACAAGACCTATACGATTCGTTATGGCATTGGCCTGCTGTTATCCAACTACTTGGATGCCGAATTTCAGCCGGAATATTTAGAATGGGTTTGTGCTGTAAAATCAGAGGAATACTATGTCAAAATGATGATTGCCTGGTATTTCAGCTTTGCTCTGGTCAAGCAATATGATGTGACGCTTCCGGTCATAAAAGAGCAGAGATTGGAAAAATGGACGCACAACAAAGCGATTCAAAAGGCAAGAGAAAGCAGCAGAATTTCACGGGAAAGAAAAGAGTATTTAAATAGTTTAAAAGTGCAATAATTAGGTCAACCCGATAGGGCTTGAAAGTGAAATCAATAGTAAGTTTGAATTTTGGTGATATATAAAAGTATGGAGCGTCATGGTACTTTTATTTATTATAACATCCTGTTTTTAGGTTATTTCAGTATGCAACATACAAAAAATCATAAGTTAGGAGGTAAACCATTTATGAGAACTGACAAAAAATTACTTTCTTTATTCGTCGTGTTTGTTTTAGTGGTCGGGATGTGCCCGATAAAGGTATTTGCGGCAAGTTCGTACTCGGATGTGAGGAGTGAATATTGGGCGCACAATGTGATTGCACGCTGGTCCGGAGAAGGATACGGGGTGTTGCAGGGAGATGGAAAGGGACATTTTTTCCCGGAAAAAGGAATGACATTGGGAGAACTAGTAACCGTTTTATCTAAAGTATTTGGTTATCAGGAGGAAGTAGAGGCGGAGGTAACACCGTCCTGGGCAGATGATTCTGTAGAAAAAGCGATTGCTGCTGGGATTATAGAAAAAGCGGATAAAATTGATGCCTCTGTGTATGTTACCAGAGAGCAGGCGATTAAGTACATTGCAATGGCATATCAAGTACTGCCGGTCGATGGAGAAACAAGCTTTGCCGATAACGATAAGATTGGCAAGGAATTTAAACCTTACATCAATGCCTTTCGGCAAAAAGGATATGTGGTCGGAAAACCGGGCAATGTTTTTGAACCACAAGCAATCTATACTCGTGCGGAAGCAATGCAGGTTTTGGAAAATACAACAGGAGATATTGTAGATAAAAATATTGAAGGAAAGAACTACGAAAAGAGCTTGATTGTCCGTAAGAAGGATGTGACAGTAAAAAATACAAGCGTTCGGGAAAATATCATCATTGGCCAAGGAGTGGAAGATGGGGATGTGTCCCTAGAGAATGTAAAAATTGATGGTGCGCTAATGATATATGGCACAGATTCTGCTTCTGCCGAAATATCAATTCAGGCAAGCACACTGAAAGAAGTCGAAATACTGGGCAATTATGTAGAGCTGGAGGTAGCCAAAGACAGCTCTGTAGAAAAAGTAACCGTGAAGGCAAACCATGTCATAATACGTGGCGATGGGAAAGTAAGCCATGTCTATGTCACGGAAAAAGCCAAGCAGGGAGTGGAAGTTTTGACAGTGCCGACCAAAATCACCGTAGACAAAAACGCCGGAGCAGTCAAAACAAGGAATGGTATGGTGCAGCCGGGGAAAACATATACCACCTATCGTTTTTCAACCGCTGAAGTAGGAAGCAACAGCTCTACAATATCAAACGATGATTTGGAGGTAAAAAAATATACCGTATCTTTTGATTTGAATTATCAGGATGCGGATAGTATCACCGCACAGACGGTAAGAGAAGGAGAATCGGCCACTCAACCAACCATAAAAGAAAGAGAAAACTTTGAGTTTGTCGGCTGGTTTGAAGATAAAAATGAAAAAAACCTGGAAGCTTATTTTGATTTTAATGGTCAAATAACCAAAGATACGACTTTATATGCCAAATGGATCGATATTGCAGACACCGATAATGATAAACTTGCCAATGGATTGGAAGAAATCTACGGTACGGATATTGCAAAAGCCGATACAGATGAAGACGGATTGAATGACTTTATGGAAGTATCTTTGTTTAAGTATTCTCCAATATTGAAAGACAGTGACAATAACGGAATAGAAGATGGACAGGAAGATCCGGATGGAGATAAGATTTCGAACCTGGAAGAGCTACAGTTAGATACGGGCGTACTGGACCCGGATACAGATAAAGATGGACTTTTGGATGGTGATGAGGTCAAGACTCATCGAACAAATCCTTTGGAAATTGATACAGATGGTGATGAAGTATCCGATGCCAGAGAGATTGAGCTGAATACAGACCCGCTGACAGCCGAGAGTGACTTTGATGTCACTTATACTTCGAAAGAGGAAGATACTGTCACGGCATCGGTTGACATTGTATTAAAGGGTGAACAGGTTGAAACTCTTTCTGTAGAGCCAAGTCAAGTCAGTGCCCTGTTTCCTGAAAATACACCGGGCTATATGGGAAAGGCCTATGATTTTAATGTAAGCGGTGAATTTGAAGAAGCTACGATTAAATTTGAATTTGACCCCAATATGATTGGAAATGGCGAAAAACCAAGTATATGCTACTTTGATGAGGAAAAGCAGGAATTAATTGAGCTGGAAACAACCGTAGAGGGGAATGTTGCATCGGCGAAGGTATCGCATTTTTCAACCTATGTGTTGATGAATCGAAAAGTATACGAAGATTCGCTGCAATGGGAAGATGTATGGGATTCCGATGTAAGCTATTCGGATGTTCAAATTGTCTTTGTAATAGACGATTCCGGAAGTATGGATTGGAATGATCCGAATTATCAAAGGCTTGTCGTCGCAAGAGATTTAATCGACAAACTTCCGCAAAGCAGTGAAATAGGAATTGTTCGATTTATGGGAGAAAATCCTGAAAAACTTACCGCCACTTTGACCCGAGATAAAGAAAATGCAAAATCGTATTTGACCAGAGATTATTTTAACTCTCCGGGTGGAACCGATATGTATGCGGGAATCAATACCGGTTTTGAATTGTTTACCGCTAAAAGCGATACTACTTTGAAAATATTGGTAGTTTTAAGTGATGGCGAAACAGATGATACGAATCTGCATGAAGAAACGATTCAAAAAGCAAACGAGCAAAAGGTCCGGATTTATTCCGTAGGGCTGGGGTCCAGTAGTTCCGGCTACTTTGAAAGCTATATGAAGCCGCTATCCGAGCAAACCAATGGATTATTCTACTTGGCTGCGGATGCTTCGGAACTGGCTCACATCTATCAAGATATCAGCAAGAAAATTGATTTGGAAGCGGATGCCGATGGAGATGGAATTCCGGATTACTATGAAGATCATATGGTTTCCTTTGCCGGATATAAGATTCCACTGGATAAGACAAAACGGGATACCGATGGAGATGGATTGGCAGATGGAGAAGAAGTGGAAATCGAGCTGAAATACAGTGCCGACCGCAAAAAAGTATATGTGAAAGGAAAATTACTGGGCTCAAACCCTGTGCTTACCGATTCCGATCAGGATGGCTATATGGATAATGAGGATTTGAATCCTTTGGTTCCATATAAGATACCGATTATTTTGTTGCATGGACTAAACGACAATACAACAAGTTGTTTTGGTGTTTCGACTTTGATCGAGCCGGGTATGAATACTCACTATGGCTCAGAATACACAAAGGATAATAAATATTATTATATGGCAGCGCCAAGTCATCGAATCGTTTCAGTGAGTGCTACAAGATTGGGTGGATTTTTGCAAAACGAGATGGGTTATCAAAAAAACAAAACCCTATTTGCCTTTAATTACCCGAACCACGATGTTGTTCAATACAATGGCAGAAGACTACAAGGGTACATTAACTCATTGATTTCTTATGCCCAAACAGAACAAGATAAAGAAGTAGTGGAAGGAAAGTTTTTATTTGCTACCAAAGCACAAAAAGCAGCCGGTGAAGTAAAGTTCATATTGGTAGGACACAGCATGGGTGGATTGGTTTCCAGATTTTACAATGAAAATATTGGTACGGATAAGATAGAAAGAATCATTACCATTGATACCCCACATTATGGTTCCGGATTGGCCGATATTTCGGATGCTTTGGGAGATATAAAGTTTTCGCCTGCGGTCTTTGATTTGAATACGGACAGCGCTTTATACGGCGGCCATTTTAAAACATGGACCTTTACCTGGGGCGGTATCTTCCGAAAAGATTCAAAGTATGCACTGGAGCATCAATCCCCGGCATTTTTAGGCAATTCTACCTCTGCGGCACCATACTATGCCATTGGCGGTTATGCAGTTGGCAGGGGCTGGATTGGAGGCGAACTGGGTCAGCTTGCTCCTAAGCTGAGAGATACTTTCTTCAGTTTTGAATTTACAAGGAATATTGCTGACAGGAAGAGTTATGATCAGGCAATCAATCAAGCGCTGAGTATCTATTCTTTCAATCAGACAGGACAAAACTCTTATCTTGATCTTGGAAATTCGGATGGGGATGATACTGTCGATTATCAAAGCCAATTTGCGATTCGTTTTAAACGGAATAAAACAGATAGCTATCAAAGATTGGTACGGACCATAATGGTAGTCGATTCCACGAATCAGTACAGCTTATGGAATCCGTTTCATAACGGAATACTGAAACTCAATCTTTTATACAAACAAGTGAGGGAGTTAATTAATGATTAAACGTCGAATATGGATTGGTATTCTTTGCTTGATTGCAGTGGTAATAGCGGTTACAGGTCTGCTTAAAACAAGGGAATATTCCAGTTTTTTGAAAAATAAAGAAGCAGTAAACAGCTACTTAGTTGAGAATTATGATTTTGAATATCAACTGGTGAAACATAGGATAGGCAAGAACGCCTATCCTATCGGCCGGGAAGCAGATTTGTTTGTTTTTTATGATTCGACAAATGAGGTATATTTCAAAATCTATTGTTATGAGGGAGAGGTGGCCGATTATTATCAAGAGGCGACCAAGGAAGAACCGTCAGTGGA
>JAUMXK010000136.1 GCA_030535295.1 Eubacteriales bacterium | reverse complement strand
AAGCATGAAAAACTTAGGCTATACGGCAGAGGAAATTGAGAGAATTACAGGGCTGTATTGTGAATTAGGTGGAAGAATTGCGTTAAGAGATTGACCTCTTGGATATACTTGAGTATAATATAAGGGTTGGCGTATAAAAATGAAAGTTGTCTTTCGTATGTTTTTTGGAAAATTGTGGCGTACAAAGTATGCCGGCATCGTGCTTTTGCAAAATGTTATACTATATTTTGGCTTGAAAAAGAAAGCATAAACAGAAACGATGGCTGTTGCTTTTCGGGGGGGGGCAATAACGGCTTTTTAGTATTGCTGCCCTGATTGTAAGAGAAAATATGAGAGAAAACCTGCAAATAGAAAGAATGCTTGCAGGTTTTTTGTTTCGGTTTTAAAAACCGAAAGAAAGAGAGGAGGAATATGAACTACTATAAAAAGCTGTTTTCGGAAATCATTGCTCAAAATAAGAAACTGGCTGTGATAGGCCTTATGATCATGCTTTTTATGTCGGTATTACAGGTGCTTATTCCTCTGGCTATGAAAGAGATGATAGCACGCATTGAAAAGCAGGAATCACTGTCACTTTTTCTCGTGTGTATCTTGATATATGCACTGATGTGGCTTATCTACAATCTTATTAATGTCAAATGGTATCAATATATAGATATTTTAGGGGAAAAAGTACTTTGGTATCTGAGGGAAAGACTTCACAATGCCTTGTGGAGATGTGAATATAGCGAGTTTTCTAAAATGGAAAAGGAGCATTTAAAAAATATTTTGTACACGGATGTTATCAATGTTTATGGAAATATCATCATCTACTCGCTTAACATAGCAGCAGATAGTGTCATGATAGCGGTTTTCTTGGGAGTATCTTTTTATATTGACATTGCTACTACTTTGATTTTATTGATGACAATTGCGTTTGGCTTGTTTTTTTCAGTATTAACGAAACCTTTGATGGCAAAGCATTCTGCTAAAGTAAATGAGGCACTGAAACAGGACAATGCCATCAACAATGAATGTATTGATGCGGTTGCCCTGATTCGAACGAATGGCCTGCAGGAGTATTATTTAGGAAAGGTCAGGAAAAGCATTCAGGAATTTATTGCAGTAGCAATTCGGTCTGACCAAACGTCCATTTTCTTGCAAAATTTGATGAATCATTATCATCAGGTTTTGGTCATGGCGATTACCGGATATTTGATTTTGAATGTACGCTCCGGTGGTGTCGGTAATTTAGTTTACTATATTTTTGTGACAAACTTAATCATTGAAAAAAGCCAAATGATTGAAAACAATTTGTATCGCTTTATGAAAAATCTCGCTTCCTTTGAAAATGTGCAAAGGCTTTTGGAGCTGGGAGACATTTCAGATGGAGAGCGAGAGGAAGTAAAGGATATTACAGAAATTGTATTTGAAGATGTCAGTTTTTCCTATCAGCCAGAAAAACCCTTGTATAAAGGGCTTTCTTTCAAGTTACAGAGAGGGGATGCGGTGCTGGTTGAAGGAGAAAATGGCAGTGGAAAATCTAGTCTTTTGAAAATAATGGCAGGTTTATTGACTCCAACTTCCGGTCAAATCACGTACAATGGACTGTCTTATACAGATGTTAAAAGAGAACTGCTTTTTCGTGAAATTTGTTATCTTAATCAGGAAGAATTGCTTTTAAATGAACCCCCACATTCTTATCTTTCGGTAATGGCTCATAAGACAGTGTCGGAACCGGATTTTAAAGCCTATCGCTCAAAGGTCGGACTGGAAAAGCTGGAGGAAGAAATCAGGGATAATGGGAAACAGCTATCCGGCGGAGAAAAGAAAAAAATGATTTTGATGAAACTTTTGGCTCGCCAGGAAGAGGTTTCGATCATCCTTCTAGACGAAGTGGAAGCAGGACTGGATAAACAAAGCAGGGAAATCATGGCAGAAATAGAAAGGAATCTTTTGCAAAAGAAGGAGAAATACATTATTTTAAAAATATCACATGGAGAGAGCGATAACAACCAATATTACAATAGGAAGATTTGCTTGTAAGGAATGATGTAATTAAATATATTTGACGGTTTGCAAAAAGATATGTAATCATCAAGGCTGTGCGGTCAGGAGTCAAGAGGGGTAGACTTCCGGTTTTAGGAAGTGTTTTGAACATCGAAAAATCCGAACATTAAAATTAATTTAACAAAAAACATTCGGGAAATGGATTGACGGAAAATCCGGTTAGTGGTATGATAAGAAAATACAGGAAAGAGTTTTTGTTTGGGAATTTTAATGTAGAATTAGGAGCTTCCTGTATACTTTAAATAGGTCAGAAAGTTGACACAAAAAAATAC
>JAUMXK010000135.1 GCA_030535295.1 Eubacteriales bacterium | reverse complement strand
AAAATACAGGAAATATCCAAAACACAAAATATGGTTGCAGAATATTGCGATGCTGTTTTTTGCGGAATCTTTTCCTTTGACGGACGTGTCATGACATATCGCCAAAATAATCATGGGCTGGTCAATGAAATCATACTTTCCCAAAGAGGAGAAAAGTTTCCGTTTGCGGACATTCCTGTCTATCAAGGATTCCTTACCTTCCAAACTCTCGAAGATAAGGAAAAGGCGGCAATCAAGCAATCGGTGAATGAGCAGTTCAATACCAATGAAGAGGAACTGATTCGAATCGGAAACGAATTGAAAGAGCGAATGTCAAATGATAGAATTGGTGCATGGCATGTGCTTTCCAAGGACTACAAGGAATATGATGAAATTACAAAGTTCCTTACGGACTTTGTGCAAAGATTCCGTACATTTTGTATTCAAAACGGAATAAAATAGAAGGAGCTTGCCCGGCATGGTAACCAATCCGTGTCGGGCAGAAAAAAGAGAGGTGATGGAATTGGTCAATGAAATACAGAGAATCATAAATAATACGGGGAAGAATATTTATCACCTTAGGCAGAAGGATTATGGCTATGAACGGGGAAAAGAACCGGAGTTCCCTATGGTGGTATTGCTTCTGGGGGAAGATTCGATAAGAGGATTTTCCGATATTTCCAAAAATTTATTGGATATTTGGCCATCTTATAAAGAAGACCTTTCTTTTGTGGGGATTACCAAAAAAGGAAAGCAGTTTTTGTTTCACTCTCTGAAAATAGGTGAAAATGATGGACTTCCGGAAAGTATTTCCGAAGAAGAGTTAAGCGAAAAGGTTTCGAAGATTTTTGATATCGGCAGTCATTTTCGCAACAAAGATCAGCTTTTACTGTATCATATTCTGGATACCACGTCATTCCGAGAGCTTTCCGAATGGGAGGACTGGATGCAGGGGCTTGAATATGTCAGAACGATTTTGCTGGATAATCGACTCAATGCCGTGGAAATGTGCATGGTATTGCTAAAGGAAAACATGGGTAGCCGAAATCTTGCGCTTTCTTCCCAAATAAAAAACGCTATTTACGAAAAATACGAAAAAGAGGAAAAAGAGCTAACAAATATTCGGAAGAGAGAATTCCTTTCCACTCTGCTCATAAGCAATCGCAGAAGTGACAATGCGATTTTAAAGGATTGGGAGTTGCCCTATAAGATTGTAGCCAATACCATTGCCCTGACGAATAATGTCGATAGAGAAGTGGCAAGGGTGCTATTTCATCCGAAAGTCTATACTGTTGGTTATGCTCTGGAGAAGAAACCGGTTCGGGAAATCAGTCAAACCATTACAGAAGCTTTGTTGCAGCGTTTTGCGGAAGAGGAATTCAGAGTCATGCCGCAATTTCTTTCAGAAGAGCAATTCAAAGAAAAAATGGCACTGAATGCCTATGGCATTTTGCCTTTTGTGGATGCCTATGTGGAAAACCGATTGGCTATGCTGCTTCCTAAAAGTGAAGAATTAGCATTATTCCCAAGAAGAAGTACCGAAGTATATCGTCCGGAGAGCTTTGAAGGCATGTCTGCCGGCATGTTCAATCAAATGACCATGGGAGCATGGAATTGTTTTTTGAATGGAGTGCTGACAAAGGTCAAAGAGGAGATTTTGACCCAATCGGAAAGAGAGGTCTGGAAAAGGGAATATTTGACAATCATAAGCAAAAATTTTAGTCAAAATGAGATTTTGGGTATGGTCGAAAATATCCATACAGTAAAAGGAATCCTGCAAAATATACCGCTTCCGTCTGAGGATTTGCCGGTACTTCTTGCCGCCAAAGAGAAGATGAAATACTTGCTTTCAAGTAATCCTGAGTTAATAAATATGTTTACAGCCGTTTTGGAAGAATTGGCAAACGAAATCAAAGAATCGCAAAAAACCTGGCGAGAATTGCTTCACTCCAGTCAACAAATTCATTCAGTGCAAGACGGAAATTTGCAGCGTTTTTATACCAAGCTAGTCAAAGAATATTTTTCGCACCATTATACAGAAATTGGGGATAGCTGGAATCAACGTGCCAGAAAAGATTCTTGGATGCAGTGGATAGAAAAGACACTGGCAGAATTGACCAGGGAAAATCCGGTTTTTTCCGCACCGTTTGAAGAAGAGCTGGAGTCACGCTTGAAGGAGAACCAAAATCCCATTGATGTCAAGAATTATATCAGCGAGCGCTTGAAAGAGCAAAGCGTGCCACTATATTTTCCATCCATTTTCAGCAATGGAGACCCTTTGGTATCTTGTATTATGATAAGACAGGGAACGCCTTTGCATCAAAGCCTGCAAGAGCATCTGAGGGACACATATTATTACAGCATAGGCAACAGCAATTCTGC
>JAUMXK010000134.1 GCA_030535295.1 Eubacteriales bacterium | reverse complement strand
TACAATATATAGTGTCAATATTGAGAGATATAATTTATTCAATACAAAAGTGAAGCACATTAATGGAAGAATTGATGAGTTTGTTTGGAATAAAAACTTCCGAGATACCGCTAAAATTAAGCAGACACTCGGAAGAATATGGATGAGTCGATTTAGATTTGAAATTTTTCAACAACGTCTTTCAGCTGAGTGGATAGTTGTAAAAGCTTGCTGCTTTCGCTTGCGATTTCTTCAAAGCTATGTGTTTGCATTTGTGTGGAAGCAGCGATTTCCTCGGTTGAGGCCGCATTTTCTTCAGACAGAGCAGAAGAATTTTCGATAATCGAATAAAGATTGTTTTGGGATTGGTTGATTTCATCATTGGAAGAAATAATTTCCTGCAAAGCCAAACGTAGCTGACCGATGGATTCTGCGATACCGTCAAAGCGCTTTTCTACGTCATTTACATTGTGTGATTGCTCTTCGACGACGGAGGAAGATTCATCGATTTTTTCTACGGCATAATTGGTTCTGGAAAGCAACTCTACGACAGATTGATTGATTTGTTCGGTAAAAGAACTTGAGTTTTCTGCCAAAGCCCGAATTTCGTCCGCAACAACCGCAAAGCCTTTTCCGGCTTCACCGGCACGTGCCGCTTCGATGGCGGCATTTAAAGCCAATAAATTGGTTTGTGCTGCGATAGACTGAATCATGGCACCGGCCGATTTAATTTTATCCACACTGTACTTAGTTTGATCCATAGCCTGCTTGATATCCTCAGAAATATTTTTATTTTTTTCTGTGGATTCCAGCAAATGATTCATGGTTATCAAGCCATGATTTTTCAACTCTTCGGTCTGCATGGAATAGGACATCAATTTTTCCAGATTGCTATGGTTTTTCTCCAGTAAGCTGCTCATGGTCTGTATTTCTTCTACTCCGACTTGACTGTCTTCGGCTTGGGAAGAAGCACCATGAGAAATATCATCAACGCTTTTGGCGATTTCGGTAGCCACTTGGGTAGCTTTATCACATTTGTCCCTCAAAATAACCGAGGCTTCTTCCAGCTCCTGAGATGAGGACATCAACTGGCGGATGATTTGAGTCATATTTTCTTTGAGTTGAAGAGTGGCTCGATAGATAGCACCGATTTCATCACCTCGGTTGCTAAATTTTTGATTCACCTCTCCTTTCAAATTATAGCGGGCAATTTCTTCAATATCCTTTTGTAATTGCTTGATTGCTTTGGAAATTTTGGCGGACAAATTGAAGTAAGAGAATAAAATACAAATAATCAATATTGTCAAGGAAACCAATGCCGACCATAAAAAGAGTTGATTTATCGGAGCGTAAATTTCATTGGCTGCAATGGATACCAATACGGTAAAATCCCGACCTTCCAAATTGACATAACCGGCAATTCGATTGCTGTTGTTGAAGTAGTATTCGCCAATGCCTTGGGATTTGGTTTGAATTTCTGTTTGAAAAAATTTGGCGGCATTTTCATATTGAGGCATTGTTTGAGCTGTTTCGATAATGTTGATACCGGAATTCAATATCTCCGGATTGGTGTGGCCTACTACGGTAGACTGCTTATTGTAAACACCAATGGTACTGGAATTTTTCCACTTGAAGTTTTTGGACAGTTCACTAACAAAATTCATATCTTTCATACCGGCAAAGACACCGACAACTTTACCGTTTTCATAATATGGAGCGGAAACTGCGATTATTTTTTGGCCTGTAACAAGATCGATCAGGATTTCACTGGTAAAAACTTTTCCTTTCATAGATTGATGGAAATATTCTCTATGGTTCAGATTAAAGGTGGCAGCTTCCGTATTTAAATTGATGCCATCGCCATTCGGCTTTGCAAACAGGAATTCTATGAAGCCCAAGTCACGAGCTAATTTTTCGTAGAATTCAGCTTTTTCGGCAATCGACTTATCTTTCATAAATTGCCAGGAGCCGGATAACGTGTTAATAAGATTTTCGGTGGATGTCAATTCTTTTTGAATCATATCGGCAGCTTGTTGGCTGATAACCTGAATATCTTCCTTGATTTGCTTGGAAAAGAATTGCCGAGCGAATAGACCATTTAATAGTACCATTATGGTATTGGAAACTATTAGCATGATAACGATCGTAAAGGTTATTTTGGCTCGTAATCCAAAGTTTCGTGGTGCTTTTTTCACTGTGTTCATTTTTGGGGAGATTCCTTTCTACCTTTTGTACTTAAATATACTAATTAATTTGTTCATGAAGGATATATCGGGAGTAGGAAAGAAGAATTAATCTATATAAAAAAAAGATATATTTTTTTAAACTATGTATATCTTGCATATTTTAATCTCTATGTTAAATCTTTGTTTAAATTAGAGATTTACGCAAGAGGAAAGAAAAGAGTAAAGGA
>JAUMXK010000133.1 GCA_030535295.1 Eubacteriales bacterium | reverse complement strand
GTTAATTTGAGAAATCTCCCATTTTATTTTGTACTAAATCTTGACAGAGAACCAAAGTTATCTCACTGATACTATCTAATCCACTCTCATTACACTGGTGGCTGCATCACACAAGTCCTGTCATAACTTTTGCATGGTCGTCGAGTGTCTGAAACGACCATAGGGGGTAAAATTGGAACACCCTTTATTCTCTCAATTATAGTAAGTTTTACAAAACAGTGCAAGCAGATGATTGGCACATCCTTTTGTAGAAGTGCCATCGAATCCTCGTCTTCATTATAGTAAAAGATTTGCCTATCCCTATTTCGGATAGACAAATCTTTTGTTTTCTACCAATTCTTTTTTATGTCAGCTATTTCTCTTGGTATAATATATGGCCCATTTCACTAAATAATAATTTCCGACCATCTTTTTCCATTTCTGCGATACCGTCAAAGAAATAAAACGGTTTTTCATAAATAAGCGGAATCAATTCTTTTCCTGTCATATCAACACAGCCGTTTAATTCATTGCTTGTCACCGATACAACTCTGCCATGAAAACTTGGAATATTATCATAAATTGCAGGAACAACCAAATTTCCCTTTGTATCGATACAACCGCTTTTCCCATTCAACCTGACAGACGCAATTCCATTCTCTTCAAATGTCTCGCCGGGATAATCGTAAATAAGAGGAATCACAACTTTTCCTTGTTTATCAATATATCCGACTTTGTTATCCTTGGAAACCAAGGCCAGTCCTTGGGAAAACGAAAAAATTTCTTCATAATCCATAGATGGTGGCAGGATTTCTTTTCCTTCGCCATCAATCATTCCCCAAAGACCATCTTTTAAAACAGCAGCCGCTCCTTCGGAAACCCGTGTGGTTCCATACTCATAGATAAAGTCTGTCACCTGTTTTCCGTTTTTATCAATAAAACCAAAGGTATCTCCCTCTTTGCTAAACGGCGCAATTTTCACATCGCCCTCAAAGCTTTCATAAAAAGCATAATCTCCCGGAATTACAACAGTTCCGTCCACCTTCATCATTCCCCATTCATTATCCTTAACAAACCATATTTGATCTGCTCCATCAATTTGAAGTGAGCTGTATTCAAACGGCAGCAATTCTTTTCCTGATTTATCAATCGCACCATATTTTCCGTCCTTTTTTACCGCTGACAAAGACTCTGTAAAAGCATCTGCTTTTTCATAAATAGCCGGTATTACTTCTTTTCCGCTCTCATCTAAAAATCCATATTTTCCATCTTTTTGAAATTCCGCTCTTCCTTCTGTAAAGTAGAAAATATTTTCATAACTTGACAACTTCGTGCCATGGCTATCAAAAAGACCCCATTGATTGTCACCGACTTCCGCTTTGGCAAAACCTCCTCTGAGGTTTAATGCCTGTGGATACTCAGCCGGAATAATCACCTCGTTGTTCGTATTGATAAATCCATACTTTCCATCTATCATTACTTGCGCCAGTCCATCAGCGAATGGAAAGGCTCTTTCATAGCTGAGGGAAATCACTTCTTTTCCATCCTTATCCAGATAACCCCATTTTTGTTCTTTTACCACAAGTACTCTATCATTGTCTATCTGTTCTGAAATATAATCATACTTTGCTTCTGCCAGAACATTTCCGCTTGCATCTTTTAGTCCATAAAATCCACCTTCGATAAATACAAGCGGCAAATCAGACTTGTCCTGTTTTGCCGGCTGTGCCGCGGAATCGGAAGTGGGCGAATTTGTAGAAACAGAACTGTCCTGTCCGGTAGTTTCCTTGCCTGTATCGGTACTGTTACTTGACTTCTCTTCCTTTTGGCAAGCGGATACCCCAATTAAAATTGCCAAAAGAAGTGATAACGACATAAATTTCTTAATTGATTTTTTCATTTTTCCCCTTAAATTTCCTTACTGTCAGCTCAAATTCTTCTCTTTTACATACAATTAGGATTCTATCACCCTCTAAAACAAAGGTCAATAGTAAAATTGTTTCTCTCTTTCATAGGTTAGGAGGCTAATCCTCCTGCGTTTTGTCTTTTCCGGAGATGATTTCTTCTGAAAAAAAGAAAGATTTGCCCATCCCCTCTTTCTGACAGACAAATCTTTCGTTTTCTACTATTTTTTTCGGCTCTATAATAAAAGTTGGGGTGAACGAATTTTTTATTCGTAAACTCCAACTTTTTTTGATAAAATAAAGAAATACCCCCAAGACTGCCACCACAACAGTTATTTCTCGGAGGTACCCCAAATATGGAACTTGATTATATCACAGATTTCCTAAATTTAAAAGATGTTTTTGTTTCTAAAGTGGTTCATTCGGATTCTAAAGTTTCTTTTTATATCGAAACGAATCCCGTCTTCCGTCGTAGTACTAGGAATATTCCGTAGTTTTGATTCTCCGAAC
>JAUMXK010000048.1 GCA_030535295.1 Eubacteriales bacterium | reverse complement strand
AAAATCGTCAAAGCCTGTAAAATTAATAAATTTGGGCTTGACAGAATAGGAAGGACAGTATGAATACAAAAAAATTTAATTTCGGTCGAATGGTAATCTATTTGATTTTAGTGGCAGGAATTGCAATTACAGTCTTTCCTTTTCTTTGGATGATTTTGACTTCGTTAAAACTGCAATCGGAAACCATCAAGATTCCGATTGTCATTTTCCCGAAGGAATTGCAATTTGGTAATTATCCGGCAGTCTTTCAGCAAATTCCGTATGGAAGAATGTATTTGAATACCATCATCAATACCTGTGTGATTGTAGCGGCACAACTTGTTTTTTGCTCCATGGCGGCGTATGCCTTTGCCAGAATTGATTTTCCGGGAAAGAATATTATTTTTGCAATATTGCTTTCTGTGCTGATGATTCCGGCCTCTTTCTTTATCATTCCGCAGTATCAAATCATTCAAAAGTTGGATTTACTCAATACGATTCCGGCACTGTTTTTGCCGAATTTATTCAGTATTTTCGGCACCTTTTTATTGCGGCAGTTTTTTATGGCTTTGCCGGAGGAACTGGAAGATGCTGCCCGTATTGATGGTTGCAGTCGCTTTATGAGTTTCTTTTACATTATGCTTCCGCTGGTCAAGTCCGGGCTTGTGGCATTGGCTATTTTGACGTTGCGATTTGCATGGAATGACCTGATGTGGCCGCTGATTGTAAATAACGAAACAACTAAAATGACATTATCTGCCGGATTGTCCTTTTTGCAAGGACAATACACTACCAACTATCCGCTTATGATGGCGGGGGCGGTTATGGCAGTATTACCTTTGCTGATTATTTTTGCAATTTTCCAAGAACAATTTATCGAAGGAATTGCAATTCAAGGAATAAAAGGATAGAATACGAAGTATTAGGAGGAAGAATATGAGTCAAAGAGTGAAAATGGCGATGATTGGACTGGGCAGCAGAGGCAAGGGGCTTTTGGAAACGGCATATCTGGAGCATCCGGAAGCGGAGTTTATTGCAATTTGCGATGTATATGAAGATCGTTGCCTGGAATGTGCGGATGTGATTGAAAAGGCCGGCTTTGCCAGACCGAAAACAACGACCGATTATAAAGAAATATTAGATATGCCTGAGGTGGAAGCGGTCATCCTTTGCACTTCCTGGGATAAACATATTGATATCTGTATCGAAGCCATGCGTAAAGGCAAATATGTCGGTTGTGAAGTTGGCGGTGCCTATTCTTTGAGAGAATGCTGGAGAGTGGTCGAAGCCTACGAAGAAACCAAAGTACCGGTTATGTTGCTGGAGAATTGCTGCTACGGCAGAGATGAAATGATGGTCAGTCATATGAATGATTTGGGAGTATTGGGCACGATTGTGCACTGTGAGGGTGGCTACAAGCATGATTTGCGAGAAGAGATTTCCTTCGGAAAAGAAAATCGTCACTACCGCTTAAACAACTACATTCATCGGAATTCGGAAAACTATCCGACACATGAACTGGGGCCAATTGCGAAATTACTCAAAATTAATCGGGGCAATCGTATGGTCAGCTTGGTATCAATGGCATCCAAGTCTGTCGGTTTGAAGGAATATATCAAGGAACATAAGCCGGAAGATAAAGAGCTGAATGAAACCACGTTTCAACAAGGTGATGTGGTCAATACCATCATCAAGTGCAGCAATGGGGAAACCATTTTATTGACACTGGATACGACATTACCTCGTTATTACTCCAGAGGATATACCATTCAAGGAACCAAGGGCATGTATATGGAAGATAATCGCTCCATCTATTTGGACAATGAGCCGCATGCGGCGGATCATTTTGATTGGAAAAAACACTGGGGCAATGTTGAAGAGTACCGTGAGAAATACGAGCATCCGGTTTGGCGAAAATACTTATCCGAAGGCGTGAAAAAAGGACATGACGGCATGGATTATCTGGTGTTTTCCGCCTTTATCGACTGCATCAAAAAGAAAACAGAACCGGCGATTGATGTCTATGATATGGCAGCTTGGATGAGCATTACCGTGCTTTCCGAGCAATCCATTCAAATGGGAGGACAGCCGGTTCCGATTCCGGATTTTACCAATGGTGCTTGGATTAACAAAAAATAAGTCCGGCGATTAGGCAAATCATTAAAGAAAGAGTATATTATGAAGAAATCAGTCATAAAGTATCATAGACCGGCCAAAAAGTGGATTGAGGCACTGCCTTTGGGGAGTGGAGCTTTTGGCGCCATGATGGAAGCCGGTGTTAGACAAGATAAAATAGGTTTAAATCTGGACAGTCTTTGGTCGGGAGAAGAAAAAAATAAGAACAATCCCTCTTCCCGGAAGGATTGGCCATTTATTCGCAAGGCGATTTTCGCCGGACGTTATCAGGAAGCGGAAGATTTCTGCAAAGAGCATATTTTGGGAGATTGGACGGAGTGCTATTTGCCGGCCGGAAATATGCAAATTCGCTATGATGAAATACGGGAGGAATCCGAAGGCTATCAAAGAGAGCTCAGTCTTAATCAGGGACTGCATAAGGTTTCTTTTGTGCAGGACGGGATTTCTTATTACAGAGAAAGCTTTATTCATTTTTCGGAGGATGTGTTATGTATGCGTTTGTTTGCCGAAAAAGACGGACAAAGACAGCCGATTTCTTTGGAGATTTCTCTGGATTCTTTACTGCTCCATGAGTGGGATGCCGATGCCGAAAACGGGCAAATGCAACTTCTGGGCAAAGCACCGAGTTATGCGGCTCCCAATTACTTTCATGTAGAGAATCCGGTTCGATACGAAGAAGGAAAGGGAATGCGCTATGTGCTGTCATTAAAGGCGATGGCACAAAAGGGGCAATATATGCAGACCGAAAAGGGACTGCGGATTGAAAATGCGCAAGAAATTGTTTTGTATTTATGCGGGCAAACAAGTTATAAAGAGCAAGGCGATTTGTGTATCTTTTGTCGGCAAAAACTTATGTCTGCCGTTTCAAAAGGATATGAAGAGCTGAAAAAAGAACATTGCCGCTTATTTCAGCCGATTTTTGAAAGAGTCGAGCTGGATTTGAATGCCGGAGAGCAAGAGGATAACGCTGATTTGGATGATTGGTTGCAGGATGTGCAGCAGAGAATCGAAAAACCGCAACTGTTTTCTCTGATGTTCGATTATGGCAGGTATCTACTGATGACTTCGTCCAAACCGAATACGGAGTGTGCCAATTTGCAGGGGATTTGGAATCCGCTGGTACGTGCACCGTGGAGCTCCAACTACACGGTCAACATCAATACCGAAATGAATTACTGGATGGCTGAATCCACCAATTTAAGCGAATTTCATCAACCGCTCTTTGATTTGCTGGAAAAAGTGGCAAAGCAGGGAGCGATTACTGCCGGTGAGCTGTATGGGCAGGAAGGCTGGGTCAGCCATCACAATACCGATATTTGGGGACATAGCAGTCCGGTCGGCTATCAAGCCGGCGATGCCAATCCTTGTGTCTATGCTCTGTGGAATATGAGCGGCGGCTGGATGTGTCGTCATTTGTGGGAGCATTATCAATATAGCGGTGATTTGAAATTTTTGCAGGAGAGAGCCTATCCCTTGGTGGAAGGTGCGGTTCGCTTTTATCTGGGATATCTGACCGAGCACGGGGATTATCTTGTCACAGTTCCTTCGACTTCCCCGGAAAATATGTTTTTGGATGAAGCAGGAAGGCCACATGCCGTCACCATTGCTTCGACGATGGATATTGCTGTACTCAAGGAGCTTTTTTCCTACTATGGGAAAATGCGAAAAATATTGGGGATGGCAGTCGATAAAAGAGCAGAAACGGCATTGACCAAGCTACCGCCTTATCAAATAGGAAAAAACGGGCAGCTCTGTGAATGGCTCATAGATTATGAGGAGTGGGATGTCAATCATCGCCATGTTTCTCATTTGTATGGTCTATATCCTTCTGACACGATTTCATTGGAAGCGGCGGATTTCCGTCAAGCCTGCAAAACGTCTTTGCTGCGTAGAGAGGATGAAGGTACCGGTTGGTGCATGGCATGGAAAGCTTGTCTTTGGGCAAGATTGGGTGAAGGCGATAGAGCATTGAAACTTTTGCAAACACAGCTTAGGCTTACCGAGGAAGAAGCAATTCTGATGAAAGGTGGAGGGGTTTATCCGAATCTCTTTTGTGCTCATCCGCCGTTTCAAATTGACGGAAACTTCGGTTTTGCGGCAGCCATCGTAGAAATGCTGATGCAAAGTTATGAGGAAAAAATACTGCTTTTGCCGGCATTACCGGCAGCATGGAAAAACGGAAGTGTCAAAGGCTTGAAAGCAAAAGGTGGGTTTGAGGTATCACTGACATGGGAAAATGCTCGTTTGCAGAAGGTGGAAATTCTAGCGGACAGACCGTCAAAAATTATGCTGGAGTATCATGGAGAGCAAAGAGAGCTGGTGTTTGAGACACCCGGCCTAAAATATGAAGAGCAATGGTAAGCCGATAAAGGCTGAAAACTGTCAAAAAGTTCATTCGAAGAGGATGGACTTTTTTTGCTGCAAAAATATCCGCTGTTCCGACAGGAAGTATCGCACTTTGAATTTTCTAATTGATTTTTAATGCAAGATTCATATTTTTGAGGAGTTTGTAGCGGTGTGGACTTTGACAAAAAACAAAAAAAATGCTATCATAAATAAAATTGGGTGCAATGTGTGAAAAAACAATCAAGATTGCATAAATATTGAATTTTGAATAGATTGAAATAGAAAAACCGTTGCGGAAAGGAGATAATATGATAAATTTTGAAGAAGAAATCAAAAAGTTTAAACCATGTGCAGATTTATCGGAAGTGGAAGATGTTATCTATAAATATGAGGCAAAAGATATTGTAGATATCTTAAATGAGATGATTCAAGAACTGAAAGAGGAGAAAGCGGCACATGAATAGAAGATGTTTTCGCTGTGGGAGTGCTTTAACGGAGAAATTAGAATGTAAATCCTGCCACAAAAAGTATCCATCTTATATCAAGCTGGAACAATTATCCGCTTTATATTACAATATAGGCTTAGAAAAGGCGAAAACAAGAGATTTAAGTGGTGCGGCAGATGTTTTAAAGCAGAGCATTCGTTTGAATAAGTATAATATGGATGCCCGTAATTTACTGGCTTTGGTTTATTTTGAAGTGGGAGAAACCGTATTGGCTTTGAGCGAATGGGTACTGAGTCAGAATTTATTTCCGGAAAACAATCCGGCCAATGAATATTTGGAAATTGTAAGGAAGAATAAAACCACCATAGAAGCGATGGATAATACCATCAAAAAATACAATCAGTCTTTGGATTATATTCGCAGCGGTTCTTATGACCTGGCGATTATCAATTTGAAGAAGATTGTTGCTTTAAATTCCAATTTTGTAAAAGCCTATTTGCTTTTGGCGCTTTTGCATGTCAAAATGGATGATGTAACCAATGCCAAAAGAGAGCTTTTAAAGGTGTTGAAAATTGATACCAGCCATCGAATGGCAAGGAAATATTACACCGATTTGGTACAAAAAGACGGGGAAGAGAAGGTGCTCACTCCGGAAGAAGAAACCAAGAAAATAGCCAAAAAGAATCAAAGACAAATTGTGATTAATCAAAGCTTGCAGCAGATTGCCACCTTTGTCTTGGGAATCTTGCTCGGAGCGGGGCTTTTGTATTTTTTGGTTTGGCCGTACCAGAAAAGCATGTTGACCGATAAGTCCGAAGACTTAAAAAAGCAAATTGTGATTTTGCAAGAGGAAAACAGCGCGTTGCGTCAAGAAAAGGAAACGGCGGTCAAGGAAGCCGAGCAAAAGGAACAGCAAGTGAGAGCCATGGTAAAAGAAGTACAAATGGCAAGTCAAAAGAGTGCCGGCTCTGAGGGTTACATTGCGGCGGCAACTGCATATTTAAACAACGATCAGAATGCGGCAGCGGAAGCTTTGATTGCGATTCCTGTGACAGAAAATGCTACCATCGATACCGCAGTAGCGCAGCTGAAAAAACTGGTATTTCCGAAAATCAGTCAATCCTATTATTTCAGTGGATATGGCGCATACAGCAGAAATGACTTTGACAAAGCAATCAATGACCTTGGGCTTTCTATGAAATACGACGTGGGAGAAAGTTTTAATGATGATGCGATATATTTCTTAGGAAGAACCTATGAAAAAGCAGGGCAATTGGATAAGGCATTAGAGACCTTTAAACTGTTATTGGAGAAATACCCGAATACCGATAAGAAGGGGTATGCGGAAGCCAAAATTAAACAATTGAGCAAATAAATGGCTTGCATTTACTGGCAGACAATCCGCTAGGGGTAAATCTCAGGAGAAAACTATGTGGAAAAAGATAAAGAAAAGTATAGAAAAAGAAATTAAGGTGATTGTCGAACGTGATCCGGCAATCAAAAGCAAAGCGGAAGTTATCTTGTATCCCAGTTTGCATGCGATATTGCATTATCGTGTTGCACATTATTTGTACCGCAGGAGATTTTTCTTTCTGGCACGGATGGTTTCGGCATGGAGTGCCAGAGCAACGGGCATTGAAATTCACCCGGGTGCAAGAATCGGCAAAGGACTGTTTATTGACCATGGCCATGGTGTGGTCATAGGGGAAACTACCGTTATTGGCGACAATGTTACAATCTATCAAGGGGTAACCTTGGGCGGAACAGGTAAGGAGTTTAAGAAAAGACATCCTACCATTGAGGATAATGTCATGATTAGTGCCGGTGCCAAAGTATTGGGCTCGTTTACCGTGGGACATGATTCCAAAATAGGGGCAGGCTCGGTGGTATTACACCCGGTGCCGCCTTATTCGACTGTGGTGGGGATTCCGGGCAGAGTGGTCAAAGGCAAGAAAGAATCACCGAAAGATACGATGGATCAAGTCCACTTACCGGATCCGATTCGCAAAGAGATTTGCAAGCTCAAATTACGAGTACGCTATTTGGAGCATAAAGCAGGCGGTATTAAGAATGAGGATTTGGAATACTTATTCCATGAATGCTGTGAAGGAGAAAAAGTATGTTAGTGATTTACAATACACTGACCAGGAAAGAAGAAGAGTTTAAGCCGCTCATTGCAGGCAGGGTCAAAATGTATGTTTGCGGTCCGACGGTATATGACCACATGCATATTGGCAATGCCAGACCGGTGGTGGTTTTTGATGTGGTGCACCGCTTTTTGAAATATCTTGGCTATGATGTCACCTTTGTCCAAAACTATACCGACATTGATGACAAAATCATTCTCAGAGCCCAGGAAAAGGGAGTGAGTGCCAAAGAACATGCGGAATACTTTATCCGAGAAATTGAAACAGACTATCAGAATTTAAATGTACTGCCTGCCATTCATCCAAGAGCAACGGAAGAAATGGACGGTATCATTGAAATGATTGCCTCCTTGATAGAAAAAGGCCATGCCTATGAAAGCAAGGGCTCGGTCTTTTTTATGCCTCAGACTTTTAAGGGATATGGAAAACTGTCCGGAAAAAATTTGGAAGAACTGGAAGCCGGCAGCCGAATTGAGGTGGATGAACAAAAGCGCAGTCCTTTTGATTTTGTACTATGGAAACCGAAAAAGGATGGAGAACCTTATTGGCAATCTCCTTGGGGGGATGGACGACCGGGTTGGCATATTGAATGCTCGCAAATGGCTAAAAAATATTTGGGAGAAACCATTGATATCCATGCCGGTGGTACCGATTTGATTTTCCCTCATCATGAAAATGAAATTGCTCAGTCGGAGTGTTGCAACGAGAAAGAATTTGCTCGTTATTTTATGCACAACGGTTTTATCAATGTAGACAATAAAAAAATGAGCAAATCACAAAATAATTTTTTTACCGTGAGAGAAATTGCCGAAGAGTATGCGTATCCGGTGATTCGCTTTCTTCTTTTGTCGGCGCATTACAGAAAACCTCTGAATTTTAGCCATGACCTGATGGAATCGGCCAAGCAAAGTTTTAGTAGATTGAGCAACAGCTACGAAAGGCTGAAGGGATTGCAAAAAGCAAAGCCGGATGCAACACCGGACTACAAGCAAAATCCTCTGCTTTTAGAGGTAAGGGAAAACTTTGTACGGGCAATGGAAGCGGATTTTAATACACCGGATGCCATTACCGCATTATTTGAGCTAAGTAAGCTTTCCAATGTCAATATCACCGATGAAAGTGAGAGCCGGGATATTGCCGATTACTTGCAATTGTTTGACGAAATGGCGGAGGTCTTAGGTCTGAACTTCAAGCAGGAAAAGCTTTTGCTGGAGGAAGAAATTCTGGCGCAAATCGAGGCCAGACAAAATGCCCGCAAAGCCAAGGATTTCGCCTTGGCGGACAAGATTCGCAATCAGCTTTTGGAGCAGGGAATTGTCCTGGAAGATACCAGAGATGGTGTGAAGTATCGAAGAGTGTAATGAGTTGCATAGGGTATGGCTGCTCGGTGATATCCTATGCAAAAGAATAAAAGGATTTTTATGGAAATGTTTTTGAGTTTTTTAAAACAACTGAATATCGAAGTCAAGGATATCAAAACTTACTCGCCTCTTAGTTTGGCTTATTTGGGAGATAATATCTTTGATTTGTTTATACGGTTTATGGTCGTTGCCGAATCCAACAGCCAAACCAATCAATATCACAGTCGGGTTACGACCTATGTCAAAGCTAAGGGCCAAGTGGAATTTTATGAAAAGATTCGGGAAGATTTGACGGAAGAAGAGCAGGCTATTTTTCGGAGGGGCAGAAATGCCAAAACCATTCATGTGCCCAAACATGCCAATCGGGTAGATTACGCTATTGCCACGGGTTTGGAGTGCCTGCTTGGCTATTTATTCTTAAAGGGAGAATATGAGCGTCTTAGTCAGTTGATGGTAAAAGGAGTATCTTAGATGACAAAGCAAAAGAATCGTTTAATTCAAGGTACCGTGATTTTATCATTATCCGGCCTTGTGGTGAAGCTAATCAGTATTCTCTATAAATGGCCATTGACCAATTTAGTCGGTTATGAAACCATGGGATATTTTAATACTGTATATCCTACGTATTTGATTTTAACCGCTCTTACTTTGATGGGAATTCCGGCCACAATTTCCAAACTTGTGGCGGAAGAAAGAGAAGCGGGCCGTCCGGAAGTTGCTCATGCGATATTCCGCTCCGCTCTGATGTTGTCGATGGGGATTGGACTATGCGTCAGCATAGCTTTTATTTTTTTACCCTTTTATGCAGGAGTCTTTGCGTGGGAGGAAGAAGTGCGTTATGTTCTATGGGGATTAGCACTTGCTCCATTTTTGATTGGAATTTCGGGAGCGATTCGAGGTTATTTTCAAGGGATGCAAAATATGGTGCCGACAGCAGTCAGCCAAATTATTGAAAATATTATAAAGGTTCTGCTGGGAGTCGGTCTGGTTGTTATCTTCTTGAAAAGAGGTTTGCCGGATTATATCAGTATCAGTGGAGCTACTATTGGGATTTCTCTGGGCTTTGTCGTTACGACCGGATACTTGATTTGGCAATATCGAAAACACAAGCCGAAGTGGGGAGATTTTTCGCAGGAAGGCCTAGGAAAATCGGAGAACTTCAAGCGGATGGCAAAGATTTTATGGATTGCATTGCCGATTACCCTATCTACTGCCATGGTTTCTATTATGGGGCTGCTGGATTCCACGATGATTTACCGAATCTATACCGCTATGGGTGAGAGTAGAGAAGAGGCTCGAATTGCTCTTAGCAGCGTGACGACAGTGCAAACGGTCATCAATGTTCCGCTTGCCATCAGTGCTGCCATTGCCGTAAGTGTTTTACCTGCCATTGCCGTGGCAAGGATGCGCCGGGATGAGAGGGAATTAAATGAAAAAATCAATATTGTCATGCAGCTGGCAATGAAAATGGCACTACCATCCATGGTAGGAATTATGGTTTTGGCAGAGCCGATTTTGAGGATTTTGTACCGAGATGCGGATATTTCTCCATATCTGTTGCAAGTATATAGCTTATGTATGCTTTTTATGATTTTGGCGCAAAGTGTAAGCAGTATTTTACAAGGATTGTCCGGATATTATAAGAGTTTGCTGGCAGTGGGAATCGGAGTGATAATCAAATTGATTTTTAATTACTGGTTTCTAAACATGGGATGGGGAGCTGTTTCTTTGATTTATGCCTCTATTCCTTATTTTGCAATTATTATGGCGGTGAATTATTGGTTTTTGAAAAAAGAAGTACGTTTTCGCTTGGATACGAGTATGATTCTGTGGAAACCGCTTTGGCCGTCTTTGGTGATTGGAGCAGTGGCTTACGGTGTATATTGGGGAGTTTATACTCTAATCGGTAGGAGTGTGATTGCTTTTATTTTGGCGGTGGGATTGTCGATTCCGATATATGCTTTGGGACTACTGTTTCTGAGGGGCTTTACCGGTGAAGAAATATTGATTTTGCCAAAGGGAAAACGGATTCTGGCTTTTTTGCAAAGAAAGCATTGGATAGAGAGTGAGGAAAAGAATGGGTAAGAATTATAAAAAAAATGAAAACAATCATAAGAAACTGTATTCACCGGCAAAGGACGGAACCATTCGAATCAGTGGTTATAATGCAGTTCTGGAAAAATTGAAAGCAGGCAATCCCGTTCAAGAAATTTTACTGCAAAAGGGAGCCGAGCACACGGAGATAGTAGAAAGAGCTGATTTGGCTAAAGTACCGATTCGTGTAGTGGAAAAGGAAGAACTGGACCGCTATACCGAGGAAAGACATCAAGGTGTCGTTGCCATAGCAAAGGATTATCGCTATGTCGAAGTGGAGGATATTTTGGAAATAGCCGCAGCCAAGGGAGAGCCGCCGTTTTTGGTGTTGCTGGATCAAATTACCGATCCGCACAATTTGGGCGCAATTATTCGGACAGCTCATCAGGTGGGATGTCATGGGATTGTCATTCCTGAAAGGCGTTCGGCTTCGATTACGGAAGTGGTGGCAAAAACCAGTGCGGGAGCGATTGAATATTTGCCGGTTGCACAGGTGACCAATTTGAATCGCACCATTGAATATTTGAAGAAGCAGGGTTTGTGGATTGCCGGTGCGGATATGGACGGACAGAGTATTTATGAAGCAGATTTGAAGGGAGCGTTTGCTTTGGTCATTGGCAGTGAAGGAGAGGGAATTTCCCGATTGACCCGGGAAAAATGTGATTTTATCGTATCTATTCCTATGTTTGGAAAGATTGATTCTCTCAATGCTTCTGTTTCCGCAGGAGTGATTTTGTATGAGGCTTTGCGTCAACGTCGATTTTCCAAGTGAGAAAAAAGAATCTGTCAAGAAGATAGGGGGAATAGGATAAGAAAATCGGAGTATCAGCCGAAAAAGAATATAGTGGATTACAGTATAAGATGAGCACAAGGCGGAAAGGATAGCAATGAAAAATTATTCCGACTATACAGATGAACAAATACTTGGTCTGATCAATGAAGGAGATAATCATGCAATGGATTATCTGTTCAATCGCTACAAACCGTTGATTGAGAAAAAGTCCAGAACTTATTATATCAATGGCGGTGGCAGAGAGGATTTGATGCAGGAGGGCATGATTGGACTTTTTAAGGCAGTCAGAGATTTTGATGGCAAGAAGAATATTGCCTTTTTTCCGTTTGCGGATTTGTGCATTACCCGCCAAATCATTACGGCGGTCAAGCGTTCTTCTCGCAAAAAACACCATCCTTTGAATAATTATATTTCTCTCAATAAACCTGCATTTGAGGAAGAAGAGAGTGACGAGGATTTACTGGATTATGTACCGTCCAATCGGGTGGAAGATCCGGAGGATTTGATTATCGGGCAGGAGGAGATTGTTCGAATCAAGGAAGAACTTTTGGGTAAATTGAGTGAGTTGGAAAAACAGGTGCTGCAACTGCACTTAAATGGTGTCAGCTATAAGGAAGTAGCGGAAATCTTACAAAGACCGGTAAAATCGATTGATAATGCTTTGCAGAGGATTAAGAAGAAGGCGGAAGAAGTGGTCAATGGCTAGGAAAAGACGGTCATAGATTTTTGAAAGTCTGTATCAGTATTCTATGTCCTTTTTCAAAAAAAGATTGAAAAAAGTCGTCTGCTGTTTTAAAATGAGTCTACGGATTCGAAATGATTCCGGAGATTTAAAATAATTCTACGGAGGTAAAAAAATGACAGAGAAAAAACAATACGGACAGCAAACTCTGGCATTGCATGCAGGTTATACCCCAAAGAACGGGGAGCCACGTGTTTTGCCGATTTATCAATCGACTACTTTTACTTATGACAGTACGGAACATGTGGGAAAGCTTTTTGATTTGACGGCAAGCGGACATATGTATTCCAGAATATCCAATCCTACCGTAGATGCGGTGGAAAAAAAGATTGCAGAGTTGGAAGGCGGAGTGGCGGCACTTTGTACCACTTCGGGTCAAGCGGCCACATTACTCAGCTTTTTAAATATCTTAAAGAGCGGCGATCATTTCGTCAGCAGCACGGCAATTTATGGAGGAACTTTTAATTTATTTGCCGTGACCTTGAAAAAGCTTGGAATCGAATGTAGCTTTATTTCTCCGGACAGTACGGAAGAGGAAATCAAAGCGGCTTGCAAAGATAATACAAAATTGGTGTTTGCGGAAACGATTTCCAACCCGACTTTGAATATTATTGATATTGAGGTATGGGCAAAAGCCGCCCACGCAATGGATTTGCCTCTGATTGTGGACAATACCTTGGCAACGCCGGCTCTTTGCAATCCGATTCAACATGGTGCCGACATTGTAGTGCATTCCACCACCAAGTATATGGATGGGCATGCAGTTGCGGTTGGCGGTGTGATTGTAGACAGCGGAAAATTTAATTGGGCAAATGGGAAATTCCCTGAATTTACCGAGCCGGATGAATCCTATCATGGAGTCAAATATTGTGAGAACTTTGGTGCGTTGGCATATATTGTCAAAGCAAGAGTACAATTGATGCGTGATTTTGGAGTTTATCCACCGGCACTTACCACCTTTCTTTTGAACCTCGGACTGGAAACTTTGACACTGAGAATGAAGGCACATTCGGAGAATGCGTTGGCAGTTGCTAAATTACTGGAAGCTTCGGATAAGATAGAGTCTGTCAATTATCCGGGCCTTGAGAGCAGTCATGAACACGCAAAACAGCAAAAGTATATGCCGAAGGGTTCTTCCGGAGTGGTGACCTTTGTCATCAAGGGGGGAAAGCAGGCGGCAGTGCGTTTTATAGACCATCTGGAATTGGTCAGCAATGAAGTGCATGTGGCGGATATTCGTTCCTGTATTTTACATCCTGCGACTTCTACCCATCGTCAGCTAAGCAGTGAGCAGCTGGAAAAGGCGGGCATTTCCGAAGGAATGATTCGCTTGTCGGTCGGAATTGAGAATGTCGAGGATATTTTGGCGGATATTCAATCGGCTCTGGAAGCGTAGTTTTTCGAGTCATAATACGATTGGGATGTTTGAAAGTATCTTTGAGTCGCTCAGAGATACTTTCTCTTATAAAGAGAGGAAGGAAAGGAGCCGGGATGAAACTGAATTTATTTCATAAAAAAGAAGATGCGATGCGGAGTTTGTTGGCGATAGAAGAGGGATGGAAGACCTTGCCGAAACTTTCCATAGAGGAATTGGAGCCGGAAAAGACGGCGATTGTTTTTGTGGATGTAATAGAGGGCTTTGTCAATATCGGTCCTCTTTCGAGTGATAGAGCATTGACGATTTTGGACGATGTAAAAAGGCTGAACGAGAGAAGTAAGGATTTTCACAAGATTTATTTTGTGGACTGTCATACCCAAGACAGTACCGAGTTTTCGGCTTATGTTCCGCACTGCCTGCAAGGCACAAAAGAAACGGAATTGGTCAAGGAACTTGTAGTAGAGGACAGTGACAGAGCGAGAGTGATTTATAAAAATTGCACCAATGGCTTTATGGCAAAGGGATTTCAGGAATGGCTAGCTCAACATAAGGAAGTCACCAATTTCGTGATTACAGGTCTTGTGACGGATATTTGTGTGATGACATTTGCTTTGACATTAAAGACATATTTTAATGAACAAAACATTTCTTCCAGACTGATGTTGCCGTTGTCGGCGGTGGAGACATTTGATTTGCCTATGACCAATCATCAGGCGGAAATGATGAATGTCTTTGCGGTTTACAATATGCAAATGAATGGCATTGAAGTTTATCAGGATTTTGAATAGAATTTTATATATATATAAGGCAAATCATTCTACTGATTTGCCTTATATATATATATGGAAACTTCTTTTCTCTATGCAAATCATTTTAATGATTTGCTTTATGTATATGGAAACTTCTTTTCACTATGCAAATCATTTTACTGGCAGTCTTTGCAGAGACCGAATAATTCCAGGCGATGTTCGGAGATAATGAATCCTTTTTCAGCGGCCAAATCGGAAAAGGTGTGAAATGGACAATAATGGATATCCAGCACTTTGCCGCATTTGGTGCAGATGATATGATGATGATGTTCATTGCTGGCACATTTCAGTTTATATAAGGTGGCACCGTCTTCGGTAGTCAGCTTATAAAGCATGTCCAGTGCTGTCAGAGTCTCCAGGTTTCGGTAAATGGTGGAGAGATTGGTTTTATCAAAACGCTCTTTGGTTTTCAAATATAGGCTTTCGGGGCTGAGCATGATGCTTTGATTTTCGATTAATACTTCCGCAAAGGCAGTACGAGGCTTGGTTTTCTTATATTCGGTTGATTTTAATTTATCCCAGAATTCATGTATGTTCATAGCAATTCCCCCTTTTTGGGTATTATATCAAATTTTAAATGGAAAAGCTATATTCTTTTTGGGATATCTATGATATGCAGGTTTCGATTTGCCAGCAGTTTCAAAAAATGGAAAATTTAGGTAAATTTATGGGAATTTCAGCCGAGGGAATTTGCTTTTTCTCTCAAATTCCAATATAATAAAAGATAAAGCTTTTCTCAGATAGGAGAGGAGCATGGATAAGAAATGCGAAAGATAGAAAGGCAAGGAGTATGTGATGAATCGATATCAACTGGTAATTTTTGATTTGGATGGAACTTTGCTGGATTCGATTGAGGGAATCGGAGCGGCAATGAATGCGGTTCTTAAGCAGCATGGCTATCCGGTTCATACCAAGGCGGATTATTATTATTTTGTGGGAAATGGCCTAAAGAAACTGGCAGAGAGAGCTTTGCCCGGCGAGATTTTGGAAAGAGATGGTGTTGACGACTATTATCGGGAGTTGGTGTCTGCTTATGAAAAGCATTATCAGGTCGGTTTGAGATTATATGACGGCATCGCTGAAATGCTGGATGCTTTGAGCGAAAAGGGGATTTTGTTGGCGGTCAATTCCAACAAAATTGATTATATGGTAAAAAAGATTATGGCGGATTATTATGCCAAGTGGCAATGGCAGGCGGCACTGGGAGCCAGAGACAATCTGCCGATTAAGCCGGATGCGTATGCGGTACGGGAAATCAGTGAACGAACAGGGATTGCAAAGGACAGGATTCTTTATGTCGGGGATTCGGAGGTAGATGTGGAAACGGCTCAAAATGCAGGAGTGGATGCCGCTTTTGTGACATGGGGTTTTCGCAAGCTGGATGATGTCAAGGGCAGGGAGATTTCTTATGTTGTTCATCAGCCAAAGGAGCTGGTGGAGATTATTTGCAGTTAGGATTTGGAGTGTCAGGATTTAGAGTTAAGATTTGCTTAGAATGCGGAGGCTGACTAAAGAGGAACTTGAGATTTGCCGATATTATTGTGTTAGATTAAGATATGCTTTCGGATAATCAGCTCATTGCAAAAAGTTAGGACAAGTTGCTCTCCTGTTCTCCTGTTTAGAGCAGGATAGAGAAAAAAGACGGTGGGAAAACGGAGTGAGAAATAAATAAAATAAGTAAAATAAGTGAAATAAAAGAAATAAATGAGGAGTATCTATGGAAGAAAATGTAAAAGTAAGCATTTCCGGTAAGCAAGAGGCTTTGGACGGAGAGGCGATGGAGATTGTGACAACCGGACAATATAAGGTCAAGGACGGTAAGGTATATCTTTCTTATATTGATAATGTTTTGGATGAGGAGAATCCGATTAAGACTTTGATTAAGACCGATGGTGATTTGGTGTCGATTTTTCGCTATGGCAAGAATAATTCCCACTTGTTGTTTGAGAGGGGAGTTTCGCATATTGTACCTTATGAAACGCCGTTTGGCAGTTTTGAAATGATTAGTCACACGAAGGATGTGGATTTGAAACCGCTGGAAGGTGGTTTTGAATTGACGGTTGATTATCAGGTGGAACTCAATCGTTCCAAGGTCGGAAGAAATTTGTTGCATGTTGTTGCGACTCCGCTAAAGAAGTAATATAGTTGGTGTAGAAATCAGAAGATAGAGTTTGGAGGAAAAAAGTGAAACAGGACAATAAGAGGAAAAGAAGAGGGCATAAGTGGCTTGCCCTTGCTTTAAGTATGAGCTTTTTATTGCAACCGGTTTATTCGGCGATTCCCGAAGACCAGGGTATTGTAGCGGCAGAAGTTAAGGCAAGTTATCGTGGCTTGCTCCTTGGGGATACCATTCGTAATAATCTGAATTTCAGTGACCTCTCGGGCAGTCATTGGGCGAAGGAGGCGGTTTCCCGTTTGGGGGCACTTGGTATTATTCAGGGATATCGAGAAAACGGACGCTATGCGTTTCGTCCAAACCAAAGAGTTAGTAAGGAAGAGGCTCTGGCCTTACTGATAAGAGCAATTGGCAAAGAGGCGGATGCGAAAAAGGCGGCTGAGGGAATTCCGGCCGGAGAAACTGCGCCAAGCAATTTGGATTTTTGGTCTAAGGGTTATTTGACTTTAGCACAGCAATTGGGAGCGATTAGCCGAGAAGAATTAAATGATGCCTTGGCGGAAGACCAAAGTGCTTTAAATACTAAAGAGAATTTCCGAAGAAAGGATATGGCAACCAGAGAAGAAGTAGCTGCCTGGCTGGTAAAGCTGGCAAGTTCTGCCGGAGTGACGGAACTGAGTCCGCAGTATGAAAATCAGGCGATTTTTGCTTATGAAGACTGGAAAAATATTGATGCGAAATATTTGCCTTTTGTGGAAACGGTCAGTCGAGCCGGAATTATGCAGGGCTCCAATCATCGTTTTGCTCCGAAACAAGGGATTAGCCGTGCGGAGATAGCACAGACGATCAGTAATATGGGTGAGCACCTTTATAAAATGCGGAATATTACGCAGAAAAATGGCTATATCGGCCATATCGAGGATGCTACCACTTATCAAAATCAGACTTCCAAAAAAGAAAGAATTTATTTGGTCAGAAATCAGGAAGGGCAAGTGGACAAATGGATTTATGAAGAGCAAATCGGCAGCAATGGAAAGAAAGAGGCTTTTTCCGCTCCGGTTTATTTATACCAAAATTTGACCACTCTATTGCAATTGAAAGAAGGGGATAAGGTCGAATATTTGGTGGATGATAAGGACAATCTTCTCTATGTCAGCACCAAAGCGGCAGATAAGGCCTTTACTTTTTCCGGAAGTTTACAGCCGTTTACCAATTTGGATAAGGGACAAATTACTTTGAAAGATGGGGAAAATACCTTCCATTTTACCATGGCCTCGACTTTATACAAGAGAAATCCGGATATGGTGGCAATGACCATTCAGTACAACAATCGTTTTGTTCCGTTGAAGGATATGCCTTACAGCCACAGAATTACCGTAGTAGTCAAAGATAAATTGGTGACAGAAATCAATTTTCAGGGAGATATTATTCGCACCGGTGAAATCAGTGGCATTATCAAAGAAATTCAACCGGAGTTTAAGTATTTGGTTTTGGAAACCTGGGATGGTAAAATTCTCAATAAAAAGTACCAAATCGGTAATTTGAAGATTGAAAAGAAAGCGCATTATGATAATTCGGTCGATACCGGATACTTTGATGAATTATTCCGTCATTATAAGTTTGATACAACGGATGCCAAAATAGAGGATTTGGAAGTGGGAGATATCATTCATGCACTGGTTTCGGAGGAAGATGATGAGTATATCACCAGTATTTCCGCCAGTACCAATTATGTGATTGATTTTGGTCAAATCGTAGACTTACGCAATCAAGGGGATGCCGGAATGCAAATCAGTATTCGACATCCAAATCAATCGGTCAGTCATTATAATGTGTCACCCAAAGCCGGTATTTTCTACGGCGAGGAAAGAAGCAATGCGGCTCGTCTGGCGGTGGGTCAAACCGTAAAGCTTTTAATCGGACAAGCGGTCATTCAGCCGGGGACGATGAAAGAGACAGTCAAAGAAATCAGTATTGATAAATTGGGAAATCAAGTGGCCAATGTTTATAAAGGAAATATTGGATTGCTGAATCAGGCACAAAAGCAATTGACTTTAAATCATTCCTATCAACTACAGCATAGTCGTTGGGATAATTATCAAGCCAGCAGAGTGCTGCAACACAATGAAAAAACGAAATATTATTATAATGGGCAAAGAGTAAATGCTGATTATGTCAGAAAATATTTGTTCTCCGAAGATTTTACCGGCTATGCGGTGACAACAAAATTCTTTTCAGGAGAAGTGCTCGATACATTGAGTTTCCGTGACAGTCGGGAAACCATGGTGGATAGAAACCGTGTCGAGACGGTGGCGGATTATAAGCAGTTCAGTCTGGAAAACAGAAAGGCCAAGATTACAACGGACGAGGGAACGATTATTTTAAAGGATAATCATGTGGTTAGCTTTTCCAGTTTACTTCCGCCGGATTATACCAGGGTTATTTTAAACGGAGAAGACAAGGCGGCACTGGTAGAAGTGACTGCTGAGCCACAAAATGATGCCATTCAGGTTTTCCGTGGAAGAATTGCTAAGATTGATGAAATGAAGAGTTTTCAGGTGCAGTCAAATGCGGCTTTGAATGGAATGAACTGGACGTATTCACCAATTAAGAGAGAGTTTGTCATGGATTATAAGACTATGATTTATACCAAAGATGGATTTATCCCACAATCACAGTTTCTATCGTATTCGGAGATTACCCATACCAATAAGGTTTATAATATTATCTCAGATGGCACCCATGCGCAATATGTACTGGAGCAGCCTTACTTGCAGGAAGGGGTCAAAGGAACGATATATGCTATTGATGGCGGAGAAATCAAGATTAAGGATGTCTTTGTGTATCAAAAAGCGCAGAAAAAATGGGTACCGCTCAGTTTGACCAACAGCTATGCAAGCCTTACTTTCCATCCGTCAGCCTTGATTTTCAGTCAAAATAAGAGAATTGACAAGGAAAGTTTAAAGGTGGGTGAAAGCATTCGTACTTTGGCAACCGAAGATTTGGTCAAAAGTTTAAAGAATGATTCAGACAGAAGTGTGGAAGGATATTTGTTCTTTGTAGAAAAGTAGGAGAAACGAAATGATAAAAAAATGGAAAGCAAAGATAGCTTGGATATGGGGGTTGACCTTGTTTCTTCTGTTTTGTGTCGACAGCAGTGCAGCAGAAGGGGAATTGGGTTTTTTCGGCGGTATTTCCGAAGGAGAATCTTTGCCGAAGATTATGGAAGAATTTGTTCCGTCCAAAAAAGAAACGAAAAAAGTCTATCAATATAAAGAAGTTGTATTTTTTTCGGCAAAGCCGATAGAGTTGACCGGTACGATTACTGTCAATATCAATAGCGCTAAACTTGCTAGTAGTGACAGCGGTTCTTATGCCGAGGAATACCAAATTGTGGCAACAAACGAAGCTGCCGGAGCAACTTTGGATCGTAAGGTCAGATTGAATACCTCTTTCCGCAAGCAGGAGAATCCATACAGCTATCAAGTGATTAAGGATTCCAAGCTGGTGGGCTGGGTGGAAACCTTGAAAATTGGTGATAAGACCTTGACTCTTGTTCCGGAAGCTACTACATTTTCCAAATCGACGGCAGAGGATGTGACACCGGGAGTCAATTACTATGCGACCGATGTTTCTTATGTGGCCAAGTATATCGACGAAGGGAAAAAGGCTTACTATGCGACCATGAATGGGAAAATTACAGGCTTTAAGCAGCCTTGGTCAAAACTGGAAAGCCAGGTGATGGAGCTTAATATCAATTCTCCGGAAAATAAATTTCACCGGGATATTCAAATGAAACCAAAGCTGGAAGCGAATAGGAGTATTTATTACGAAAGCACGGATCCTTTTCAAATTAGTTTTTCCGGTACCTATAACCAAAGACTGGAGAGAAAAGCGACATTATCTTATGAAATTAGGAATTATGAACCGAATTTGAAAGATAGTGAAAAATCAGGAGCGGTGCTTTTGCAACCGCACAATCCGATTGAAAAGTTGCTGATTCCGAAAAAACTGGAATTTTTAAAAGGACATTGGGCAGAAGAGGATATGAAACAGTTATACAGTTTGGGCGTTTATACCGAGATTCCGCACAGTGGCATGCAGTTTGAGGCTATGAGCCGTGGCGAATATGTCAAGGCTCTCTGTTTGGCTATGAATGTGGATGTTTCAAAGTACAAAAACCCGAAAAAGAATGCTCCTCAGATTTTTGGGGATATTCCGCCAAGTCATCCGCTCTACCCTTATGTGATGGCGGCTTATGACATCCGAATGGTAGATGGAACGGGAGCGGATTTTTCCGTTGACCGCCCGATTACCAGACAGGAAGCCTTTGCTATTTACATCCGGGTAATCGGTTTGGAACGATTGGGAGTGACTACCAGTCCGCAAACTCCGTTTTTGGATGACAAGGAAATTGCACCTTGGGCCAAAAGAGAGATTATGGCAGGCTATAAGATTGGCGTGATACTGGGTGATAATGAAGGTAAGGTTTATCCGAAACGTTGGTTTACCAAAGCCGAAGCGGCAGCGGTTATCAATCGTTTGATTAATTATCTGCGTACGGAAATCGGCAGCGCCTATTAGCCGATAAATGAAGTGGTGAAAAACCATAGGAAAAGAAAATTGGAAAAGCATCCTAATAGGAGCTGCCTTGGAAGGTCGGAGAAACATTGACGAAAGGGCAGGAACTTCTGTAGGATGCTTTTTTGCATAAAAGAATGAAGAGAGTGCTTTGGTATTGGAAATCATAGGGCGAAATAAAAAAAAATATAAAATTTATGAAAATTTTACGAAATTCCACAACCAGCGGACGACTTTTGCAAATCCTTTTGCTAGAATAGAGAAAGGAAAAGCCTTTGCGGATGATTCTGCTTTCTGTTTTCTTTGGAGGAGATTTTTTAGGCGGAGAGCCTGCTCTAAAGGGAGTGCCCCAAAAGATAACCCCTAAAGACAACCCCAAAGATAGCGAGCGGAATTATGACTGGTCAAAAGGCGAAAAATGTTTTATAATGAAGGGAGAAGTCCATGGAGAGAAAAGCAGAGATATGACAGATTTCCATTAAGCGATAAATGTCACTCGGTATATCGTATTATGGAAGAGCAGGAGCATAGAGTATTGG